>CAVQPP010000303.1:0-37274 GCA_963714445.1 uncultured Actinomycetota bacterium
GAGTGCGCCGCCGAGATTGCCCACGACGATCGATCGTTCCTCGGCGAAATGCGGCGGCAGCGCGGCGAGCGCGGCCCTGAGGTATTCGACTGCCTGCTCAAGGTCGGGGAGCCTTCGGCGCCGCTGATATGCCGTCAGCAGGTCGGTGGCGCGATCGTTCAGCATCTCCGGGTCCTGCGGGAAAGCTCGTCTCATTGGCGCGATTCCAACCCGCGAGCGGACCGCGCGGCGGTAGCATCGGGCGCGGTGGGTACGGACCCCGATGTTCTTCGTGGGTGTGGGGGGTTGCGTTGGAGCAAGAGCCGGACGCGGGCCAGTGGGTGCGACTGCTCGGTGACGATGGCGTGGGCGAAGAAGGCGCCGTCGATGCGGAGCAGGCCGCCGCGTACGACTTCGGGACGCTGGAGCTCACGCAGTTCCCGGCGCCGCCAGACCGGCACGGCAATCAGTCCCGGTTCGTGCGCGCGACCGGCTTGGTGCTGTTCCAGCAACCTCGGGTGGCGAACGTTCCGGCCGAGGTGCTGCCCGCGTTCACCAGGCTGCGCACCGATTTCTCGCAGTTGCGGCATGTGGCCCTCGAGGTCCCGTTCATGCTCGAGGAGGCCGCGCCGGGCCACAGCTACACCGTCGTGCGGCTCGTCGTGCGCGTGGACACGCCCGGGATGTCGGTCGAGCAGATGTGGCCCGGCGGGTCGACCGCGAACGCGCAGGAGGAGGGCACCACGACCACCGAATTCACCTCGCAGTTCGCCGGTCCGGTCCGCGTGGGCCTGACGCGGACGCGCGCCGTCGGCACGACGCAGGAGACTGCGAGGCCGCCGACGGTTGTGGACGAGACGCGCAGTCCGGACGAGTTCGGCTGGAAGTACCAGGAGCAGCCGGGCGCCCCGCTCTACGCGCCGCGCCGCGGACGTCCGCGAGCCCTGCTCGCACTCCCCCGGCAAACTCGGACGTTGAGCGGGGACTTGGAGTTTGAGGTATTTACGCGGGTGCGCAGATACGGGAAGACGTTGGAAGTGCGGTCCATCGCAGCGGACGAACAACGATCGGTGCGTTTCGGGCTGGAACTTGGCGAGGTGACCGGATGAGCGGCGAGCTGTCGTACGCCGTGCGATCAGCAGGGTGGTCACCATCCGGAGTCCTCCCCCTCGAGAATGCTTCGTAGGCTGAGATTCTCGGGCAGCGGTGTGTCGGGAGCGCGCGACGCCGCCTCGGTCGGCGGCTTGGGCTCGGAGTTGGCCGCAGCGGCCGCGCCGGGGAGGTAGATCCAGCCGTCGGCGGCGAACGATTTCACGTTCAGCGCGTGCCTGACAAAGGCATCGCCGGATACGCCGTGCAAGCCGTGACGCAGTACGTCCTGGTAAAGCGTGTCCGAGGCTACGAGTACGAAGTCTGTGTCTGTGGCGCCGGAGAGCGCATTGCGCACCGGTTCGGCGTCGCACATGCGGAACGCCGCGACGATCGCATCGCCGACGTAGCCGTGGTCCGCGACGAACACGACGCCCTCGTGCATCGCGACCCGCAGTCGCACGCGGTTCGCGGATGATCTGAGCAGGTTGATATCCGCGAGACGTTCCGCGACCGTACGCAGGAACAGGCCGATCAGGCGCGGATCGTCGATCTCGCCGCCGGTCGGGAGCAGCGCGAGACCGCCGTCACCCTGTTGCTGGATCGCGTACTCATTCACGTCCAGGCCGGCAGCGGCGCACGCTGCGGCGAGAATCTCGGAGAGCCGGGACTGCGCGTCGAATTGCGCGTACAACGCGCGCGAGCTGTAACCCGCGATGTCATAGGCGACGCAGAGCCGGCGCCGCCCGGCAGGCAAGTTCAAATCAGACCCCTTTCGGCGTCCGCGGCTGGACGTGCCCTGGCCGCTTCCCGTTCCGTATCGCTGGCGCCGTCACGCGCTTCGACTATCCAGCCCACTCGCGCGGGCAATCCCGTCTTGGGACGGCTTTGGGTCAACTGCCCGAATTCCCTGGAGTCCAGGTCGATAAAGATCTTGCCAATCCCATCATGCGACCGGATCTGCCGAACGAATCAGGCCCACGGTGGTCGCGCCGAATGCGTCACTCGTGCGCACTCGCACGCACCTTTGGGGAGAGGGAGCCATGAACGAGCGGAATCAGATGCCCGGGCCGGACCAGCAGAAACCGCCGGGTACGGACCCTGATGCGCCGAGCAGCGGCGGCGGGTTCGGCACGTCGATGCAGAACCTGCGCAACGCCTGGTCGGTACCCGGCGGGAAGCTGCTGGCGGCGGTGCCGGCAGCGGTCACGCTCGTCGCAGGGATCGTCATCGGCACGTCGCTCGGCGGCGGCTCGACGACGACGGTTGCGGTGCCTGGACCGACTGTTTACGTCACCGCCAGCGGTGCGGCGTCGAATCCCGGCACGACGGCGAGCCAGGGCGACTCGTCGAGCGCTGCTACGCCGACGTCGTCCGGTGATGCCAGCGGTGCGGGAGCCACCAACTCGGCAGCGGCGAACCTGCCCACGCCGAACCCGAGCCAGGTCGGCCAGGTCTCGCTCATCAGCCTCACCCCGGCGAACGGTCAGTGGCAGTCAACCGACAGCAACCCGTTGCTCAACGGCGCGCCACAGCAGTTCGCGGTCGTCCAGGACATCCAGGCGTATAACGCCACGAACAGTGACGTCGGCTACAACCTCGGCCGGTACTACACCAAGTTCACCGGTCTGCTCGGGCTCGACGACAACTCGCAGATATCGACGACGCATCCGTCGGTGGAGATCGACGGCGACGGGCTCAAGCTCGCCTCCTACACCCCGACGCTCGGACATCCAGCGCAGATCAATCTCAACGTCACCGGCGTGCTGCGGCTGGACATCAAGTTCACCAACGCGGCCCAGTACCAGAACGGGACGGCGGCCATCCTGATCATCGGCAACGGCCAGTTGACCACCATTCCCGGATACCACCCGCCGGCGCCGACCGCGACGCGCTGAGAGAAAGGCAGAGGAATCGCATCATGGTGTACAACCCGCAGCAGCGGCAGCAAGGCTTCACCTTCGACGGCGGCGCGGCGACGTTCTGGGGCACCGCCCTGCTCGCCGCCCTGGTCTCCACGGTCACGCTCGGGTTCCTTTACCCGTTCAGCGTGGTGCTGATGGAGCGCTGGCGCGCCAAGCACTCCCTCATCGACGGCCGCCGGCTGGTCTTCACCGGCAGCGCCCTCAAGCTGTTCGGGAACTGGATCAAGTGGTGGTTCCTCACCGCCATCACGCTCGGCATCTACGGGTTCTGGGTCATCCCGCAGATCACCAAGTGGAAGTGGGAGCACACCGAGTTCGAGCCGACCGTCACACCGGTCACACCGGTCGCCACCTACCCGCGCAACGTGTGAGATTCGAGGCGGACAAATCAGCATGGGCAGGATCATCGGCATCGACCTGGGCACGACGTACTGCGCCATCGCCGTTCCGGACGCGAACGGCGACCCCCGGATCCTGCTGAACCGCGAGGGCGAACGGATCACACCGTCGGTCGTGCAGTTCGTCTCGGAGAGTGAGGCGCTGGTCGGCACGCAGGCGAAGCAGGCCGCGCCCGCCGCGCCGGCCGACGTCGTCCAGTACGTGAAGCGGAACATGGGCGATCCGGCCTGGCGGTACTACGCGTCGGACGGCAGCGACTACCGGCCCGAGCAGATCTCTGCGATCATCCTGCGCCGGCTGAAGGAGGACGCTGAGTCAGCCCTCGGCGAGCCGGTGGACCGCGCGGTCGTGACCGTACCGGCGTTCTTCGGCGACGCGCATCGCACCGCGACCGTCGACGCCGGCCGGATCGCCGGGCTCGAAGTCGTCCGGATAATCAACGAGCCGACGGCCGCCGCGCTCGCGTACGGTCTGACCGGCGACGAGAAGGGCACCATCCTGGTCTACGACCTCGGTGGCGGCACCTTCGACGTGACCGTGATGCGGATCGGCGACGGCGCGTTCGACGTCATCGCGACGCGCGGCGACCGGAATCTCGGCGGCTTCGACTGGGACAATGCCCTGATTCGCCAGCTGGCCGCCGAGATCCGCGCGCAGGGCGGCCCGGACCTGACGGAGAGCGAAGAACACGCCGCGGACCTGCGGGCGAAGGCCGAGCAGTGCAAGCGCGCGCTGACCGTCGGGACGATGTCGAAGGTCCATCTGACCGCCGACGGCAAGACGTATAAGGTCACTGTCACGCGGGAGCAGTTCGAGGACCTGACGCGCTCGCTGGTGTCGACGACTTGCGATCTGGCCGCCGCCACCCTGGAGGATGTCGGTCTGACGTGGACGGATGTCGACCGCGTCCTGCTGGTCGGCGGCTCGACGTACATGCCGATGATCGGCGCCGCGCTGCGGGACGCCTCCGGCAAGGAGCCGGACCGCAGTCTCAACGCCGACGAGGTGGTGGCGCTCGGCGCCGCAATCCAGGCTCGCGAGTACGAGCGGTCACTGGGCGGCGACGACGTTCCCCAGCGCGGCCCGGAGCTTCGGATCAGCGACGTGACATCGCACGGGATCGGCAACTTCGCGCTGGATGAAACCGGGCGGCAGACGAACGTCGTCGTGCTGCCGCGTAACACCCAGATCCCGGCCGCCGCCAGCGGCCACTACCGCACTGTCGTCGACCGCCAAGCCGTGGTGAAGATCGACATCACCGAGGGCGATGACACCGATCCCGAGGCCGTCGAGGTGATCGGCAGCAGCACATTCTCTTTGCCGCCATATCCGATGGGCGCGCCGATCCGCATTGATATCGCGTTCAACGCGGACGGCCGGGTCCTCGCGTGGGTCTTCGACGGGACCAGCGGCGACAAACTCGGCGCGATGGACGTAGTGCGCACGGCGAACCTCACCGACATGCAGGTCGCTGATGCGACGGCGGCGCTGCAAGGCCTCGAGGTCGACTGATGCCGACCGCGGTCAGCGATTACTACGCGCTGCTGGAAATCGCCCGGGACGCCGACGAGGAAACGATCAAGGCCGCCATCCTCCGGCAGCGCCGGCGCGCCTCCCAGATGCAGAACGTGAGCAGCCGGGAGAAGCGCCGCGAGGCTGAGGACCGGATGGCGGCCATCTCAGAGGCCGAAACCACGCTGCTCGATCCAGCGAAGCGCGCCGCGTACAACCGCAAGCTCGATGACGCCGAGACGGCGCCCCCGGAGCCCGAGCCGGAACCGGATCAGGACACTGATGGCATCGGTCCGTGGACCGCGCGCGCCTACGAATACCTGCGGGCCGGTCGCTTTCGGCAGGCGTACGGCGCGGCCTGCGAGGCGACGAACCAGAACAGCAGCGACGCGATCGCCTGGGCGGTGCGCGGCCGGGCGGCGCTGGCGCTGGGCGAAGCGCAGAACTGTGTCTTCGCACTCGGCGAAGCCATCGAGCTTGACCCCGAGGACGACACGAACTACTACTTCCTCGGCCTCGCGCAGGAGTTGCTGCGGGATTACGAGGACGCTTTTACCGCGTTCACCACGGCGATGCGACTCGATCCGCAGGACCGCAGGTACCCGGCCGCGGCCGCGTCAATACTCATCGAGACCGGCGCGAACGACACGGCCATCGACTTCCTCGGCCGCGTGCACGATGCGGACCCCGACGACGAGGACTGCAACGCGCTGCTCGCTCGGGCGCTGCGCAATCAGGTCGCCGGGCTTTGGACGCCACTCGGCGACAATGTCTTCACGGTGACCAGGCAGGACCAGATCACCCACTCGCGGCGGATCGTCCGACGAGCCCTGACATTGCGGTTCGGGGACCAGTCGCTGCGCTCGGACCTGGAGGCGGCATGGACGGTCCTGGTCGCCGCCGAGAAGAGGACTCTCCGGATTCCGGGCGCCTCGTGGGGCTGCGTGGCGCCGATCCTCTACCTCATCGCGTTCAGCATGGTCGCCTCGGTGATGAGCACGAACGCCCTGATCGGGCTGGCGGTCGCAGCGCTGGCGACCATGGGTTGGTACCGCCTGGCGTTGCGCCCGGCCTGGGCGCGCAACGCCAAGAACCCTGAGCGGGACATCAAGCTCATGTGGGCTCCGCACGAACGCGTGGCGGCCCGGTAGCCGTTCCCGCGGCTACCGGGTCTCGCCGGCTGTCCGTCAATTCGGACTCAATTTCGGATATTGCTTCATCCACGCGTCAGCCGGCGACTGCCAGTACCAACCGTCGGCCGGCCAGCCCTCCCCCAGCAGGTCGGCGAACAACGGCTCGGTGATGGCCGCGAGCAGGCTCGGCTGCTCAGCCGCATCCGCCGACTCGCGCGAGCCGCCGCCGTGGACAACGCTCAGCACGCGATCCACCGCCGAACCGGCGAATCCCTCATCGCGCACGCGCACGATTCCGACGTGCAGCGCCAGGACCGGCGGCACGGTCGGATCAGGGCTCAGTTCCGCCGCCGACACGGCGCGCAGCGCCGCCACCATGTCGGCGGCGAGGGCCGCCTCGTCGATCCCCGGCGGCGCGACGGCGAGCTGTGCGCCGCCGCCGGCGTCAGCGAACGCGTAGACGTATAAGCGGTCGAACTCGATGAGAAGGCAGGCCGACGCCAGCAGGCCGGGCTTGCCGGCGACGGCCATGCACATTCGCCTGACGCCCGGCTCCGTTTCAGCCACCTGTTTTTTCTCCCTCCGCGGCGCGTCCGGGAGCCGGATGCTCCCCTCCGACAGGCAAATTGCGCATCTCGAGTTTGTGCCGAATCCGGCGCGGCGACCCCGTCGCAGTACGGGTTTATACGAATTGCCCGGCGACGCCGGATGAACGCCGCTCTTCAACCGGGCGATCACGTGTACTGAAATACGAATCATGGCACGCACGCTGCTGCGCAGCGGCACAATGGACCCGACGGCCGGCTCAGGGGATGGGGCGGCCGAAGGGGTGGTGGAATGAAAATGGAAGAACTCTCGGCGGACGCGGCCGGGCCGACCATGCTGGGCCATCCCGGCGCGGGATGGCGTTGGCCGGAGTCCAGCCTGCTCGGCGGTCTCGGCTCGGGCGCACTGGCCCGGCTGCTCACGTTGGGCTCGCTGACTCAGTATCCTGCCGCGGGCCGGGTGCTCATGCGCGAGGGCGACGCGACCTCGTTCGTGATCATTCTGCTCGACGGCGTGGTCAAAGCGACCGCGCAGATGCAGGACGGCCGAGACGCGCTGTTGGCGGTGCGGATGGGTGGCGACCTCGTCGGCGAACTGGCGTCGGTTGACGGCGGACCGAGGTCAGCGACCGTGACGACCTGCGGCGCCGTGATCGCCAGAGTCGTCTCGCGCGCTGACTTCATGGACTGCACTCGCCGGGACCCGCAAGTCTCGCAAGCGGTACAGACGTCGGTCGTGGCGAAGCTTCGGTCCGCCAACCGCCGCCGCGTCGATTTCACTGGATGCGACGTGCGCACCCGATTAGCCCGAGTGCTGCATCAGACGGCGCTCGCCTACGGCACCGAGACCAGCGACGGCGTGCTGCTGAAATGGTCGCTGACCCAACCGGAGATAGCGACCCTCGCCGGCGCTGCCGAGCCCACTGTGAACAGGGTCCTGCGAGAGCTGCGCGAGGCGGGCGTGTTGGCGACCGGTTACCGGTCCATCAAGATCCTGCATCCCGAGCGCCTGCGCGCGATCGCGTATCCGTGACGCTTATCGCGCATTGCTGACAATCATCTCTTTCCACTCCGTTCTGTCCGTACTCCCTCGCGGACCTTGTCGGCGCGGCATGCGCGTCGTAGCATCCAGCCAGCGTCATCCGGTTCTTGCAACAGATAATCCTGTTCTTGCGCAGAAGTGCTGAGATCATTCAGGGTTCGCATGATCCGTGGCGGTGGGAGGGGACTATGGCGAGTCGGTTCATCGTCGAGTTCGAGGGTGAGGGTCGCGCGGTCGCGCCCACCACGTGGGGGCAGCGGGAGATCTGGAAGGTCTTCGAACGCGAGGGACGATCGATCAATCTCTGCGGCCGCATGCCGCTGCCGCCAGGCGTGACCGTGGAACGGATCGCCGACAATCTGCGGCACATCATGAGTCGGCATCAGGCGCTCAGGACCCGCTTCCGGTTCGGCGACGATGACGGCGCACCGAACGAGCAGGTACTTGAGGATCGCGGCGAGGCGTCGCTCGAGATCATCGACATCGAAGACGAGGACCCTGCTGCGGCCGTCGAGAACCAGTTCGCGCTCAACGACTTGACGAACTTCGACAGCGCGGCCGACTGGCCTGTACGGATGACCCTGCTTCGTCGGCGTGGCGAGCTGACGCACTTCCTGGTCGCGTACAACCACCTGGCGCTCGACCTCTACGGGCTCGACGTGGTGCTGGCGGACTTGCGAGACCGCGACCCGGTAACCGGCGTTTCGAAGTCGCCGGTGACCGGTTCGATCCAGCCGATCGAGCTGGCACAGTGGCAGTCCACGTCGGCGGCACGGCGGCAGACCGCCGCGAGCATGCGGCACTGGGAACGGCTGTTGCGATCGATTCCGCCGCAGCGGCTGCCGTGCCGGCCGGACGTCCAAGAGCCGCGCTACCGGAAGATCATC
Source organism: uncultured Actinomycetota bacterium (assembly GCA_963714445.1). Classification (GTDB taxonomy): domain Bacteria; phylum Actinomycetota; class Actinomycetes; order Streptomycetales; family Catenulisporaceae; genus Actinocrinis. Next base: position 8,512 of record CAVQPP010000303.1, read on the forward strand.
TACGACTCACCTGCGGCAGGCTTGGCATTGTGGTCGGCGGCCAAGCGGCTGAACGCGGAATCCGGGACGGTGCTGCTGGCGGCGTGGGCGCTCGTGCTCGCGGAGGTCACCGGGATGGAACCGGTCGTGCTGCAACTGGTCGTCAACAACCGCTTCCGGCAAGGGATGCGGGACATCGTCAGCCCGATCAGTCAGCACGGCCTGTGCGCGATCAAGACCGCCGGGCGTTCGTTCGAGGACGTCGTTACCGAAGCCTGGCGCGCTCAGATTCAGGCTTGCATGTATGCGTACTACGATCCGCGAGTGCTGAGTGAACTCACGGATACGGTTGATGAAGCACGCGGCGTAAGGGTGGACACCGCGTGCTTCTTCAACGACCGACGGCGCGCCAGCCGGCTGAGTCCGCCGACCTCCCCGGCGCGGCGAGACGCCACCGTCGTCTGGGAGACGCTGAGCCGTCCGGACGATCGGCTGGCCATCCATATCGACGACGCGTCGGACACGCTGCGCTTCCTGATCTGCGCGGACACGCACTACCTGTCGGCACCGGACATGGAAATGTGTGCCCGCACGCTGGAGGGGATCCTCGTCAGCCGCGCTGTTCGCCCTGACCTAGTCCAATCCCCGTCGTCCACGAGGTGATGGAGACTCCGCCGGAGTAGATGTCGGTGTCGCCGGGGAACAGGAAGTCTGTCGTCTGCGACGTCTTGTCTGGCATGGCGAGCGTCAGGGTGCTGACCTGCAGCTTGTCTTCCGGGGTGTCTGGAACGGCGTAGAAGAAGGTGGCGTGCAGCGCGCTGTCCGGACGCAGGATGAGCGTGCCGCCACGTCCGTTGATCTGCACCGGGATCTTCTTCTTCTGAGCCGGCGGTCCGGCGAGGGTGATCAGCGGGGTGTCGCTGAGCGAGCACGTGATGCCGTCGTGCGCGAGCAGGGTGAGGTCGAAGCTGCGCTGGCCTAGGCCGTAACTGTAACCGCCGAAGTAGAACGAGGTGTTGGCGATGGTGCATGGACGTACTCTGGCGGACGCGTTGGCGTTCGTGTTGGCGGCGGCGTTTGTGTTGGCCGTGGCGGGGATTGTTGCGGCAAGGCTCGCGCCGATTGCGGCGAGCGCGGCGGCGGCGAGACGGAACGACGTGCGCATGGAGCTTCCTTCAGGGTTCGAAGATGAGAGGTAGACGTGCGTCCGGGCGGCTAGAAGGCGCCTAGGCCGTGCGGCATGCCTAGGCCGGTCGGGCCGTCCCAGCCCTTCGCCGCGTTGCACAACGTCGCGGTGACGTCCTGGAAGTCAGAGCACTTCTGCCAGGCCTCGTTGTTGCCGGAGGTGACGTCGGTGAAGTCGGAGGCGGGAGCGCTGTAGAGCGTCTTGGGGCCGTTGACGGCGGACAGGTTCCCGGCGCGGGCGAAGAGGCCGGCGATGTAAGGGGCCGATGCGCTCGTGCCGCCGCCGACGATCCAGTCGTTCGGCTGGCCGGTGCCCGGTGCGTACGTGTCGTAGACGGCCACGCCGGTGTTCGGGTCTGCGTCCCCTGATACGTCGGATGCCGCGCGGTGACCGCCGCACGTCGCGGTCACCGAGGCGGGCTGGCCGGTGGCGGCCGGGAACGCGGTTTCGCAGCCGCTGCCGCCGAAGTACCACGCGGTCGGCTTTCCGGTGGCCGGTAGCGTGACTCCGCCGACCGCGATGACCGTGGGCAGGTCGGCCGGCCAGCTCTGGCGGATGCCGCCGTTGAAGCCGTTGTCGCCGGTGGACACGGTGATCGGGACGCCCTTGTGGTTGAACGCGGCTACATCGGAGCCGTGCGTGTTCGTCACGTCGGGCGTGTAGCCGTAGCTGATGCTGATCGCCGACGCGTGCGCGGCGACGGCGGTGTTCACGGCCGTCGCGAAGTCGGCGGTGCTCACGTCGTTGTCGTCCTCGCCGTCCTGCCACGGGAGCGATATCTCGAGCAGGCGGCAGGACGCGCAGGCGGCCGAAGCCATGTCCATGTCGAGCGAGGTCTCCATCGCGACCTCTTCCTCGAGCATGGCGCCCGCGCCACTGCGCTGCGGCGCGGGCTGCTTGCCGCCGGTGTAGTTCACGAGCTTCAGGCAGCCGTTCGCCACGGTGCACGCGGGCATGCCGTACGTCTTGCGGTAAGTGGCCAGGTCGCTCGCCAGGGTGCCGTCAACGCCGGCATCGATGATGGCGATCGTCGCAGTGCTCGTAGACGTCGTCGGCAGGTCGTACGCGGCGCGCAGCGAGTCAGGTCCGTATCCAGCGGGCAGTGCGGCGCGCAGCGGCGTCTGGCTGGTCTTCGAGGTGGTGACGATCTGCGCGTCGCAGCGCGGGCAGACGCTGCGGACGCCGTGCGTGCCGAGCAGGGTGCCTGCGGCGACCTCCTGGCGCAGCCGGGATACCGGCTCGCCGCTGTTGGCCGGAACGTCCGCATTGCCAGGGCTCGGGGTGCTCGACGCGTGCGCGGCGGTGGCCGTCTGCAGCGTGAATGCGGTCAGTACTACGAGCCCTGCTGCCAGACACTTCGACACGAGCTTGCCGGCTCGACGTGTCCTGATTCCGGTCATGTATTCCTCGTCTCGCTGTGGATGTGCGATGCAGAAGACGCCCGGGAATGAATTCGGTTGAGGACGGAATTTATTCGTCGTGCCGATCAGGTCTGAGGGGGAATTATGCGCAGTACCGTGACTCGTGTTTTTATTGGGGTGGCCCTGTGCGCCGGGGTCGGGGCTTTACCCGGAACGGCCGCCGCGCAAACGTTCAACTTTATATGCATATGTTGCTAACAGCTTGGACAACACTGTTTCAGTGATCAACACGGTGGACGACTTGCCGGTCGCGACAATCCCGGTTGGGACGAATCCGTTCGCGGCGGTGGCTACGCCGGATGGCCGACACGTTACGTCACCGACGATTCCGGCGTTCAGGTGATCGACACCGCGACGAATACGGTGACGGCGACTATTTCCGGCATGGGCGACCTCGTCCGGCGGGTGGTTCGTGGCGGTCGCGGCGGGTAGCGCTTACGTGACCGACTACAACAGCGCCTCGGTGTCGGTCGCTACTCCTGGACTGGACGAGGCGAGTACATTCGGCGTCGGGAACGGCCCTACCGGGATCGCATTGGCGGCGGTGTCTGGTTGAACGCCGTGCCGGGATGAAGCGGCGGCAGGATGGTCCGTGACGGGATGACCACGCGCCGGGGTCATCTAGTAGACTTGGACTTGTTTCGAGTCGTGAACTAACTAACGAGGAGCCAATGCTCGATCGCCGGCGCGGCACGGTCAAGGGTCTGCGACGCGAGAACAGATCGGCTGTTCTGTGGTCGCTGTATTTCAGCCGATTGCGCAGCCGTCAGGATCTGAGCATCGCGACCGGGCTCAGTCCTGCCTCGGTGACCAACGTCGTGCGGGAACTGATCGACGAGGGCATCGTCACCGAGGCCGGGTCGCAGGAGTCTGACGGCGGTCGGCCGCGGGTGCTGCTGGACGTCAACCCGGACTACGGGTTCGTAGTCGGCGTCGACGTCGGCGAGACGCGGGTGCGGGCTCGGCTTTACGACGTGACGCTGGTCGAGCGCGCTCGCGCCGAGTATCCGCTCGATCCGGGCAAGCACGAGGTGGCGATGGTCGTGCAGGCCATCGCGGAGGGTCTGCAGGCGGTGATCAGCTCGGCCGGCGTCGATCCCGGGATGGTCCTCGGCGTCGGCATCGGGGTGCCGGGGATCGTTGAGCAGGGGCCCGACGTGCGGGTGCACGGCCAGACGTTCCAGTGGGACGCGGTGCCGCTGGAGCTGCTGCTTCGTGAGCACACTGACTTGCCGCTCCGGTTCGAGAACTGCGCCAAGACGTCCGGGCAAGCCGAGCTGTGGTTCGGCGCCGGGCGCGGGGTGCGCAGCGCCGTCGTGGCGCTGGTCGGGTCCGGGGTTGGCGCGTCGCTGATCTCCGGCGGGACCATCTACCGGGGCGCCACCTCCAGCGCGGGCGAATGGGGACACACGAAGATCGTGGCCGAGGACGGCCGGCGTTGCCGGTGCGGCGGGGTCGGGTGTCTGGAGGCTTATGTGGGCGCCGAGGCGATCCTGGATCGTTTCGGCGTCGCCGCGTTGCCGGATGCCAGCAGCGAGGAAGCGGCGCTCGCAGCCCTCGTCGACGCGTCGGAGTCGGATCCGGTGGCGGCGGACGTGTTGGCGCAGACCGCTGAGTACCTGGGGATCGGCATCGCCAACCTGATCAACCTGTTCAATCCGGAGCGGGTGATCGTGTGCGGTTGGGCCGGATTGCTGCTCGGCGGAAAGCTGCTGCCCGCGATTCGGGAGTCGGCCGGACGTCACTCGCTTCAGCATCCGTTCGCGGCGACGTCGATCGAGCTGGCGGAGCTTGGGCCGGATGAAGCGACGATGGGTGCTGCGACGCTCCAGCTGGAGGGGTTCCTCAACGGGGACGTCCGGCTGAAGGTCGCAGCGCCGGCCGCGTAAGGAATTGCTGCAGGGGCCCAGCGCCGGCAGGCCCCTGCAGCGATCTTGAGGGTGTGGATCAGGAGCCGAATACCTGGAACTCGTAGATCGAGTACCCGTATCCGGTCGCGCGTTGTGTTCCGTATATCCGGATGAATCGACCAGTGCCGGTGACGCTGATGTTCTGCGTGCCTCCGGTGCTGGTCGTGGTCGAGTAGATCGTGGTCCAGTTGGTGCCGTCGGTCGAGGTCTGCAGCTGGAAGGCCTTGGCGTACGCGTTCTCCCAGAACACGCTGACCTGCGTGATCGTGTGCGTGGCGCCGAGGTCGATCGCCAGCCACTGCGGGTCGGAGTACGCGCTCGACCAACGGCTGTTGAAGGACCCGTCCACCGCGGCGCTCGCCGGGGTGCCGTTGCCTTCGAGCGACGAGGCGTAGGCCGGCTGGTTGTAGGCGAGGTTCGCGCCGGGGGGCACGGTCACGCCCGGGGCGGTGAAGATCTCGTTCGAGTCGGGCGAGTTGCCGGCCGCGTTGTTCGCGACGACCTGGTAGAAGTACGTCTTGCCGTTGGTCAGGCCGGTGTCGGTGAACGTCGTCGTCGTGCCGCTGACCGTGCCGACCGCCGTCGTCGCCTCTCCGTCGGAGATGGTGCCGCGGTAGATGCTGTACGACGTCGGGCCGCCGCTGCTAGCCGTCCAGTTGAGCGTCACGGTCCCGCTGCCGGTGGTCGACTTGAGGTTGCCCGGCGCACCCGGCCCGGACGCGGTCGCCGGCGTGACGATCAGCTCGTCGACGCGGGAGACGCCGTGGCTGCTGACCGCCAGCATGCCGATCGAGTTCTTGCCCGCGTTCAGGTGCACCTGAAGCTTCGAATCCTGATACACGTCGAAGCTGCCGGTCACCGGGAAGCGCTGGGTGTTGGTGATGACCGTACCGTTGACCTCTAGACCCATCTCCCGGTTCATCACGCCCGGGAACAGGCCCTGCGCGAACGCGTAACGCCAGTCGACGGTGTAGAGCCCTGCGGCCGGCACGACGACGTTGTTGAACGTCATGCTGCCATTCGCCGCGTAGGCCATGTCAATGACCTGTCCACCCGGCGTGAGGGCGCCGGAGGAGCCGAGCGGTTGCGGGAACCAGCCGGTGAGCGTCTGGAACCAGTCGAATCCGCCGAGCAGCGCGTCCTTGCCGTAGTAGATCAGGGAGTTGCCGGAGGCGACGCCCGCCGTGTTGCCGCCGGTCCCGATCGGCGGCGGGGTCTTCGAGGCGTCTTCGGCGCCGCGCGGCGACTCGCCGTTCGCGTTGACCGCGGTGATCTCGTAGAAGTAGATCGGCGTGTTGCTCAGGTGCGCGTCGGTGTACTCAGGGCTCGTCGTCGTGGCGATCGGCGTGGCCGCCTCGCCGCCGGCAGCCGTGCCGCGATAGACGTGATACGAGGTCGCGCCGGGGGTCGGGGCCCAGTCCATCGAGATCGACGAGTCGGCGTTGGCGGTCAACTCGAGGTCGACGGGAGCCGGCGGGGGCGATCCGGCCGCGAAGGCGGCGGGCGCCTGGGCCAGGCCCGCCGTGCACAGTGCGCCGAGCGTGGCCGCCAGCAGCAGGCGGCTCAGTGATGTGGGTATCGGGCGTAAGTGTCTTGTCATTGGGATGAAAGCTCCACGACGTTGTGTAGCACTCTGTGATGCCCTGGCCGACTGGCAGCCGTGAGGCACGGTAGTGACCGGCCAGACTTCCGTCAAGACTTAAAACAAGATTTGACCGTTATCTTGACCTGCCCTGTTGCGGAACCGGTACCGCAACGCCTCGGTGTCAGGATACGCATTGACATCGCGGAAACACCGGCGCAACATCGTCCAGCACAGGGATGCCCTCCCGCACTGGTGTACGGCCGCTGATTCGCTCGGCGCGCGCAAGGCGTCGTTCACCCCTGCCCTGGAGAGACCCGTGTCCCTAGCTGCCCTCGCTTCGACCGCGCGCAGGCCGCGTGGCAGACCCCAGTCGGTTCTGCTCGCCGTACTGACGACGCTGCTGATGATCGTCGGAATGCTCGCGGCGTTGAACCTGACCGCCCAACCGGCGCACGCGGCGGCGAACACCGCCGTCACCACGCAACGCAACGACAACGCCCGCAGCGGCCAGTACTCCAACGAGACCGTCCTGAACACATCGAACGTCAACTCGACGCAGTTCGGCAAGCGGGTGTCCTACCAGGTGGACGGCCAGATGTACGCGCAGCCGCTCTACCTGCCGAGCATCAACATCGGCGGCGCCACTCACGACGTCGTCTACGCCGCGACGGAGAACGACAGCGTCTACGCGTTCGATGCCGACGCGTTCACGACGTCTCCCCCGGCGCCGCTGTGGAAAGTCAGCCTGCTGCCAGCCGGCGCGAATCCGGTGCCGAACTCGGTGAACGGTTGCGGCGATCTGCAGCCGATCAACGGAATCACCAGCACGCCGGTCATCGACGCGGCGGCCGGGGTGATCTTCGTGGTCGCATATGACCAGGAGGCCGGGAAGCTCGTCTACCGCCTGCATGCCCTCGACCTGACCACCGGCGCGGACAAGTGGCCGGCCGTAGTGATCCAGGGCTCGGTGGCGGGAACAGGGGTCGGCAGCTCTGGCGGAACAGTGCCCTTCGACGCCACCGTCGAACGGCAGCGCGTCGGCCTGATGATCGCGAACGGACAGGTCTACGTGGCCTTCACCTCGTTCTGCGACATCGGAAATTATCATGGCTGGATATTCGGCTACAGCTACTCGACCACCGCGTTCACACTCGCGCACCTCTACAACGACACCGCCAACGGCACGCAAGGCGGAATCTGGGGCGGTGGCAGCGGAATGGCCGCGGACGCCGCCGGCAACCTCTACTTCATCGCCGGGAACGGCACCTTCGACGCCAACACCGGCGGCCCCGACGTGGGCAACGCCTTCGTGAAGCTGAACGGCGCGCTGCAGCGGCAGGACTACTTCGAGCCGTTCACCGGAACCTGCCCCGGCGACGAGGACGTCGGCGCCGGTGGCCCGCTGCTGATCCCGTCGGCGAACGAGATCATCGGCGGCGGCAAGGAGGGCCGGCCCTACGTCGTCAGCACCACGAACATGGGCGGGTACACGGTCGACCCGAACCTCGTCTGCGGCGGCGCCGACATGAACCGCACCGACGTTGACAAGATCGTCCAGGAACTGCCCCCCGGCAGCGTCAAGTCGCTGTTCAGCACGCCAGGGTTCTACAACGGGCCGAACGGACAGTTCGTGTACTTCTCCGAGGCCGGCGGCCCGACCGCGGCCTACTCGTTCACCGGCGGCAAGCTGTCGGCGACGCCCACGTCGAAGACCGCTGAGACGTTCGGCTTCACCGGCGGCGACGCGGTGGTCTCCAGCAACGGAACCGCGGCGGGCACCGGCATCATGTGGGCCGTCGATTCCGGCGCGGTCCTGCGCGCGTACGACGCCACCAACCTCGGCACAGAGCTCTACGCCAGCAATCAGAACAATGCGAGAGACGGCCTGTCAGGGTACGTAAAGTTCACCTCGGTGGTGGTGACGAACGGCCAGGTCTTCGCCGGGCTGGCCTCCAGTCTGGCCATCTTCGGGCTGCTCAACACCGCCTCGCCGCCACCGCAGCCGAACGGCGTCAAGATCAACGCCGGCGGCCCGGCGGTGTCCCCGTTCGTCGGCGACACGGACTTCACCGGCGGGACGACGTCCAGCACCGGCACCGCGATCGACCTGACCGGCGCGACCAACCCGGCGCCGATGGCCGTCTACCAGACCAACCGCTTCGGCACCTTCGGCTACAGCGTCGCCGGGCTGCCGACAACCGGAAGCTATACGGTCAGACTCCATTTCGCGGAGGAGTACTGGACGGCGGCGGGCTCCCGCCTATTCAACGTGGTGATCAATGGGACGCAGGTGCTCACCTCGTTCGACATATTCGCCACCGCCGGAGGTGAGTTCAAGGCGGTCGTCGAGCAATTCAACGTGGCCGCCAACAGTTCCGGAAGAGTCACCGTCCAGTTCAATACGGTGAAGGACAACGCGCAGGTCAACGGCATCGAGATCAACCCGTCGAATACCTCGCCGTCACCGTCACCGTCCATCCGCGTCCGCATCGGCATCCCCGTCATCGTCACCGCCGCCGGCCACTGCGGTTCAGGTCAACGCCGGCGGCCCGGCCGCAGCTGCGTTCGCGGCCGACGCGGACTTCGCCGGCGGAGCGACGGCGAATGTCGGCAACACGATCGACCTGAGCGGCGTCACCAACCCGGCGCCGATGGCCGTCTACCAAAGCAACCGCTACGGCAACTTCACCTACACGATTCCCGGATTCGCCGCCGGATCGAGCCATACCGTGCGATTGCATTTCGCGGAGGAGTACTGGACGACGGCGGGTTCCCGCGTATTCAACGTGAGCATCAATGGAACGCAGGTGCTCACATCGTTCGACATCCTCGCGACCGCGGGAGCTGAGTACAAGGCGGTCGTCGAGCAGTTCACCGCCACTGCGGACGGCACCGGCAAGATCACCATTCAGTTCGTCACGGTAAAGGACAACGCACAGATCAACGGCATCGAAATCATCTGATCAGCGGCGCCCCGTGCCCCGCTCGCCGTCGCACCACGGCGAGCGGGGCACCGCCGACTGGCGCCGGTGAACCGAGGCGACGCCGTGCGCGTGCAGAGGTCCGAGCGCGCTCGCACGGCCCGGATCGACGGATCCAGGGAGCCTGACAAAACCATCTCGTCGCCAGCCCTGGAGCCTTCCGATGCCCGAGCTAGTCGCGCAGCACTTTGTTTCACCGTATGAATCGTCACTGTACGGATCGCTGATCGCCCCGGACGCAGATGCAGGCGCCGACGCCGGCGCGAACGCGGAAGGCTGGATTCCAGCAACAGACCTGATCAGCGGCGCGCGGCTCGAGCAACTGTTCGAGCACCCGCGGCGCCTGTTCGACATGACCCCGCACGCGGCCGTCGTGCTCGCCTGGAAGCGGTACACGCGCGGACTAGCCGGACCGCTCGCCGCGGCATGGACGCTGGCGCGAGAGGTTCCGCTGCTGACCGCAGACAACGTCCTGATTCGACTGATTCCGGTGAAGCCACATGTCCAGATCGGTCTGCGACGGACGACGCGAGCCGTGCTGGCCACCAGTCCGGCAGCGGGTTCGGCTGACGCGATCGTGCTCGCGGACGACGCGAGTCAGCTCGCGTTCGTCGGCAGCACTCTGATCGACCAACATCTACGTCCCCTGTTTGACCGCACGATGCAGACTCGCCGAGCCGGCGCGCGGACGTTGTGGGGCCAGGTCGCCGCCGGGTTCGCCTACGGATTCAGGGATGCGTCCGCGACCGCTGGCACGACTGCCATCGCCGCTGCCGTGGACACGGCGCGATTCACCGCACTGCTGCCGATTCAGGACTTGGCCGGCGTCGGCCCGGACGGCGCGGTGTGGCGCAACACCTGCTGCTTCTCACGCACGTCGCCGCACCTCAACGCGTGCCGGAACTGCGTTACCGTCGTGCGGCGCGCCGCAACGCGCGCCTAGCGTTGCGAGCTAGTGCCCCGGCTGTTGACCTTCGCCCGCAAGCGAGGCGTTCCAGGGCGGCATATGGCAAGGCGCGGGAACGCCCTCGCACTGGTTGTGCGTGGGCGTTTCTGCAACGCAGCCAGATGTCGTCATGGGACGGCGAGCGGGGCGAAGGTCAACAGCCGGGGCACTAGACGCGCGTTCCGCAAACAACCGCGCCTTACGCGGCAGCTGCGTCGAGCCCCGCGCGCCATACCGCGATCGGGCTACGCACCGTCAGCGTGACGACGCTGCCCCCGGCAGGCAGCTCAGCGCCTGCCGGCAGCCGGACAAGCAGCCTCTCTGGGAACGAACGCACGTTGTCCGCGTCGGCATCCGGCTGAGGACGCACGGTCAGCATCGCGTCGTGGCCGTAGTACTCGCATCGCTCAACCAGCCCCGGAATTCCCGCCTCAGCGTCAGACGTGCGGACCTCGACGGCGAACTGCTCCGGCCGTACGAGCGCCGTCACGTTGTCCCGCTCCTTCGCGACCGCACAGCCCGGCAGGACCGGCAGCAACCCGAGCGGCCCAAGGTCAGCGCCACTCGGGGTGAGCGTCGCGTCGAGCAGGTTCGCTTCACCGAGGAAGCACGCCAGCTGCGGGTCCGCCGGAGTGTCGTACAGCTCGCGCGCCGTCCCGTACTGCACCACACGTCCCTCCCGCAGCACCGCAATGCGGTCGGCCATCGACAGCGCCTCGTTCTGGTCGTGCGTCACCAGGATCGCGGTGCAGCCCGTCGCGCGCAGGATCGCCAGGACCTCGGCGCGCACGCTCGCGCGCAACGCGGCGTCGAGCGCTGAGAAGGGCTCGTCAAGCAGCACCAAGTCGGGTCGCGGAGCCAGCGCACGAGCGAGGGCGACGCGTTGCTGCTGGCCGCCGGACAGTTGGTGCGGATAGCGGCCAGCCATCTCGGCCAAACCGGTCAGCTCCAGCAGCTCTTCGATACGCCCCGATTTACGCTGCGCGCGCGGGAGCCCGAATCCGACGTTCTCGCGCACCGTCAGGTGCGGGAAGAGCGCGCCGTCCTGCGGTACGTAACCGACGCGCCGTTTCTCCGGCGGCACGGCATTACGCGCGTCGTCGACGGTCCGCTCGCCGAGCTCGATCTGGCCACGGTCAGCACGTTCGAATCCCGCTAGCAAGCGCAGAAGCGTGGTCTTACCGCTGCCGGACGGCCCGAGGACCGCAGTCAGCTCCCCGGTGCGTATGCACAGCTCGATGCCGCGTAGCACCGGCGTGGCGCCGTACGACTTGTGAAGAGCACTGACGCGCACGACGGGCGTCTCGCGCGAGGGCAAAAGCGTTAGCGTGTCAGCCGTCATGGCGTTCAGGCACCTCGTTTCTTGTTAAACCACAGGCCCAGCAGATAGCCGGGCACGACCGCGATGGCCACGATCGCCGTCGCGTAGGGGGCCGCCGCGGCGTACGACTGGTCGTTCTGGAACGCCCAGAACTGCGTGGCCAGCGTCTTGACTCCGGAGGGCAGCAGCAGCAATGTCGCGGTCAGCTCGGTGACCACGGAGAGGAACACCAGGCAGAATCCGGCCGCCAGACCCGGTGCGATCAGCGGCAGCGTCACCCGCGCCAGCGCGCCGAGCGGCCGTTTGCCCAGCGAGCGCGCGGTCTCCTCCAGCCGAGCCGGCGCGTGAGCGAGCGAGGCGCGCACGGAGACCAGCGCGAGCGGACAGAACAGCACCGAGTACGCCGCGACCATCAGGATCGGGCTCTGATACAGCGGGAAGGCGAAACGCACCGCGAAGAAGATCAGCGCCATCGCGATCACCAGGCCCGGCAGTCCCTGCACGCTCAACGTGACCGACTCCAGCAGCCGCGATAGCCGACTCGGATGCCGCTCAACGAGAAGCGCGACCGGCAACGCGAGCAGGATCGCGCCGGCTGCCGCGAGCATCGCGTAGAGCAACGTCGTCTCGGCGGCGGTCGGCACCGGGGCGACGGCCGGAAGCGTGGTCGGCTCCGAGCGGGTGAGCCAGTAGCCGAGCGTGGATATCGGCACGCCGAGCGACAGGCCGATCAGCGCGACGCAGCCCAGCGTCACCGGGATCGCGCGCCAGCCGAGGCGGTGCCGGATCGCCGGACGGCGCGCGCCGCCGCCCGACCGTGCGGCCCGGCCGCGACGTCCGGCGGCGTAGTGCCGCGCGACCAGCACGCACAAGCCGAGCAGCACCAGCACGAGCGCGAGCGCACTGCCCGCCGACGCCGAATACGCGACGGTGAATTCGGTGAAGATCGTGGTGGTGAAGGTCTGGAAGCGCAGGATCTCGAACGCGCCGAACTCGGCCAGCAGCGCGAGGCAAACCACCAGGCAGCCGCCGACGAGCGCCGGACGGATCTGATGCAGCGTCACTCGACGGAACGCCGCGAGCGGGCTCAGGCCGAGCGACCGCGCGGCCTCCTCCAGTCCCGGATCGGCCTCGCGCAACGCCGCCGCGACCGGCAGGTAAACCAGAGGATTGAGACTCAGCGTCATCACCAGCACCGCGCCCGCCAGTCCGTGCAGCGACGGCCACAGCGAGGACCACGTGTAGCCGACGATGAAGTCCGGGATCGCCAGCGGAATCACGATCAGCGCAGCCCACAGCCGGCGCAGCGGCAGATCGGTGCGCTCGGTCACGTACGCCGCCGCCGTCCCGAGGATCGCGCACAGCGTGGTGACGCAGATCGCCAGCTCGACGGTGTTCGCCAGCAGGTGCGCGGTGAGCGAGCGGAAGAGCAGATGCGCGAGCGGCGTCCAGCCGGACTGCGCGGCCTGCATGACGAGGAACGCGAGCGGCAGCAGCACCAGCGCCCGCCGCCACGAGCGACAGGCCGAGCAGGACCGGCGGCCGGCGTGCCCGGCGCGCGGCGACCATGCCCGGGCCGGACGCCGACGCTGCGAGCTTCGGCTCAAGCGTGAGGACAGCGCAGGACGCGGTCCGGGCACCTTCCGCGCCCTCCTCCAGCGTCGAGACGTCCGTCTGTACGGAAGGCACGCTCACAGCAGTTGCGCTTGCTGCAGCAGCGAGACGGCGGTCGAGCCGTCACCGAGGTCTGCGATCCCCGCCGTGCCGGGCATCAGCGACGACAGCGGCGGCATGGCCGCGTTCGCCGCGCTGCCGGGCAGCAGCGGGTATTCGAAGCTGTCCGAGTCGGCGATGACCTTCTGCGCCGGGGGCGATGCCAGGAACTTGATGAACGACGCGGCCGCGTCCTTGTGCTTACTGGAGGCCAGCGTCGCGATGCCGGACACGCTCAGCACGTAACCGACGTCGCCATTCGCGAGATACCCGATGCGCGAATGGGACTTAGTCAGACCGCCATCATCGACCGCCTGTCGGTACCAGTAGTACTCATCGACCAGGCCGATCTTGACCTGTCCCGTATCCACGTCCTTTGTCACGGTCTCGTTGTCAGGGAGCAGATGATCAGCGGCATTCGCCTTCACCCCTGCCAGCCACGGACGTCGCGCGGCCCTCGCCGTACCGCTTGGCGATCGCGGTGATCACCGGCTGCAGGTCGGTTTCGGTGGCGGCGATCGCGAGCTTGCCCTTCCACTTCGGATCGGCGAGCGCGAGCACGGAGGTCGGCGTTTGCGCGGCGGGCAGGCTGTCGCTGACCACCAGGCAGGAGATGCGCGCGGTGATGCCGACCCAATCGCCCTGCGGCGAGTCGTACCGCGACGGGATCGCGGACAACGCCTCGTTGGGCGCGACGGTGAGCAGGCCCTTCTCCCGCACCTGCTCCAGCGCGGGCGAGTTCTCCGCGTAGAACAGGTCGGCCGGGGACTTCGAGCCCTCCTGCATCAGCTGCTGGGCCAGCGCGCCCTCGCCGTCGCTGCGTACGGTGACCTTGATCGTGGGGTTGAGCTTCTCGAACGCGGCCACGAGCAGCGAGGTGGTCTGCTCGTGCTGGCCGCTGTAAAGCACCAGGTTCGTGGTACCGCTGGCCTGCGCCGCGGTCGCGGGGCTACCGCCGAGCGTGCTGCATCCGGCCGCCGTGGCCGCGACGGCGATCGCGGACAGTGGAGCCACTATCAGAAGGCTGGTACGGCGCATCGGTTACTCCAAAACAGGGATGGTGAGGCACAAGCAATCCGACGGAAATATCCGGGCCTTTCCGCGGGAATTTTCAATGCGCGGCCCGAATTCGAGCAGCCGTCATCGATTTGCGACGAAAAGAATCGAAACCCGACCGGCTGAGCTGGTCACTCAGCTTGATCGGTCCGCGTAGCAGAGCCCGACTTTCGAGAGCTGAACACGATGGTGTGTTAGGTTCGGTTCAATCGTTTCCGCAGAAGGAATATCCGGCGATCGAACGTTGACTCCGTCGCCGGGCACCCGTAATCGCGGCATGGCCGGCGGCATGGTCGGCAGATGCCTAGTGCACTGACGTATGTGAACTGACACGCGGCGCGATCCAGCAGATCCCGGATCGCGCCGTCTGGGCGTCTAGCCAACCTGCGTGCCGACCAGATGCCCAACGAGGAACGTCATAGCAGTCGCCAGAGCCCCGAGCGCGAACTGCCGGAACCCGCCCAACCCAGCCGGCCGCTTCGCCGCCTTCGCCACAACCGCCCCGCCGCCGAACGCGAACAACCCGGCCAGAATCAGCGACACCTTGAACGACGCCGACGACGCTATGCCGAATAGGTAAGGCAGCAGCGGCGTAAGCGCCCCAACGGTGAACGCACCGAACGACGCGGTAGCCGCAGTCCACGGCGAGGGCAGGTCGTCCGGGTCGATGCCTAACTCCTCGCGCGCGTGCACGGTCAGCGCCTGCTCCGGATCGTCGGACAGCTGCCGAGCGACCTCCAGCGCGAGCGTCGGTTCGAGCCCCTTCTTCATGAACACCTCGGCCAGCTCAGCCAACTCGCGCCCGGGATTGCGTTCCAGCTCCCGCCGCTCGGCCTCCACCTCGGCAATGGTCACCTCATTCTGCGAAGTGACCGAGATGTACTCCCCGGTCGCCATCGAGAACGCGCCCGCGACCAGCCCCGCGAGCCCGGTCAGCAGGATCGTGTGGTTCGTGGCGTGCGCGCCGGTGGCGCCGGCGATCAGCGACGCGTTCGTCACCACGCCGTCCATCGCACCGAACACCGCCGCGCGCAGCCAGCCACCGGTCACGTCCCGGTGCTCGTCGGCGGGCGACCGATTGCGGCCGAAGTAACGCGGCTCCGGCGGCGGGGGCGGCAGACGGTTCAGCAACGCGAGCGTCGCCGGACTCAAGTGGTTGATCGCTTGCGGCGCGGCTTGAGCTTGGGCCTGCGCTTGGGCCGCCGCCTGCGCTTGAGCGCTGTGCTTGAGCCTGGGCAAGCCACGCAGGCACGCCCACCGGCGGCATCACCTGAGTCTGCGTCGGCTGCAGATGCTCCGGCGGCATCGTCGGCCAGCCGCCACTCGACCGCAACAGCTCGTCGTAGAGCGGCGATGACGTCGGCGACGAACCGGACGAGTATTGGCCGTAAGGGTACGAACCGTCGGGCGCATAGGTCGGCGTAGACACAGAACATCCCCCTGGGGGTGAGACAGAGCTCCCTCTGTTAAGGAGTCAGCACGCGCGCGATGCGGGTTCGGTTCATGCTGAACCGACTCGGCGCGCGGCGCGTGTATGCGGCCAAACACGCAGACCTTCTCAGGAGCCTTCCATGGCGAATCTGCTAACGCGCGCCCGCAACCACGGCATCAACGTCTTCGACGGCCCCAACGATTGGATACCGGCCACCGACCTGGTCAACGGCGAACGCCTGGACGACCTCTTCGCCCTTCCCGAACGCCTGTGGGCCGCCCCCGCGCACGCAGCCGCCGTCCTCGCCTGGAAGGCCTACACCTACCGCCTGATCCAACCACTCGCGAAAGCCTGGACGTCGGCACGCCAAGTCCCGGTCCTGTCCGCCGACAACGTCCGCTTCCGAGTCCAGAAATCCGCGCCGTACGTCATCGTCGAACTACGTTGCCAGGACCCTGTGACGTTCTCCGACGAACAGCTCCAACTGGCCTTCCTGCGCGACACGCTGATCGACGGCCACCTACGTCCCCTCATGGAGCGCACGAAGGAAACCCGCCGAATCAGCGAGCGCGTCCTGTGGGGCCAAGCGGCGACCGCGATCGCCTACTCCTTCGCCGACCACTCCCCCAGCGCCGCCACCGACTGCAACCGCTTCACCGACCTGCTCCCCCTCACCGGCCTGGCCGGAATCGGCGAAGACGACGCGGTCTGGCAGTCCACCTGCTGCCTAGCCTTCGCGTCCCCAGGCCTAACCGCCTGCCGCACCTGCGTGACCGTCGCCCGGCCACGCCACCACAAAGGAAGCCCGGGCGCGCGGCTCGCGCTGCGTGCCCGGGCTTCCTAAACGCTGTGCTAACCGCCCTCAGTCAGCCCTCAGACTGGCCGGGCTGGGAGGTCCGGCCGTTCGGCCGGGTCGCTGAAGACCGCCGTGCCGTCCGGCAGGTACTCCTCGTCGTCGCCGCCGAGCAGTCGCGCGCCGAGGTTCTTGGCGGCGAACTCGGCGATCTCGGCGATGCTCATTTCGCCCTTCGGGTAGACCCAGACCTGTCCGTCCCGCCAGAAGTGGTTGGCGAGCAGCTCGCCGGCCCGGGGCCAGTCCACCAGCGCCGACTCCCACTCCTCCTGCGGGATCGGGCACTCGGCGGCGCGAAACTGCGATCCCGCGCGGGTGATGTGAAGGTCGTAACTCATGTCATCAGCCTACGATCGGGTAGAGGAGCACGGTAATCCCCAGGCCCTGGCCGTGTGTCACCGCGGCTTGCAGCGCGGCCATCCGCTCCGGGGTGGCCTCGGCGGCCGGATACCCGATGCGCAGCACCCAGTTCTTCACCTTCGCCGGGTCGACCGATACGCCGTCCTTCGCGGCGATGCCGTTGCTGCCGTTCTTGAACCAGCTCAGCTCGTCGGTGACCTGAATGGCGCGGGAGCGGATCTTGCCGACGTCGTTCGCGTACGACATGGCCCGGAAGTCGATCGTCTTCACGCTGCTCGCCGTGGCGGTCGCCGGGTCCCAGGAGTCGATCCACGGGAAGTCCTTCGGCAGGTTGCCGCCGAGAGCGTTCTCGATCGCGATCCGGTCGGCGTAGGCCCAGGCCTGGTCGAGGCCTGCCACCGAGACGGCCGCCTGCAGCGCCGCCCCGCAGCTGGTCGGCGGGATGCCGGCCGCTGCCGCCGCGTGCACCATCGCGGCGGATCTGAGGCGCGTCGCGCTCGACGCGGACGTCACGGCGGCGCTCGCGGTGCCGGAGCGGATCGCCAGGCTGCCGACCATCGGGAAGCACGAGTCGAGCGCGGCGAGGAGGTTCTTCGCCTGAGCCAGGCGCGCCAGGTTCTCGTACTTCAGCAGCGTCGCGCTGTCGATGAGCGAGCCCTTGAGCACGCTGAGCGCGTCGCTCATCCCGATGACGTCGCCGGCCGCGATCGCGATCCGCAGGTCGCGCACGCCCTTGGCGACCACCTTCATCGCCGCCGGGGCGGCCAGCTCCGCGACGACCCAGCCGCAGTCGCCGAAGTCGCCGCCGCCGGCGCCGGCGATCGCCTTGGCGCAGTTGATGTACTCGCCGAACAGGATGCCCGGCAGCGCCTTCAGCGTGGAGTCGACCAGCTCCTTCTGGGTGATGTGAATGGTCAGCGGGTGGTCGATCGGGGTGAGCGGCACGACGCCGAGCACGTCCATGTTGAACTGCGGGCCGCTGCCGGTGTTGATGCAGGTCTCCGGGTCGTTCGCGGACGGCGTCACGCAGCTGACCATGAGGAAGACGTTGTAGCCCTCCGCATGGAAGTTGCCCGTGACGTCGCAGCCGCCGGTACCGACGCAGTCGCCGGTCGGGGTGAAGCTGTACGAGGTGATGACCTGCTCGGTGTAGACGTCCGCGACACCCGACTGGCCGTTGTCCGTCACTTGGCCGGGCGACGGCTGCTGCGCCTGCAGCTGGGTGATCGCGTCGGAGATCGACTGCGCGTTGGTGGCGTCCTGTTGCGCCGTCGCCGCCGCCTGCTGTGCGTCGGCCGCGGACGCGGACGCCGCATCAGCTTCCTGCGCCGCGTCATCGGCGTTGACGTCCGCGTCGTCAGCCGCCGACTGCGCGGCACTCGCGTCCGACTCGGCTGCGGTCGCAGAGGCCTGAGCCGCTGCGGCACTAGAGCTCGCGGCCGACGCCGAGTTGCCCGCGTTGGTCGCGTCCTGCGTGGCCTTGTCGTCCATCGCGTGGATACGGGACTGCGAGGCTAGGACGGCCTGCGCGTCGGCTTCAGCCTGCGCCGCGGAGGCGGTTGCGGCCTTCGCTGACGTGGCGGCCTGCGACGCCGAGTTCGCTGCTGCCGCTGCCGCCTGCGCGGCGAGCTTGGCGTCACCGGACGCCGCGTTCGCAGCCGCCTGCGCTGCGGCGGCGAGCTGAGCCGCCTGCGCCGCATCCGCCGCAGCGACGTCAGCCTGCTGCTGCGCCATCGACTTTGCGGCCTCGGACGTGAGCGTCGACAGTCCCGCCGCCGAGTCAGTGGACGCATACGGCGCCGACAGGTCGATCGCCGAGTTCGCCGGTGCGGTGACCGTCTGCGCCTCGGCTGCCGCAGCCTGCGCCGCGTGAGACGTCGCGGTCGCCTGACCGGTCGCTACCGCGGCGGCGGCTTCGGCGGCGTTCGCGTCCTGCTGCGCGGCGTCGGCAGCGGCCTTAGCGTTGTCAGCGTTCTGCTGTGCGGCCTGCGCCGAGGCCCGGGACGCAGCCGCCTGATTCGCCGACACTTGCGCGTTGGCGATCGCGTTGGCGGCGATCAGATCGGCGTCGGCCGCGTCGGCGTGGGTCTGCTTCGCCGCCTTCGTGGCGGTCGCGTAGTCCGAGTGCGCCTTGTCGGCAGCCGCGTCCGCGTTGGTCGCGGCGGCTTGGGCGGCCGAAGCGGACGCCTCGGCGGCCGACGCGGCCTGGTTCGCCTGGTCCGCGGCGACGGCCGCGTTGTTCGCGTCCTCATGCGCCTGAGCGGCTGCCGCCTCGGCGGCGGCTGCGTTGCTGGTGCCTTGCGCCGCCGCCGCGGCGGCGTCGGCTGCCGCGGCCTTCGCCAGCGCGGCGTTCATCGTTGTGCGCGCCTGCTGCGCGGTCGACAATGCGTTGGCCGCGTTGGTCGCCGCCTGCTGCGCCGCCGCGTCGTCCGACGCAGCGGTGTTCGCAGCGCCCGTCGCGGCAGTCGCATCGCTCGCCGCAGTCGCGTCGGCTTGCTGCGCGGTCGCGTTGGAAGCAGCCGCGTTGGCACGCTGTGTTGCGGCGGTCGCCTCGTCATTCGCCGCGATCTGGGCCTGATTCGCGGCGTCCGCAGCAGCAGCGTCGGCAGTCGCCTGCGCCGACTTAGCGTTCGCCTCGACGCTGGCGATCTGCGTCTTGTCGGCGGCGACCTTCTGCGCTGCTGCGGCTGCCGCGTTGGCCTGGTTCTGGGCCTGCGTCGCGAGCTGCGCGGCCTGGTTCGCCTGGTCCTGCGCGACTTCGCGCTGGTAGAGCGCACGCGCCGCGTCGGCCTGCGCCTGCGCGTTGGCGAGCAGCGTCGCCGAGTCGGCGAGCGTCGCGTTGGTCGCGGAGACAGCGGTCTGCATCGCGTTCGACGTCGCCTGCGCAGCGGCGGCAGCAGCCTTAGTCACCTGCGCGGACTGCTGCGCGTACGTGAGGCCCCTGCCCTGAGGCAGTCCGGCGGCCTGCGCGGTCGCGTAGGCGGTGGCGCGTTCGGCGTCGACCTTGTTGGCGGCGTCCTGCGCGATCTGCGCCTCGTTCTGCGCGGCGGCGGCCAGGGCGGCGATCTTCGCCTTGATCAGGCCGAGGTCGTGCGTGGCGTGCGACATGTCGACGCTGGACCAGCCGAAGACGTTGTTCGCCTTCTGACCCTGCGCCCACAGGATGCCGCCGGCCGTCCACGCGTAGTCCAGGCCGTCGTGCATGGTCTCGGCGCCGGCCTTGAGCGCGTCAAGGGCCTGCATCTCGTCGGCGAGGATGTTCGCACGCTGCTGCGCCTGGCCGTTGAGCTCGCTCTGCCACTCGGCCCAGGCGGTCTCCTCCGCGCCGACCAGCACCTGGTCAGGGTCGAGCGGGTTCGACGGGTCGCCGCCGGCCCAGCGCGCCTTCAGCGCCTCGACCTCGTTGCGGAACTCCGGCGTGCCGGGCTGCGGCGCGACCGTCGGCCAGCCGTCGTACTGGATGAACCGGCGCGCGTCGTCGGCGGAGCCGTTGTTGGTCTGGTCGCGGTAGTCGTTCCACATCCAGGCGTTGGCCGGGTCGGCGGCCGCGTGCGCGGCGGCAATCGCCGTCACCTTGTCCTTGGCCGCCTGGTCGGCCTTGGCAACCGGCAGGTTCGCGTAGAGCGCGTTGGCGGCCAGCCAATACGTCGAGTCCTTCGACATGAATGTGGTGACGGCCTCGTTGAACTGCGGCTGCGATCCGAAGTCGTACATCGGGTAGCCGTTGAAGAAGTGGTTGAGCCCGTCGACGCGCTGCTGCCGGCTCTGGTCGGCGACGGCGGCGGCGTTGACGTCCTGCTGTAGCGGCCCGTTCGGGTCCTCGAGCCAACTGATCGAAGCCCAGTTGGACCACAATGTCGTCAGCGCGGTGTCCGGACCGGCGAGTGCCTGCGCGGCGGCGGTGCGCACGTTGGTACCGCCGGCGTGCAGCAGCAGCGCGAGGTGGTCGGTGGTGTCGCGGACGGTCGCGGCGGTGTTCATCGCCGCGATCCGGGAGTTGATGTCACCGGTACCGGCCGGGACCGTGCCGTTGTTCGGCGTCACCGGGCCGACGAAGGTGTGCCCGGCGTGCGGGATGTCCCAGACCTGCGCGCCGGTGTTGTTGCAGTCCCAGATGTGCAGCTGGGTGCCGTCGGTCTTGGTCGAGGACGGATCGTCGAGGCAGCGCCCTGAGTTGGGGTTGACCAGCCGGACCCGGTTGGACGTGTCGTAGCCGGCAGTCCACTGCTGGTCGAGCGTCCCCGCGCACTTCGAGAGCTGGACGAGGGTGCCGTTGGCAGTCCCGGCCTCGGCGCCGACGATCGAGAGGCAGAGCCCGGCCGACATCAACGTGCCGTCGGCGGCGGTGGTCCAGGGAAGGATCGGGCCGGTGCCCTTGTACCCGGCTCCGCAGGTCGAGAGGACGACGGCGGTGCCGGTGGCCGGGGTCGTAGTTGTGGCGGCCGGTATCGCACACTTGCCCATCAGCGAGTCAGCGATCTGACCTGTCGGCGCCGTGACGGCGGCCGGCGGGTTGAACTGCTGCGCGGGCGAGCTGTTGCAGTCATACAGCTGAAGCGCGGTGCCGCTGGTGGTCGAGCTGCCGGGCGTGTCGACGCAGCGGCCTGACTCCGGGTTGTACAGCTGCACGCTGCCGGTCTTGCTGTGCTGGAACAGCCACTGCTGGCTCTTCCAGCCCAGGCACGGGGTCAGCTGGATCGCACTGCCCTTGGCGGTGTCGGTGGTCAGGTCGCTCTCGGTCGTCCACCCGGTCGCGGCGATGCCGACGTGCGCCGACTCGACGCCGCTCGGCAGGATCGTGGACTGCAGGCCGCCCGCCCCGACGGCGATCGGCGTGTAGAAGTTGTTGTCGAAGACCGGCCCGGCTTCCTTGGCGAACCCGGCGCCGACGCCCTTGCGCGCGTAGGGGTAACCGTCGGTCTGCACGATCACCTGCGTGCCGTCGGAACCAACCGCGATCGGCGTAGAGAAGTTAGGGTCGGTAACCGGCCCGCCTTCCTTCGTCCAGCCGCCGTTGCCGATCGCGCTCTTCGCGTAGACGTTGTTGTCGCTGCCGACCATCATCTGCACGCCGCCGTTAGCGGCGATCGTCTTGGCGGCGGAGGCGGCCGGGTACTCCAGCGTCCAGCCCCCGAGGCCGTTCGTGCCGGACGCGGCGGCGATACCGCTGCGCGCGTACACGGCGCCGTCCTTGCCGATGATCATCTGCGTGCCGTCAGACCCGACCGAGACCGCCTTCGAGCCAGCCGCAGTCTCGGCCGTCCAACCCGAGGACGCCGTCCCGATCCCGTTGCGTGCGTACACGGTCCCGTCGCTGCCGAGGTACAGCTGCACGCCGCCGTTGGTCGAGATCGCCTTGACCGCAGACGCCCGCTCCCTCCTCCGTCCACGGCGTCCCGCCGATGGAAGAGCGCGCATACACGGTGCCGTCCGCGCCGACCATCATCTGCGTGCCATCGGACCCAGCGGCGATCTCCTGGACCTGATAGTCGCTTTCCTTGGTCCAGCCACCCAGGGCGACACTGCTCTTCGCGTACACCTCACCGGAGGTGGTCAGCAGCATCTGGACGCTGCCGCCGTCAGCCACCACGGCGGCCGCGCCACCGTTCGAACTGGTGATGTCCAGGCACGAGCCGGCCGCGCCCGCCGGAGTGATCGAACCGTAGAACCCCAGGTCCCAGTAGTAGTCAGAGACCGGATTGAAGGTCCAGTTCTGATTCGCCGCGCCGCTGCACGTCGCCGAATCGGCCGGCGTGCCGTACGTAGTCGCCCCGCCCTTGTCGTCCAGGCACATGCCGAGCCCGGCATTGCGGATCGGACCGGTCGCCTGCGCGTTGAGGTTCGAGATCTGCGAGACCTGCGTGTTCCCCAGGTTCCAGTCCGGCGTGGCCCACGCCGCGGATCCGATGACCGATCCGACCAGCGTTAGCGCCGTGACGACAGCGGTCGTCCGCAAAGCACGCCGATTGCGCGGTGACATGAGTCCCCCGAAAGCCCCGTGGCCCCGCCGGCATGCCCTGTCTGCCAGGCGGAAGCGATACCAATAGCAAGATCCGATCGCGCCCCTCGGCATGATCGCGCTGCCGAACACTAGCGATCACTCGATCAAGTGTGCAAGACCTGTGACGTCACACTGTGAACTCTTGACTTCACGCCTCTGAGGTGTCAGCGATTGCGACAACCGGAGGCGATCATGCCGAAGACACGTGAGCAAGAAGCACCGCTGTTGATCGACACACCGGTCATTCGGGGCCGGTACGCCGAACTCGGCGAGTTCACCGTCTCCTTCGAGACGTTCCCGCAGGACGCCGACGCCACCGAGGCGTTCCGCGGCCTGCCCGGCGACCGGTGCCAGTGCCCGCATTGGGGCCTGGTGCGGTCAGGCCGGCTCGTGATGCGGTACCCCGACCACACTGAGACCTACGAGGCGGGAGACGTCTACTACGCCCGGCCCGGTCACGTGCCGGCGCTGATCGCGGGGACCGAAGTCGTCGAGTTCAGCCCGACGGCGCAGTTGCAGGAGACGACCGCGGTCGTCGAGAAGAATCTGGCCGCGATGATGGCGGCTGCCGAGGCAGGTGCACGATGACCACCGCGGAGACTGACACCGCCATGACGATCCCGCAGGCCACGGCACGTGACCTCGCGGACAAGTTCATCTCGTTCCTGGAGACCGGGATCCTCCCCGACGGCCTGTTCAACCCGGACGTGTTCCTCGACTTCTCGTTGCCGCAATGGCGGATGCAGACGCAGGGCGTCGACGAGGCGGTCGCGGTGCGCCTGAGCGGCCACCCGGGGCAAAGCCGGGTGCCGCGCTCCCGGCTCGACGCGACGACGACGGGCTTCGTGCTCGAAATCGAGGAACGCTGGGAGCAGGACGGCGCGCCCTGGTACTGCCGCGAGCTGTTCCGCGCCGACGTGCACGATGGCGCGATCAGCGAGCTGTCGGTGTACTGCACCGGCGACTGGGACCAGGCCGTAATCGCGGAACACGCGCGGACGGTGACATTACTCAAGCCCTGAGCATGTCTGCCGCGCTCGGCTTACGATCAGGTATATGGACGGTGCCGAGCGCAGCGCCGAGGACACCCGCGCGCGGCTGCTGGCGGCCTACCACCAGGCACGCGAGTCCGGTGACGCCGAGCTGATGGCGGCCGCCGCCGTCGACCTGCCCCGGATGCTGGCCTTCGGCCCGCATCCGGGGCGGATTCCGGCCCTGATCCACGAGGCGTACCTGGCGGCGGCCACCCCGGCCGACAAGTGCCGGCTGGCCGCCGCGCTCGCTCGCGCCTGGGTCTACGGCGGCGACGCCGGCCGCGCGACGGCATTCGCCCGGGAGGCGGTCGCCGCCGCCGACCAGCTCGGCGACCCCGGGATCACGGTCGAGGTCCTGGACGCCGCGTTGCTCGCGCACTGGGGTCCGGGCGACTTCGCCGAGCGGCTCGCGCTCTCCGCGCGCCTGTCCGACACCGCGGCCCACCTCGCCGATCCCGCGCCGCGGCTGATCGCGTACCTGTGGCGGCTCACCACCGCGTGGGAGTGCCTCGACGTCGTCGCGGTGCGGCGGCAGCTGCGCGCTCTCGACGCGCTGGCGCAGGAAACCGGCGAGGCACGCCACGGCTTGTTCGCCGCGTCACGGCGCGCCATGCACGCGCTGGTCAACGGGGACATCGAGACCGCCGATCGCTTCATCGCGCTGAGCGTCGATCTCGGCACGCAGGCCGACGAGCCGGATCTGCTGGCGGTGCGGCACACGCTGACCGCCGAGCGGGCGCGGCTGGTCGGCGACCGCGAAACGCTGCGTCAGGAAGCGACTGAATTCGAGGCCTACGGTGCGGCGGAAGGGGTGCCGTCCGCGTCGGCCGAGGCCGCCGAGCTGTGGCTGGCGGCAGGAGAGCCGGATCAGGCGGCGCGCCTGCTGCGGCAGCTCGCCGGAGCCGGGTTGAACGACGTAGCGCGCGACGTCGACTTCTTACTCACCGTCGCGTTTCTGCTGGCAGTCGCCGCCGCGCTGCGGGAAACCGAGATCGTCGCCGACGGCGTACGTCTGCTGACGCCGTTCGCCGGACGAGCCGTGCTCAACGGCGGCGCGTTGATCTTTCGCGGCGTCGTCGACGATTACTTGTATCGCGGCGAACTCGCGCTCGGCAGGCCGGACGCCGACCGCTGGCGGCATCGTGCGATGTCCGGCTATCAGCGAGTCGGCGCCGCGTGGTGGCTCGATCAACTCACCGCACTCGCTCCGCCGACGACGCCACTGCCGGCGCCGCCAGCCGGCCAGACCAGTCAGGCCGGCGCTGGAGCGCGAACCGTGCACCTGCACCCGCGCCCGAACGGCGATCCTGGTTGGCTAGTCGGCACCACCAACTCAGAGTTCGCACTCCCCGATCTCAAGGGCCTGTACTACATCCGAGAGCTGCTTCGCGCCCCGGGCGTCGAGGTCAGCGCGCTCGAACTGTCGGCCGTAGCGCCGGGCCACGCAGGCGTGACCGTCCCCGAGGCAGACACCGCCGAGGTCGCCGACGCGCAGGCGCTGGCGGCTTACCGGGACCGCCTGCGCGAGATCGACGCGGAACTCGACGAAGCAGAGTCCTGGTCCGACCGAGGACGGCTCGACCGGCTGCACGGCGAACGCGACGCGCTGCTCGACGAGGTCCGTGCAGCCACCGGCCTCGGCGGACGCCCCCGCCGCTTCGCCTCGTCCCGCGAGCGTGCCAGGTCCGCCGTGCGCAAGGCGATCGCCGCCGCCTTCGACCGGATCGCCGACCACGACCCGGCCCTGGCCCGGCTGCTGCGTGACACGATCCACACCGGCGCGACCTGCCGATACGACCCGGACCCGGCGCGCCCGGTGCTTTGGGCGCTCGATGCCGTCGATCAGCCGCAGCGCCAGTCCCACTGACTCGGCGCGACCTGCCAGTACGACCCACATCCAGCGCGTCCGGCGAGTTCATCGTCACGCGCCTTCTTCGGCGTTCAAATCAAATTAGTAAATTTTACTAACCAAACTCTTGTGGGCGCGATGGACGAGCGCGACACTCCTTGAGCACCGCGAACGCCCCGCCACCCTCATCCCACTGTCGCCTCACTCCTGGAGGTGTTATGCGACACCGCGCGATCATTACCTCGGTGGTGACCGTCGCCGCCTCGTTGCTCGCCCTCGTCGCCGCGATGATGTTCACGTCGTCGCCGGCCTACGCCGCGGGCACCACGAAGCAGGTCTGGCTTACGTACTACGGCTGGTACGACAACACCCCGCCCGGCTGCGGCATCTCGTACCCGCAGGACCACAGCTGCGCCGGCGGCACCGGGACGTTCAGCGATCCGATCACCTTTGCGAGCTCAAAGTCGGAGGCCCCGGCCGGCACCATCGTCTACGTGCCCCGGGTGCAGAAGTACTTCATCATGGAGGACGACTGCACCGAGTGCGACCAGGACTGGAGCGGCCACGGACCGGACGGCGGCCCGAACTTCTGGCACTTCGACCTGTGGACCGGCGGCAAGGGCGGCAACGCCTTCGACGCGATCGACTGCGAGGACGCGCTGACGCAGAGCAACGCGGACGGCTCACCGTTGCAGGAGAGCGTGATCATCAATCCGCCGAACAACGAGAAGGTCAGCTCCGAACCGCTGTTCAACACCAGCACAGGAGCCTGTTACGGCGGAGCGCAACCCAGCAGCACGGTCGGCCAGTACAAGAACAACTCGTCCGGGACGTGTATGACGGATCCGGGCGATAGTTCGAGCTCTGGCACGAAGATAACCGCGGCTGCGTGCGACGGCGCCGCGGACCAGCAGTTCACGTTCAACGGCGCGTTCATGATCATCAACAAGATGTGCGTGACCAACCCGTCCGGCAGCACCCTGAGTCTCGCGACGTGTACCGGCGGCCCGAAGCAGCAGTGGTCGATCAACCCCAACGGCACCATCGAGGACATCCAGACCAGCACGAAGTGCTTCCGGGTGTCCGGTTCGAGCGTAGTGGCGGGCAGCTGCTCCGGGACCGCGGCGCAGTGGACGTTCAGCGGCACCACCGTAGGTGGGCCGTCGCCGTCCGCGAGCGCTAGCTCAAGCCCGAGTGCGAGCGCGAGTCCGAGCCCGAGCCCGTCTTCGAGCGGTGGCGGCAAGGGGACCATCACGAACAACAACTCCGGCCTGTGCCTCAGCGTCGTCGGGCACGGCACCACGAACAAGACGCCGACCGACATCGACACCTGCGACGGCAGCGCGAGCGCACACTGGACCGTGAACTCGAACGGCACCATCGAAAACGGCAACAACCTCTGCATGAGCGTTACCGGCCAATCCACCACGCCGAAGGCACTGGCCGAGATCTACACCTGCAACGGCAGCGCCCCGGAGAACTGGACCGTCAACAGCAACGGCACCATCACGAATGACAACTCGGGGCTTTGCCTGAGTGTCACTGGTGGCGCCACCGCGGCCGGCACCACTGCCGACATCTACACGTGCAATGGCAGCGCAAGTGAGAAATGGACCGTCAGCTAGCCAGCTGACCTGCCACGGTCTCAGAGCGGACGCTGGTCGTCGCGCCGGGTTCGGGCCCGGTGCGGCGACCAGCGTCGTCATGCGTTGACAATTGCTGTATCGTGCATGACGCGCCACCGTGGGTGGTTTCATGGGCTTCAGACTCAGGGGTGGGTCGGATGTTCAGCATCCTGTCGGGCTTGTTGAGCCACCGAGTACGGCGCATCATCGGCGTGATCCTCGCGATGATCGCCCTGTTGATGTTCGCCAGCGCGATCCTCGCGACGTTCACGAGCCTCAATCTGCGAGCCAACGGCGTGCGGACGAACGCCACCATCCTCAACGTCTCGACGAACTTCTCGAGACAGTCCGCGAATACGTACTCGGACCTGGTCCAGTTCGCCACGCCCGACGGCAAGCAGCATCAGGTGTCGATCAACGGGGTGCGGGGCGGGCGCGTCGGCGGCGCGGTCGCTGTTGTATACGACCCCAGCGACCCAGGCACCGTGCAGGAAGCGAGCAGCCTTTCGGGGCTGTGGTGGATCACGCCGGTCACGCTGGTGTTGTTCGCGTCCGTGTTCGGGTGGCTGAGCTGGCGCTTGTGGCGCATCCGGGACGTCGTACACCCGGGATAGAAATCGGATGGAGCGTACATAGCTGACGGATAGGACGCGTCGGTAGCGTCCCTCTTGTAGTCGCCAGGAAGCAGGACCCTGATGGCGAAGGAGAGGGACCATGACGTATCGCCACGACGGCGTGCGCCGGCTCAGCTGGATCTTCCCGGACCGCGAGACGCAGTGGTTGCGCAACTTCCAGAACGAGGCCGTCTGGGACCTGTACGCCGAGGTGGCCGCCGAGCTCGGGCTCGAGTTCTCGCTGGTCAAGCCGGAGGACCTGTCGTTCGACGCGACCTGCGCGGGCGACCCGAAGGCGTACGTCCGCGGTAAGCGGGTCACGCCCGACGACACGATCTTCGTCACATCGCTGTACTCGATGCCGCACCAGGTGCAGGACGTCTGCAACCAGCTGTACCTCTTCACCATCCTCGAGCAGCTGAACTTCTACCTGCCGATTCCGCCGAGCCTGTCCTACATCGGCGAGGAGAAGCTGGCGTCAGTGCTCTACCTCGCTGACTGCCCGGTGCCGCCGCTGCCCACGGTGCGCGTCGGCAGCGGACGCGAGGCTATGACAGGCCACTACGACGTGGCGTTCGAGTCGATGAAGTACCCGATGATCGTCAAGCCCGCGTATTGGGCGATGGGGCTACACGGCCGTGGCGCAGCTATAGAGCCTTCCGGCAGCATCTGTTAGATTTTGCCCTCACACCTTTAGGCAAACTAGTGGAGTTTCAAAAGCATCCCACCCCTCAAGCAACTCTTTTGGATCTATTCTCGTCGACAGCTTTGAGCCCCAGCCTCATTGTGGGTTATGAGCGATAGAATCAGTTGAGGTTATGCCAAAGGCACCACTGGTCCATCCAACCATAGCTTTGTCTGCACGTGACAGATACTCACGTGATATTGCCCTATTGA
>CAVQPP010000304.1:0-3873 GCA_963714445.1 uncultured Actinomycetota bacterium
CCATTTTTTTTTCCCAAACTTTGATCATTAAGAATATTTGTTTTAAAAACATGTTGACCAGACCGTGCGTTACAAGTATTTTCAACTTCAAAGGGGCTTACCCCGATTTTCGAAATCTAAAAGGGGGTTTATGAGGAATTTTTCTGATTTTCTGGCAATGATCTCTCGGTCAAATCACTGAATGCTTGTGAAGGACACTAGAAGGACATAGATCAATTCTATTGGATCGCCAGGACTGAATAGTTGGTGTTCTTGATGACAACAATGTTTCTAATTGTACTACTTTACTTAATTCCATCCAGCAAAGGCGACACCCCAATCCGTAACCAAAAAATTTGGTCACTCGATTCCCTTCGCCCGCTCCACCGAAAAACGCTGGTCACAGCAGCTGTCACCGCGGCAGCTCGATCTCAGCCCAGGCCGCTTCCCACAATGTGCTCACGGTTACGCGGAGGCTCTTGCGGGCCGGGTCAACCGGCGGCCAGAACCAGAAGCTGCCACTGCCCTCGTGGCCGGGAGAGACCCTGCCAGCCACCAGCCATGCCCTCGTGCTCGTCCCCGGCGTCATCGATGGCGCGGACCTCGAAGCAGGGCGTGATCATGGGCCAGTATTCCCCGCGCACCCAGGGATGGCCGTACAGCTGGACACTCACCAGTTCACCCTGGGCCGAGACACTCTCGATCACTGCGGTGGCGTGCTGCAGCGGCAGCCGCGCAGCCAGCCCGCGATGTTCCGCGGGCCGAAAATCCACAGCGCCCGGCATGACGTCGGCGGTTCCCCGGCCCTGAGCCGCCCGGTGGGCGCGGCGGCCCCAGCGGTGAGCCAGCGGCGTGTGCCAGCCGGGCCCGCTGGCGGGGAACTCGCGCAGCAGGGTGCTGGTGACTGGCAACGCGCCCACCGCCATCAGGCTGTCGGCCACGGTGGCGACAATCTCAGCCGTCTCTTCCGGCCCTCAGCCAACTGACCCGATGGTGAGGCTTCCATCGAGATGTGGGTGACGGGCGCGAGCGCGGCCAGGTAGCACTCCGCCGGGGTCGGCCACGGCGGGGCAATCGCCCCTACCGGCACCTGGGCCGGGGGTGGCAGGACGACCCGGGCCGATTCGCCCGCGGTCGCGGGGGTGAACTCAAGCCAGGCAGGCTTCCTGGCCGGGTCCTGGGCTGCCAGCACGCGGCCGTGCCACTCTTGCCGGTCCCGGCTCCGGCCCCAGCCCACTCGCACGGCGCTCAGGTCATAGGAGTGGCTGGTGTCGTCGGTGAGCGAGATCTCAGCCATGGCCTGCCGCATCGGCATCTGCGGGTCAGGAGGGTCAGCGCCGGGATGGGGAGCCGTCGCGTGGAAGCTCAGCTGCAATCCCGCTGAGGTCAGCTTCACCCACTCAAAGCCCACGTCGGCAACCGAAGTCGGGCAGTCCACCCCCGCGGCGGCCACCGACAACGGGACCTCACGCAGCCCGCCCGACCCGTCAACTCGGGCTTCCCAGTACTCGTGGGCGCCCGGCCGGACCGTCAGCTCGCCCTTCGTGGCCCCCCAGGCGTTCCCGAAGCCCTTGCGCTCCAGCGCCTGCCGATGCTCGGCCAAGATCGCCTCGGCCCGCGGCTCCGGCAGCAGGCCCAGCATCACGAACGCATTCGCCACCGCCATCAAGCCCAGCGAGACAGGGAACAGCGGCCTGTCCGGATGCACCCACGACAGGGCCTGGGCCGCCAGCGACCGCAGACAGTCCTCCGGGCCCACCAGATCCTCATACATCGCAAGAAGTCTACGGGCGTGCCACCCATGTGGCGATCCGATTTCGCCGTGCCCGTTGCATGCCCGATCAGGCGGTAAGACATGGGCACCCACGGTCAATCACGGGACGATGGCCAGGACGGTGACCTGCGTGAGCGCTGGTCTGGCAGGGCATAGTCGCAGCCTTCCAAGCTGGTCATGAGGGTTCGATTCTCTTCGCCCGCTCTCAGTCCTCCGGCCCAGGTCGCGCTGGTATTGCCGGTGCGCCACGGCGCACCGCTGGCCCGGCGTCAGCGGCGGGCGGCACTCGCCGGGATTCGCGCCAGCGAGGAAGGGGTGGTCTAGTCGGGGTGTTAGACGGGGTGGTCTAGTCGGGGTGATCAGGCGGCGGGTCAGGCGCCAGCGAGAGACAGGCGCTTGAGTGTCTCGGCCTCAGCAAGGTCCGGCACGGATCCGCCCGCTACGGCTTCTTTAGCGTCAACGGCCAGAGTCCACGCCGATGCCGCCCAGAACGCCTCAGTGTCATCGGGAGTCCAGGCCCGCGTGCTGGCCCGGATGTAGGCGGACAGGAACTGCTCGCTCTCCTGGATGGTCGCTGGCTGCCAGGCATCCTCGGAGGCAGGGAAGATGGCGGCCGCGATCCCAGCTATCACTGCCTCTGGCTGACTGACGACACTGTCCCAGTCGTGCACGACCAGGAGTCTGCCCCCCGACCACCGCACGTTATCCGCGTGCCAGTCAGCATGACCGATCACCCGCGGCGCCTGGTACCGGCTCAGTCGTCTGCGGCAGCGGGCGGCGGCTTCATCGAGCC
The DNA here is from genome assembly GCA_963714445.1 of uncultured Actinomycetota bacterium. Classification (GTDB taxonomy): domain Bacteria; phylum Actinomycetota; class Actinomycetes; order Streptomycetales; family Catenulisporaceae; genus Actinocrinis. The sequence goes on from CAVQPP010000304.1 coordinate 2,547, forward strand.
ACCCCGGCCCGGCCACGAGGTTCAGGTTTCCCGGCCCGCCGTCCGTGCCCGGCCACAATCCCGGCTCATCGTGATCCCAGGCCACCCACGACGGGGAAGGCGACAGGCTGCCAACCTCACCCGCGGAAGCCGTGACCCCGATCAGCGCGGCCAGGGCCTCCGCCGAGCGGGCAGCATCACCAGGGCTTCGCCCGCCGATCTCGCCGCCCGGTACCAGCTGCTCAGCGCTCACGCTCTGCCCCGCATCCAATGGCGTCGGCGCCACCAGCGGTTCCGGCGCTGGATAACCGCACTGCCAGACGTGACGGTGCACGCCGTAGGCCGCCTGGAGGCGAGGAACCGACCGCCGCGCCTTAACGACCACCTCACGGCCATCAGCAAGCCTGACCCCGGCCACCGACGACAGCGAACCTGCCTCGAACACGACCTCAGACACAGCCGAGCCGAGCCACCGCTCACACCACGCACCCAGCGCCTCATCCATGCCAGGCAGCTCCCACGAACACGACTGGTCCACACGACCCGCGCCCTGCCGCGGGATATGTGCGGGATGACGGGCACCACTGACCAGCTTGGGAGGCACGTATGACGAGGTCAGGTACCCGGCCTCGTCTTCCTCGGTCTTGAAAACCGCTAGTCGTGCCCGTGGCGTGCGATCGGAAGAGCAACCACGGTGTTTCAGGGTGCCTCAGGCCCGCTCTTATGTGATGTCTCAGGACATCGGAATGACCCCGAACCGTCATTGGGCTTGTCCTTGTTAGGGCCGCCAGCACCGTGAGCGCCTAGAGCGCGAGCATCGCCGCCGCGACCTCATCGGCGGCCGCATCCGGGATCGCCGTCGCGGCGCGTTCGAGCACGAGCAGCCGCGCACCGGGGATCTCGCGCGTGAGCGCTTCGCCGTTGCCAACCGGAAAGAACGGGTCGCGGCGACCGTGCACCACCAGCGCCGGGATCGTCAGCTCGGACAGGCGCTCGCGCCAGCGCGGCGTGCAGTCGAGCTTGGCGAACACCAGGCCCAGCTGGTTGGCCATCTGCACCGCGGGCTCCGTACCCGGCGTTCGGTCCCACTTGCGTTCGGCGGTCGCGTACGCGGCGGCGGGGTCGTCGCCGAGGATCTCCGCGCCTCGGGCGGCAAACTCCGCCCCCACCGCGGCGCGGTCGGACCAGTCGGGCATCAGTGCGCTAGACAAGCCGGTCCATCGTCGCCGTGTCATGGTCAGGCAGGTCATCGTTGACCGGGCCCGGAGCCACAGGCCGCGTTCCGACGAGGGTGACCGCCGAGAACGCGTCCGGCTGGTCGAGCGCGGCGATCTGGGCGACCATCCCG
>CAVQPP010000305.1:0-6210 GCA_963714445.1 uncultured Actinomycetota bacterium
CAATACGCTGAAGTCGAAGAACACGCGCGGCAACGCCACGTATTGCTATCCCGACGGTGTTCGTCTCCGGCGGCCCGATGGAAGCCGGGCAGGCGCACATCCGCGACGGCGTCGCGACGACAAGCTCGACCTGATCGACGCGATGTCCGCCGCCGCCGACCACAACGTCTCCGACGACACGCTGGGCACCATCGAGCGCTCCGCGTGTCCGACCTGCGGCTCGTGCTCCGGCATGTTCACCGCCAACTCGATGAACTGCCTAGTCGAGGCGCTGGGCCTCGGCCTCCCCGGCAACGGCTCGGTGCTCGCCACGCACGCCAAGCGCCGTGCGCTGTTCGAGCGCGCAGGCAGCCTCGTCCTCGAGCTGGCGAAGAGCTACTACGAGGGCGACGACGAGTCGGTCCTCCCCCGCTCGATCGCCACGCCGGCCGCATTCGGCAACGCGATGGCGCTCGACGTGGCGATGGGCGGCTCCACCAACACGGTGCTGCACCTGCTGGCCGCCGCGCAGGAAGCCGGCGTCGGCTTCGGCCTCAAGGAGATCGACGCGACCAGCCGCCGCGTGCCGTGCGTCGCGAAGGTCGCGCCGAACCGCGCGTCACTCACCAAGACCTACTACATGGAGGACGTGCACCGCGCCGGCGGCATCCCCGCGATCCTCGGCGAGCTGCGCCGCGGCGGCCTGCTCGACGAAGACGTGCACGCCGTCCACTCGCCGACGCTCGCCACCTGGCTGGACCGCTGGGACGTGCGCGGCGGCAAGGCTGACGACGCAGCCATCGAGCTCTTCCACGCGGCCCCCGGCGGCGTGCGCACGACGGAGCCGTTCTCCACGGACAACCGCTGGTCGTCGCTCGACACCGACTCTGCGGGCGGCTGCATCCGCTCGGTCCCGCACGCCTACACGAAGGATGGCGGCCTCGCGGTCCTGTGGGGCAACATCGCGCCCGACGGCGCGGTGGTGAAGACGGCAGGCGTCGCCGAGTCGATCTGGACCTTCAGCGGCCCGGCGCGCGTCTTCGAGTCGCAGGAGGCGGCGGTCGAGGCGATCCTCGCCGACCAGATCGTCGAGGGCGACGTCGTGGTGATCCGCTACGAGGGCCCCAAGGGCGGTCCGGGCATGCAGGAGATGCTGTACCCGACCGCGTTCCTCAAGGGCAAGGGCCTCGGCGCCAAGTGCGCGCTGATCACCGACGGCCGGTTCTCCGGCGGCACCTCGGGTCTGTCGATCGGTCACATCTCGCCGGAGGCGGCGTCCGGCGGCATGATCGCGCTGATCGAAGAGGGCGACGAAATCGCGATCGACATCCACGACCGCTCCATTACGCTGAACGTAACCGGGCAGGTGCTGGCCGAGCGCCGGGCCGCGCTGGAGGCCGCCGGATTCCGGCCGAAGGATCGCGACCGCCCGGTCTCGCTGGCGCTCAAGGCTTACGCGCACCTGGCGACGTCGGCGGCCACCGGGGCGGTGCGCGACCGCGCGAAGCTCGAGGGCTGACTCCCGCGATGAACGGCGGCCGGCGGTCGAAGGGCATAGGTCCGCAGCGGCTCGCGCGCACAGCAAGACGCGAGGAGAGGGACGGTCCGATGGCGAACCAGGTGCCCCAGGGCGGACTGCCCTTCGACCCGGTCCAGCGGGCCTTCGAGCTTTGGGAACAGCGCTGGGGCGCCTCCACCTCAATGCTCGCGGTCACCTCGTTGATGCGCGCGCACCAACTCGTGCTGGCCGAGGTGGACGCGATCGTACGTCCCTATGACCTGACTTTCGCACGCTACGAGGCGCTCGTGCTGCTCACCTTCAGCCGACGCGGCTCGCTGCCGCTCTCCAAGATCGGCGAGCGACTGCAGGTGCACCCGACCTCGGTCACCAACATCATCGACCGCCTCACGCGCTCCGGCCTCGTCGAACGCAAGCCGAACCCGGAGGACGGCCGCGGCGTGCTGGCCGAGATCACGTCCGAGGGCCGCGACGTCGTGGAGAAGGCGACGGCGGACCTGATGGCGGCGGAATTCGGCCTCGGCGCCCTGGACGGCGAGCAGCACCGCCAATTGTTCGACGTACTGCGTGACCTGCGGCATTCGGCCGGCGACTTCGTCGAGCCCGCCGACGCCACGGCCGAGTCGATCGCCGACGACATACTTCACTGAGTAATACGGCGCCGCGACCGATGAATCCCGGATCACGGGGTAGTGCGAGTCTCGTGATCAAGTGAAGGAGGCGACTCATGGGATTCGCGGACGAGGCGAAGAAGGCCGAAGAGCTGGCCAAGGAGCATCCGGAGCAGGTGAACAAGGCGGTCGACCAGGGCGAGAAGGCCGCGCAGGAGCACACCGGGCATCGCTACGACAAGCAGATCGGTGAGGGCGGCGAGCAGTTGGAGCGCCACCTCGGCGGCGGCGGCGATGGTGGCGACGAGCAGCAACAACAGCCGCAACAGCCCCAGGGCGGCGATAGCGGCCAGGGCGGATCCGATTCCTGACCGCAGGACCAATCAGGCAGCTACGATCCGATTCCTGACCGTTCCCTAACCGCGAGGTCGACTGCGCCTAGGCGCGCAGTTGAACACCACTCGCCAACCGACGCAGTTGATGAATACTCAACTCGCCGGATCGACAGATACTAGGACGTCCTAGTATTTTGGCCGCATGGATGACTCGAGCATCGAAGCGGGCCGGGAGCGCTGGCGGGCGGCGTACGACAAGGCGCCGAAGACCGACCGCGACACCACCACGATCTCCGGCGACGAGACCGAGCCGGTCTACGGTCCGCCGCCGGGTTCGCAGGTCCCCGGTTTCGAGCGAGTCGGCTGGCCGGGTGAGTACCCGTACACGCGGGGACTGTACCCGACCGGCTATCGCGGACGTCCGTGGACGATCCGTCAGTTCGCCGGCTTCGGCAGCGCGGCGCAGACGAACGAGCGCTTCCGCGCGATCCTCGCGGCAGGCGGCGGCGGGTTGTCCGTGGCCTTCGACATGCCGACCCTGATGGGCCGCGACTCCGACGACCCGCGCTCGCTCGGCGAGGTCGGCCATTGCGGCGTCGCCATCGACTCGGCCGCCGACATGGACGTGCTGTTCTCCGGCATCCCGCTCGGCGACGTCACCACGTCGATGACGATCAGCGGCCCTGCGGTCCCGGTCTTCTGCATGTACGTCGTCGCGGCGCAGCGTCAGGGCGTTGAGGTCGGCAAGCTCAACGGGACACTGCAGACCGACATCTTCAAGGAGTACATCGCGCAGAAGGAGTGGCTCTTCCCGCCGGAGCCGCACCTGCGCCTGATCGGCGACCTGATGGAGTACTGCGCGCGGGGCATCCCCGCGTACAAGCCGCTCTCGGTCTCCGGTTACCACATCCGCGAGGCCGGATCCACGGCCGCGCAGGAGCTCGCGTACACGCTCGCGGACGGCTTCGGGTACGTCGAACTCGGCCTGTCGCGCGGCCTGGACATCGACGTGTTCGCGCCCGGACTGTCCTTCTTCTTCGACGCGCATATCGACTTCTTCGAGGAGATCGCGAAGTTCCGCGCCGCCCGCCGGATCTGGGCACGCTGGATGCGCGACGTTTACGGCGCGAAGACCGCGAAGGCGCAGTGGCTGCGCTTCCACACGCAGACCGCCGGTGTCTCGCTGACCGCGCAGCAGCCCGAGAACAACATCGTGCGCACCGCGATCGAGGCGTTGGCAGCGGTGCTCGGCGGCACCAACTCACTGCACACCAACGCGCTCGACGAAGTGCTCGCGCTACCGTCCGCCAAGGCCGCCGAGATCGCCGTGCGCACGCAGCAGGTGATCCTCGATGAGACCGGCACGGCAAACGTGGCCGACCCGCTCGGCGGCTCCTGGTACGTCGAGGCGCTGACCGACCGGATCGAGGCCGAGGCCGAAGCGATCTTCCAGCAGATCAAGGACCTCGGCCGCGACGGCACGGTCACCGCAGGCCTACTGCGCGGCATCGACGACGGCTACTTCACCGGCCAGATCGCAGAGGCCTCGTTCCAGTACCAGCAGGCGGTGGAGAAGGGCGACAAGCGGATCGTCGGCGTCAACGCGCACACCGAAACCATCGAGGCGCCACTGGAGATCCTGCGCGTCTCGCACGAGGTCGAGCTGGAGCAGAACCGCGTCCTCGCCGACCGCCGCGCGCAGCGGGACGACGCCGTCGTCCGCTCCACGCTCACCGCCCTGCGTGACGCGGCCAGACGAGACGACGTGAACCTCATCCCGCCGATGCTCGAAGCGGCCCACGCGGAGGCGACTCTCGGCGAGATCTGCGGCGTGCTCAAGGACGTCTACGGCACCTACACAGAGCCCGCCAGGTTCTGACCTATCCCGAGTTCCATAAGCGCCGCCAGATCACCCAAAGCACGCGGATCAGAGCTCGAAGGACTCGCCGAGGACCATCCGTGCGTAGGGCGCGCCAGTGCCCGGACCGCGCCCGGGCTCACCGCTGGCCAAGGTGTCGGCGAGTCCAAGGCCGATGTTGCTGAGCAACGCGTCGTGGATCGGCGAGACCCGGGCCGGTTTGACGTCCCTGATGAAGTCGATGACTTCGCTGATCTTGTTCCACGGCGCGTGCAGCGGCGTCAGCAGCAACTCGACCGGGACGTCCGGATTCGTGAACGCGTCGCCGGGGTGGAAGACCCGGCCGCCGATCAGGAAGCCGGTGTTGAGAACCAGCGGAATGTCCCGGTGGATCTCGGCGTGCCACTCGCCGTATGCCCGCACGTCGAACGGGCCCGCGGTGAACACGTCCCCATCGCCAACGGTGTGCACGGCGCCCGGCCGACCCGAGAGCGTGGCCGCGACGGAGCGGTTCGTCCAGACCTCGAGCCCGGGCTTGCCCGCCAGCGCCGCGCCGACCGCTTCCTCGGCGAGATGGTCGGCGTGCTCGTGCGTGATCAGCAGACCGTCCGCTGCGGCGAGCGCCGCTTGCAGCGCCTCCTGGTCGCAGAAGACGCCCGGGTCGACGACCAAGGTGTATCCGTCCTGCTCGACGCGGATTCCCGCGTGGCCAAGCCAGGTGACCTTCATGTCTCGCTCCTCGTCGGTCGGTGGTTCCAAGAAAAGTCTACAGCAAGGCTGTACAGTCTTGCTGTAGAAGCTCGAATTTTCGAGTAGCCTGTCGGATATGGCAGACAGCGACGTCGATGGCACGGACGCGTCAGTGCTCGCGGCTCAATTGCGGCTGGTGATTGGGCGACTGGTTCGGCAGACGCGCGCGACGGAAGCCCAGCCGTACTCCTATTACGCGGTCTTGGGCTCGCTAAACCGCGAAGGCCCGATGACGACGAGCGATCTCGCGCACGCTCACTTCGTACGGCCGCAGTCAATGGCGCGCACTGTGACGCAACTTGCCGAGGATGACTTGGTTCGGTTCGAACCACATGCGAGTGACCGGCGGAAGACCTTGGTGACGCTGACTTCGGAAGGCGAGAAGGCGTTGCGCACGGGGATGAGCCGTCGTGCGGGCTGGCTGCGTGAGCTCATCGAAGCCGAGTTGACGCCGGAGGAGCAGCAGGTGCTTGCTGCGGCGGTTCCGCTATTGGAGCGCATGGCGAGTCACACGGGTGACGTCGCGTCACGTTAGGCCGGCCAGGTGCGGGTGACTCGGCGTCAGGCGTGAGGTAAGGCAGCGTCAGGTTAGGAAGTGCTCTAGGGCTTCGCGGGCTCGGGCGCTGGAGGCGGCCGTGTCGGCGAGGGCCTTGGCTAGCGCGCCGATCCACTCGTCCAAACCGACCTGCTGGCGCGAGAGCACGATGCCGCGCACTTCCTTGCAGACCTCGCCGACGACTCGGCCGCGATCGATGCGCAGCGCTAGACGCTGCTCTCCGAGTGCGACGTCGAGGCTCGTCACGGCGCCCTCGCGGCCGGCCATCCGGTCCTGCATGCTCCGCTTGCGCTCAACGCGGACCGCGCCTGAGGGCAGCGAGTCGGCGAGGTTCACCGACAGGACCTTCGCGTAGAGGTCGAGGTCCGCGCTGTCCCGGCGCAGCGCCGCGGCGAGCAGCTCCACGTCCATGCCGTGCTTGTCCATGCCGCGGTCGTCGCCGTTGTCGTCCATGCCGCCGTTTCCGGCGGGAACCAGCTCGTCAGGCATCGAGGCTCAAGACCATGGTCGGGCGGTCGATCACGTGGTCCGGGCGCAGCGGGCGCACGGCGGTGCCGATCGCGAAGAACTCGGTGGTGTGCGAGCCCCACGTGTGCGAGTGC
>CAVQPP010000306.1:0-24406 GCA_963714445.1 uncultured Actinomycetota bacterium
GAGACGCATCGCTTCAGGCCGGGCTTCCACGCCGTGTTGTCACTGCGGCTCACCAGATCATCATGACACCAGGAGGCGTGTGACCGTTGAGCAAGCGCAAGGAGAAGAAGCCCGCACCCCTGGCTGACTGGGAGGTCAGCACCTATGCGGGCGAGAACAGCCCGCCCACGGTCGAGATCATCGCGCAGGCCCGCTGGAAGCGCACCAGGCCCGGCTGGTACACCTTCCGTGACGCCGGCGGGGTCGTGACCGAGTTCACTCCCGGCACCGTCCTGAAAGTCACACGCGCGGCCACCCTGGTCCCGGACCCCCACGCCCGTGCCATGGCCGCTGAGGCAGCCCGGGCGGAACTGGCCGCCAAGCGCGGCAACGGGGACCGCTCGTGAAACGCCGCCGCAGGCCGCCTGAGCGCCCGGAGTTCCCCCGGTGCCGGCGGTCACCACCTACGCCGAGGCTCTCGCCTGCCTGCGCTCCACCGGCTTCGAGGCTGGCCCCTGCCCGGCCCTGTGCCGCCGCAAGGGTGAGCACGCCCACATGGCCCACGGCTCGGGCACAGCTGAGCTGATCGTGTATCCGGGGTCGTCCCAGTGACCTTCCCGCCGTTCATCCGCGACGTGAACCCGGACGACGAGGCCGCACGTCTCGCCGCCGCCCGCAAGGACACCGAGGCGCTGTCCGCCGCTGCGACCGCGCGCTGCCAGCACCCCAACTGCACCCTGTCTGGCAATGCGGAAGGTGCCCTCTACGTCGCCCAGCTCGCAGGGCAGGCAGCCCAGCATGTGGCAGCCACAGGCCATGTGGTCACGGTGGAGATCGCACCGAAGGCAGCGGAGCAGGGCGATGAGTGACTGCCCGTTCTGCAAGCGCATCAAGGCTGGCGAGTACGACGGGACCGGATGGAACGCCGTCTCGTTCGTCCCGCTGAATCCGGTCACGCCGGGTCACCTGCTGGTGGTCCCGCTGAGGCACGTTGAGCACGCGCTGGCCGAGCCGGGGGTGACGGCAGATACCATGCGCTTCGCGGCCCTGCTGGCGCGGGGTCTCGGCGTTGAGTCCTGCAACCTGATCACGTCCGTCGGCGCTCCCGCGACCCAGACCGTGAAGCACCTCCACATCCACATCGTGCCGCGCCGCGAGGGCGATGGGCTGTCGCTGCCGTGGACTGGTGAGCATGCCTGAGCCACACGAGCAGCCACTTGCGGACGGCGGCCAGGGTGTACGGCTGGCCGATGACGTGCGCAGGCCGCCTGACGCCATCCTCGCCCCGGACGAGGTCCGCTGCCTGCTGCGGGAGTGCGTGACCGTGGTGAAGCCCGGCGAGGCCGTCGTGATCCGCAAGGCGGACCTGACGCCCAACCAGCAGCGCGAGTACCAGATGATGCTGTCCCGCGCCTACCAGGACGGCTTCCTGCCGTTCCGGGCGTTCGTGTTCGCTGGCGACGAACTGGGCGTGGCGGAGGCCACCGATGGCCGCGCCGCGATGGGGCTGCCGCCATTCGATATCGCGTCGGACCACGCGACCGAGGTCACGACCCACCACTGCCCGCCCGATGACGGCGGCCCGATGCCCTGCTGCGGCCTGACACCCTTCGAGGCGCCCCGCACCGACAGGATGACGCTGGCCGGGGAACTGGTCACCTGCACCGGGGAGAAGCGGGACCGTGGCTGAGCGGCCAGACCAGTTCGCCGGGACCATCATCATCAATGGCCGCAGTCACGGGATGGCGTCCTGAACGGCTGGGCCATCACCCTCACCGACGAAGCGACAGGCGAGCCCATCCGGACCGTGACCGCGCTGCGGGTGGTGCTGAATGCGGCGGCCGATGATCTCGTCTGGGCCGAGTGCGAGATGTACGCCACCCCGGACGGCAAGCCATACTACGAGGCACCCGGGATGGGGCCACCGGTCGTGGCCACGTTCCCGTTCCTGGTCACGGAGATGCGCGTTGCGGAGCCTGCCGGTGGCTGAGCCTGTCACCGAGGCCGAGATAGACCGGGCCATGACCGTCCTGCGCGCCTACGGCGTCCCGGCCTCCGTCCTTGCTGCCGGTCTGGGCGGCCAGCCCGCCGGCGGCCAGCAGGACCGGGAGATCCTGCGCCGCATCCTCGCCGCTGGCCTGCCGGGGCCGCCCCGTGAGCATCGGTCAGGGTGGCGGCTACTCCCGGCCGCCGCTGGAGAACGCCGCCGCCGCTGCCCTCGCCGCCGCCCGGGGCCGGATGGGCACACCCCGCCCCCAGTTCCCGCCGCCGCAGAAACTGAGCGCGGAGACCGAGGCGCAGGTACTCCAGACCGTCGCCGAGGGCGGCGCCTGCCCGTGCTGCGGCGGCGTCCACTTCGCTGCCGACTACGGCTGCCCGCGCCTGTCCGCGTTCCGCCGTGACGCGGACGGGATGCTGGTGGAGGGCACCTACTGGAAGGACTCGGAGTGGGATTCCAGCAGGATCATGTTCGCGAACCCTGACCAGGGTGGGGAGGCCGGCGATGGCGCGTGAGCCGCTGACCCCGTACTTCCTGCCGGACCCCGCCATCGGGAGTGCGGGCGGCATGACCATCCCGCTCACGAACAGGTTCCCCCGCATCGGCACTCCCTGTCCCAAGCCCCGCGAGGGCGGGATGTGCGGCTGCGACGAGCCCGACTACACGCCCCCGCCGCCCTGCCTGAGCAGCGAGTGCTCCTGCTGATGGCACCAGACCAGGACACCCAGATCCGTTCCCTCGCCGCCATGACCGGCCAGCAGGGCCAGATGCCGCAGACCCGCGCGGAGAAGGACGTCCTGATCCTCGGCATGATCGCCACAGCCCTGGGCAACCGGATCACCTGGGCGCAGATTGGGTCCGTACTAGGCTGTTCCAGCGGCCGGGAAGCCAAGCGCAAGGCTCACCAGTTGCGCCGTAGAACCGAGGCGAGACTGCGGCAGCAGGCGATATCGGCGGAGGTGGCAGGCATGGGCGGAGACGACTGATGGGCAACGAATAGTGGCTGATCACCTGCACAACCTCATCGCCTCGCTGCCGGTTGAAGATCAGGCCGAGGTAGCCGGCTTCATGGCCGCCAGCAGTGAGATGGACCGCCGTGAGGCGCAGTACATGGCTGCGCTCCCCGGCCGTGTGGCGGACATCGAGGACGGCCTGAGCACGCTCCTGCCAGACGGGATGCGGTTCGAGTGGGTGACCGATGGCTGACGACCAGCCAGACCATCAGGCCCCTCCCGCCGACCCGTTCGCCCCCGGCCACACGGGCAGCGTGTTCATCCTGGAGAACTACCGCGGCCTGCGCGCAGCAGGCGGCCGGCCGGTGGAGTCCGCGCTCCTGGTCGCCGCATGGCTGGTGATGGGCGGCATGGTCGCGCGGGAGAACGGCAACCCCGATGCCTGACGACGGCAAGCCCACGTTCAATGAGATCCGCGACGCCCTCATACCACCCGGCACCGACAAGGATGCGCTCTGGGCCGCGCTCAAGAATGCCCAGCGCACCGGGGGCCACGTCCCCGGCAGGCCTGGCCCCGGACATCAGTTTCGGCGGCAGAGGCTTCGGCGACCACGGCGGCACGCCCGGCTGGACACCCTTCCCTCCCGCTGTCGGCTCCGAGCCAGCCGACCCCTTCACCAAGGGCTCGGAAGCCTCCGCTGCCCTCGCTGAGATGTTCGGGGACATGGTGGACGCCGGCGTTCCTGTTGCGTCGGTGGAGCGCATCCTGGGCGCGATGCTGGCCACCTATGGGCTGATGACCGGGGATGATCAGCCGTGAGCACCGTCTACATCTCCATCGGCAACAGTGACGACAAGCTCACCCAGGGCGAGTGGGCGTCGTTCGTGACCGGCGTCCGCGCGCTGGTGACCGTGAACGCGCCCAAGGTCTGGGGCTACTGGCTCTCGCCGCCCGACGCGCCCTGGCAGAACATGTGCATCTGCGCCGAGGTGCCTGAGGCTGCCGCGCCCGCACTGAAGGCTCAGCTCGCGGACCTGCGCCGCAACTACCGGCAGGAGTCGGTGGCGTGGGCCGAAGCGGTCACGGAGATGGTCTGATGCGCGGGGATGAGCTTTGAGCATGCCCCCACCCGCCGAGCTGACCTGCTGCGGGTACATATGCCACCAAGGCGTGCCGGCTCCCTGGCAGTGCCCCGGCTGCGGTCGCACCCTGTACCCGGACGGCTGGGAACCACCCAGGGCCCCTCCTGCTGATGCAGAATTGACCTCAGGCTCCCATTAGGGGGAACGCTCAGGGAAGGGTGTGCGGGTGTGCGCCCAGAGTCCCGCCCGGCGGCCAGAGCCGATCTGACTGGCTCCCCGTTCCCTCGCCCCCACCAGAACGGCCCCGGCCCCGTAGCGCACGCGGGGACCGGGGCTCAGTGGGAGGATGAAGCGGTGAGCCAGTTCCCTGCCCTCGATGCCTGGGATCGCCTGCGCAGGCGCCGCCGGGAAGGCATGTACGCGCCGCTTCTTAGATCTGCCGCGAGCGAGCCCTCCATCACCTGCCCTCGCTGCGGAATGACGAGCCATCACCCGAGAACGATGTCCGCGAGGGCTACTGCGGCAACTGCCACGACTGCACCTCGCCGCGGTGAGCGGCAACCCCTTCCCCGGACTCCCGGCCCTCTGAGGGAACTCATCGAGGGCGAGCCCGCCACGTACGAACTGCCGCCCGACGCTCCGTGGCAGTTCATGGGCGTGTCGCCGCTGGTCTCGTGGCAGTACTGCGACTGCCCCTGGTGGCACCACCTGCCGTTCGCAGGCCGGTTCGTTCACTCGGACCTGCCGTGACGGAGTTCCGCAACGTCTTCCCGCGCACGAACGCGTGGCGATACCTGGACTGGTCCGTCTCCGCTGACGGCTACCGGCTGGTGATCGAAGATGGCGTCATGATCGGCCTCGCGTACGACGAGTGGCCGTGGCCCTGGGGCGACGTGCGCTACGCGGTCTCCGAGTGGATCGCTGACGCTGAGATCGGCCGCATCGCCGGCCAGCCGCACAGGTGCAGCGCCTCATGCCGCTGCCCGGTCCACGCCACGCCGATGATCTACTCGCCGGCCTATGACGACCACGCCTGCCAGGACGTCAACTGCATGTACGGCCACGGCGTCAGGGCGGTACTAGCCGGGAGGTGAGCGCCTTGCTCTGCTCCCTCTGGGACTGGTTCGTCATCAAGGCCCACCGCATCCGCTGCGCCATGTTCACAGGCGACTGCAGCCTCTGCCGGGAGTGGAAGCGGGCGAAAGCGGCTAAGGCTCCCCCAGGTCCCCCACCAGTTCGCTGACTTCCTCATACCACCGCCTGGGCACCAGGACCGCGTCAACCGCCGTGTACCGCCTGATGTGGATGCGCAGCCCGTCCGTGGCGACCTGCTCCAGTAAGCGGCCGAGGTTCCGCTTGACCTGGCTGCTGGTCATGACGACATCCCGCCCCGTGTCACCCATGACGGCAACGTAGCGCACCAGGGGCGGTGAGACTTATCGCCAGCCCAGCAGCCATCCTCGCCGCGAGCCGCGCCGCCCGGATCGCCAAGGCCGCCCCCGGTGGTGCGCGGCCGACTCCTGCGCCCCAGGGCAGCATGGACGGGCCGTGGATCGGCCAGCTCCCGTCCTACTCGGCGCTGCCCGGCAATCCCTACCAGCCTGGATACGGCCCGTTCCTCCCCCGGCCCTCGGACGACTTCACCGCGGGCGCGTTCGCCCCGTTCAGCCCCATCCTGCCGGTCCCGGTAGACCAGCCGCCCGGCGGCGCCCAGCGTCCCCAGCCGAGGCGGCGGCAGTACGAAGTAGGTGCCAACCTCCCGGTCGGGGTGCCGGGCAGCGAGGGGTACAACCTCGCGTCCTTCTCGACGCTCTACAGCCTCGGCAACCTCTACTCGATCCTCCGGCGCTGCCTCCAGATCCGCAAGCAGGAGATCCGGGCCCTGGACTGGGACATCGTGCTCACGAAGGACGCGGCGAAGGCGTACCGGGGTGACAAGAAGGCGATGCGCGACTTCGGGGAGCGGCAGGCCAAGGTCAGGAAGTGGTTCCGCCGGCCCGACCCCAACTACTTCACGTTCGGCGCGTGGCTGGACGCCATGCTGGACCAGGTCTTCGTCTACGACGCTCTCTCGCTCTACATGTGCCCAGTCAAGGGCCGGGGCATGAGGAAGGGCCTGCTCGGGTCGGACCTGGACTCCCTGTGGCTCATTGACGGCCAGACTATCCGGCCATTGACGGGCATGCACGGGGAATACCCGGCCCCGCCCGCGCCTATGGCACAGCAGTACCTCTACGGCGTTCCCCGCAGCGACTTCACGCAGATGGTCGGTGGCCGTGACCTGCAGGAATCCGGCATGTCACGGAGGCTGACCTAGCGGCCGAGCTGCGCAGCGACCAGACTGCTCTACCTGCCATTCACGCAGCGCGCGGGGACGCCTTACGGGTTCGGGCTCGTGGAGATGTGCCTCATCCCCATCATGACCGGCCTGCAAAAGCAGGCATACCAATTGTCTTTCTTCGATGAAAGCAGCGTCCCGCGCAGTTACATTCAGTCCGGGCGACGTCGAATATGACGCCAAACCAGATTCGTGAACTGCAGCTAGCCCTGAATGCCGTAGCGGGCGATCTGGGCAACTTCTTCAAGGTGACCGTCCTGCCGCCCGGCAGCAAGGTAATCCCGCAGAAAGAAATGCAGATCGTTGACCAGGCGGACGAGTGGATTGCCAATGAGGTGGCAATGACTTGTGGTGTCCGCCCGACCGAGATCGGCGTGATTCCGCAGGTCAGCACTGTGGCCTCGCCCTTCGCCGCCCGCGAGATGGCCCAGGCGCAAAGGTCAATGCATGACAGGGTTGACACCAAGCCGACGCTGAAGTTCATCACCGAGATCTTCGACACGATCATCCAGATCGTGGCTGGCCAGGAGGACATGCGCTTCCTGTTCTCCGGCATGGAGGAGCAGGCCGACAAGTCCGCCGCGGTGGACGCGGGCATCAAGCAGATCCAGTCCGGTGCGATCAGCATTGACGAGTTCCGTGACGACCTGGGCCTGACCCCGTGGGGCTACCCGGAGACGCAGGGCCCGATCGTGTTCACCCCGATGGGCCCCATCCCCCTGTTCCAGGGCGTGCAGAACGCGCTGGCAGCCCAGGCGGAGCGGCCAGCAGCCGCAGTCGCGGCGCCCACTCGGCCGCGGACGGGGCGACGGGGCGCAAGCCGAAGGCCATCACGCAGGGCGCGAACGCCTCAGGCCGCCCTGGGAGCGTCACGGAACGGCAGGCGTCAAGGGGCGGGGCGCTGGCCCCGCAGCACGCCACGGGCACCGGAGCGCCGGGCACAGCCACGGGCAAGAGCGTGTCGCTCCTTGCGCCCGGCACGGATGACGGGAATCATGAGAACCCGCTTGCGCAAGACAAGGCCGGGGCCCCCGGGGCGAATCCGGCGGGCCTCCATCGTCAACCGCGCCGCCCTCGCTGAGCTTGAGGCCCTGACCCGGCACATCAAAAAGGGACGCCACATCACCACATGGGAGCCCCGGCACCTGCCCGGCGCGATCATGGCGGCCATTGACGAGGATCTGCGCAAGGGCCTGACCGCCGGAGCAGGTGTTCGCCATCACCGCGCCGGTCGTGGGCTCGCTGGGGGCGGTGCTCCCAAAAGCGGCAGCGAGGCAGGGTGGGCAGCCTAGCCAGGCCCGGCAGCAGGCCCTCGCGCAGCAGTACGCCGCGCAGATCCAGGCCGCGTTCGCCGCTGCCATCACGGCCGCCGCCGCGCTGATCGCCGCGTGGGCCGCTGGCACCCTCGCCGTCACCGCCGCCGTCCTCGCCGGGATGATCGTCGCGGAGATCCGCAAGCGCCTCATGCGCGTCCTGACGTGGCTGTGGAAGGCCGCATGGAAGGCCGGCGCTGGCGATCAGTCCAAGGGCGCTGAAAGAAGCGCTGGCGGCATTCCTGGCCACGCAGGGCGAGAACTGGGCGTCCCTCATCGCTGGCACGGGGTCGGCTGAGCTCTCTGCAGGCCATCAAGGACGCCCTCGCCTCCGGCGACCCGGAGAGCGTCATAGCGCGCCTGAACGAGATCCTGCGCACGGCCACGCGGCCCGAGGTCATTGCGGTCACCGAGGTCATCCGGGCCTGGAACGCCGCCGTCCTCGCCGCCATGAAGGCGGCCGGGGTCGCCTACAAGACCTGGCAGACGATGCGGGACGGCAAGGTCTGCGCCCGCTGCCTCGCCAACCAGAATGCCGGGCCGATCCCCGTCGACGGGACGTTCCCGTCTGGCGACAAGCACCCCGGGGCTCATCCTCGCTGCCGCTGTTTTCTCGCCCCGTGGGCGCTGCCGAAGGGTGCCACGAAGGTCATCCGCCGTCAGGTGGACACCAACGGGCAGGAGTTCTGGGGAGACGCCCCCCAGCTCGAAGCGCACAATCCCGCTGGGGGCGGCGCGGCGACCGGCCCGTTCCCGCACCGCGCCAACGGCACCTACCAGCAGGCCCAGCAGGACATCCCCGGAGGCGTTCCCGGCGCGAGCGCTGGTGGGGAGCCGCCGCGCTGGGACGGCAGCGAGGTGGAGCCCCACGAGCTGTCACTGGAGTCCGGTGACGACGGGGCGTGGGGCGAGGCGGCCGGGATCGGGTCGCGGCCGGTGAAGGACTTCCCCGCGCCGTACATGGACGGGACGTGGCCGGTCGGTGGGCACGGGACGGAGCAGGCCGGGACGTGGAGCCCGGGTGCGGCGAACGGCGGGCCACCCAACCCGGTCGGCAAGGCGGCCGGCGCGGCGGCGAAGTTCCTCAAGGACGCACCCCCGGTCAAGGCGTCCGTGGTCTGCAAGATGATGCGGCAGAACTTCCCGCCCTCGGCGCTGAAATGGGTCAAGAGCGCCCGGTGGGTAGGCCCGGTTGAGGTCCCGCTCAAGCTCGTGGACTTCAGCAGCGAGGACGCATGGGCCGCGCACCGGGAGCCGGCCCGGGTGGACGCGTTCGCCCGCCAGCTCAAGGCTGGTGAGCACGTTGACGAGGTGATCCTGACCGTCAAGCCGGGCCACAACCACGCCCGGTGCGTGGATGGCCATCACCGGACGATGGCCTGCAAGAAGGCCTGCCTGCCGGTGCGCGCCTACGTGGCGTTCCTGGACGAGGCCGGCAGCCAGCCCGCCGACCGGACCTACCTGCAGCAGTTCCATTCGGGCAGCGACCCGGCGAACAAGGCGGCCCAGGAGCCGCATGTGGCCGGCCTGATGGTAAGAGCGGCCGACACGGGCCGCGTGCTGATGCTCCAGCGTTCCCTGGACGACGACCAGGACTACGCGGCAGGCAAGTGGGAGAATCCCGGCGGCCACCAGGAACCGGGCGAGACGCTGCTGCAGGCGGCCCTGCGGGAGTTCTCCGAGGAAACCGGCATGCCAGCCCCTCAGGGCACGCTCACGGGCTCCTGGGACGCGTCCAACGGGATCTACCGCGGCTACGTTATGACCGTGCCGTCCGAGGGCGCGGTGCCGATCGACGGCGACCGGGACGAGGTCTGGGACCCGGATGACCCGCACGGCGATCACGTCGCAGGCCATCGCGTGGTGGGACCCCGGCCAGTTCCGGGACAACCCATCGCTGCGGCCGGAGATGCAGCGCGATCTTGACGCTGTGCTCGCGGCGATCGGCGGGGACGTGGCCAAGTCGGGCAACGCCGAGACGCTGCGCGAGTACTGGGCGCATCAGGCGCACCCCGGGCCGACGCGGTTTGAGTTCCCCATCGACATCAAGTGGGGTAGCCCCGGAGACTTCGACCGCTGTACCCAGCAGGTCATGGAGCACGGCCACATGACCGATGAGCAGGCAAAAGGCTACTGCAACCTGGAACATTACCGGGCGCTCGGGTACTGGCCGGCGCAGCACGCACGCATGATCAGAGAGGGCGGACAATGAGCGAGCACAACGAGGTCACGGCACTCCGCGATGAGGTGGAATACCTGCGCGCTGAGGTGGCGCGGCTCCGCAGCCAGCAGGCCGCGCACGTCTGCGCCGTTCCGCCGCAGCCCGTCTGGCAGAAGACGTTTCCGGCCGCCCGGCTGCGCGGGTGGCGCGCTGCCGCTGACCATCGGCCCGGAGTTCTACAACACCTGTGCCGCGCCGGCGACCGTGTACGGGGACGTGCCTCTCAACACGGGCTGCGCTGCCCCGGTGGCCACGTACATGGTGAACATCGGCGGTTGAGCAAGAAGCACGGCCAGCGCAAGCGCCGCAAGAAGGCCGCCCGCAAGCGCTCCCGCGCCAAGTCCCCCGCATCCCTCCTCGCCGCCCTCGCTGACGCCCTGAACGCCTGCGACCGGCGCGGGGTGAAGATCCACTTCGGCCACGGTGCCGCGTTCAGCGACCAGGGCATCGTGCTGCCCCCGGTGCACAAGGGCCAGAAGTGGGAGGCCCGGCCATTCGCTCCCCGGCCTGACGGGGTGGCAGCGAGGGACTGGGACGACGACTAGCGGTTCGACGCTCACTTTCCGGCCCGCCGCGTGACCTGCGGAAATGTGCAGGCACTTTCAGGTACTTTCAAGTTCCCGCAGGTCAGAGCATTTCGACGATTCCCTGCCGGTCCGGCGTGAATTCAGTCCCCAGCAGCCCGCGCGATCAAGGGAGGCCCCATGCTCGCCAAGATCCTCGTGTTCCTCGGCGCCGGGTTCGAGGTCTGGGACGCGCTCACCTACGCAGGCGTACCCGGTGGCAGGTGGCTGCTCCCGGCCGGCATAGCGGCGTTCCTGATCTCCCTGCTCATCCCGTGAGCGCTGGCTGCGCGAGGTGCGGCTCGTGCTGCGATCCCGTCCCGTTTGAACGGGCAAGGGCCGACGAACTCGCCAAGTGGACCAGCGCCGCCCTGGCCGGCGTCACCGACCCCGGCAGCGACGAGGGCTGGCGCTGGTGGGAGCAGCACGGCTGGTCGCCAGACCAGCGGGAAGCTGCCATTGCCCGCTATGCAACGGACGGCAGGTGGCGGAAAAACGCCGAGTTCATCACCGCCCACTGGACACCCCTGGACGACGATCACTGCGCCTGCGACATGTTCGACCGCGCTCACCGGCTGTGCATGGCACAGGACACCAAGCCGCCCGTCTGCCGCGACTTCCCGTGGTACGGGCGCGAGCCTTCCGCCGGGTTCACCCGGCTGCCCGGGCAGTGCTCCTACCTCGCCGATCTGCCACCTGACCAGCGCCCCGAGGGGTCGCGGCCACTCATCCCCCTGATGCCCGTATGACCCCATCACAAAGGAGCCGTGTGACGGCGATTGCCCCGGAAGCCTCCAAGGCGGCCACCATCACTGGCGATGGGGACCTCGCCTTCTTCTCGATTCCCATCGAGAAGCGGGAGGAGACGGAGGAGGTCAACCCGGTCGATGGGACGCCGGACATCATCGTCACCGGGAAGGCTACCGACGGGTCACTTGATAGCGATCTTCAAATCGTTGACCCAGCGTGGTCAGAGAAAGCTCTCCGTAACTGGCTAGAGCAGGGGCCCGCGCTCAGGGTGATGCATCAGGCCAAGCGCGATCCGGCCGGTACCGGCCTGTCGGTCCAGGGTCACAACATCCGCGCTCTGGTGACCGAGCCCGTCGCCAAGCACCTGGTGCGTACAGGAACGCTCCGAGATTTCTCCATTGGCATATCGAACCCGGACATCCGGGTCGGTGATCCCCGGTTCCAGCACCTGCCGGGCTGGCAGAAGGCCATCAATGGCGTCATCACGGGGCGGCCGGACGACCTCAGCGAGATCAGCGAAGTATCGCTCTGCGACCGGGGCTCAAACTACGGGACCAAGTTCGCCATGGTGCGCAAGTCGGCGGATGGCTCCCCCGAGTGGGTCGGCAAGATGTACGGTCCCGAGGATCTGCTGGCCAAAGCCGCCGCGCCTGCGGTGACCAAGACCAAGGGCACCGTCACCGTCGAACTGCCCAAGAACATGTCCCTGTCGGTGAAGCCCTCAGACCTCGCCAAGCTGGCCACGCTGCGGCAGAAGCTGGCCCGCGAGCAGGGCGCGAACAAGGCCGCTGCCCCCTCGGTGACCAAGACTGCCGCCCCGGATACGCTCGCTGAGTACCGGGCCGTCCAGGCCGGCCTGGACGTGCTGGCCGCGTTTAAGGCCGTGGGGGACGCCGAGGACGCGATCCTCGGCAAGGGTGCCCGGACCTTCACCGCCGAGCAGCGCCACGGCTACGCGGGCGACGAGATCGCACTCCCGGACGGCAGTTACCCGATGCCCGAT
Source organism: uncultured Actinomycetota bacterium (assembly GCA_963714445.1). Taxonomy (GTDB): domain Bacteria; phylum Actinomycetota; class Actinomycetes; order Streptomycetales; family Catenulisporaceae; genus Actinocrinis. Next base: position 12,203 of record CAVQPP010000306.1, read on the forward strand.
GCCGACGCGGTGCGGCGGGCCGCGATCCTGATCCGCTCCAAGCACGGCAACTGGAAGGCTGCGGCCCGGCTGCTGGCCAAGCGCGTGAAGGCGCTGGGCATCCCGAACCCGCTCAAGAAGAAGCCGGCGGCTGAGAAGACCGCCACGCCCGACGCCCAGAAGTGTGCCTGCGCTGGCGGGATGATGGACGGCAAGCCCTGCACCATGTGCAAGGCGGGCAAGCGCATGGCGAAGCGGATGGCCAAGGCCAGCGCGCCGGACGCCGAGAAGGGGAAGGGCAAGCTCCGGGCCCTGTGCCCCGGCTGCGGCGCCAAGCAGAACCACAAGCACGTCCACTGCACCGAATGCGGCCGGCAGCTCCCCGCGATGCCGCCGATGGTCGCGAAGAACCACGACTTCATGTGCCTGGGCTGTGGCCACGACCTGGACAAAGGAGAGCGATTCTGCCCCGGCTGCGGCAAGGAGAACCCGGGGCACAACCCCATGGCGGACATGAAGATCCCAGCGAACGAGAGCGCTAAGGCGGCGGAAGCCGGAAAGGACCGTGTGGCCAAGGGCAAGAAGAAGGGCAAGAAGGCCGGCAAGGGCGAGCCCTTCGGAGGTGCCCAGGCCAAGCCGTTCGGCAGCAAGGACGAGCCCGGCGAGAGCGGCGACGGCGAGAAGAATGCCGGCCAAGAAGGCCGCCAAGCCGAAGACCAGCACCAAGGGGATGAAGCCCGGCAAGGGCAAGAAGCCGAAGGCGGGCAAGAAGCCGACTCCCGCCGAGGCGGGAGGCGTCCCGGGCCAGCACGACAAGCCCGCACCGCCCCACCGGGAGCCGGACGGCGGCGAGGTGGAGAACTTCGAGCGCGACGCCCACCTCGAGGACGGCGACAGCGAGAAGCCGACCCCGATGGAGGCCCGCACCATGAAGGGCGACCCGGAGGCCGCCGCGGCGATGGCCCTCAAGGCCCTGGACGTGCCGCAGCACCTCGGCGCGCTGCACGCCCTCACCTGCCCGGCTTACTCCCCGGAGGCGGTGAGCAAGGCGTTCCCGCACGCCTCGTTCGCCGGGATCGACACCGCCGAGTGGCACGCCGGGGCGCTGGAGAAGGCCGCGTCCGCCCCGCTCGCTGAGGCGCAGGGCGCGCTGGGCATCTACCAGGCCGCCGTCACCCTCAAGGCCGCCGACCCGTACGCGCTGGCCGACCTGCGCACGCAGGCGCACAAGGCGTTCCGTGACGCGAACCCTGGCCCGGCCTCCTTCCCCGAGCCGGGCCAGATCTGCCCGACCCGCTTCAACCGGCCCGTACATCTGCGACGGCCACGGGGCGGCCTCACCGGGCTACCAGGGGCCGCACCACGCGAAGCTGCCCGCAGAGGGCGGGATCGTCTCCACGGACTACACCCGGCCCTACCTCGAGGCCGGGCACGCCTCGGAGTCCCCGTCCAGCCAGCACACCCCCGGCCCGATGCAGCCGCCCACCAGCACGGGCGTGCCCACGAACGAGCCGGCCCGCGGGTTCATGTCCTCCGACCGCATCGCGTCCATGCAGCACGCCATGACGGTGATGCACGACACCCTGACCCACCGCTTCCCCGACGTCTGCCCGATGGAGGCGTCCCTGCAGATCGGCTCCAACCCGGTCCCCGTGCCGCACGGCGTCCCCCAGCCCGCCAAGGCACCGGGAGCCAGGAAGGCGGCCAAGGCGGACAAGCGGGCCAAGGCGAAGGCCAGGAAGGCGGCGAAGGTGAAGGCGCGCAAGCAGGCGAAGGCGGCGAAAGCGGAGCGCAAGAAGGTGCAGGCCCTGGTGCTCAAGGGCACGATGTCGGTGGAGGCCGCCAGGGTGAAGATGGGCATGAAGCCGCTGACCCCGGTGGCCCCGCCCGAGTCGCCCCAGAGCGCCGGCGCGGCTGCTCCCCTCGTCGCCGCTCTCGACCCCGACGCGCTGAAGGCCGCGCTGACCGAGGCGACCGCACCCCTGCAGGCCCAGCTCGCCAAGTCCCGCAAGGCCGTAAGGCGCAGGACAAGGCCCTGCGCAGGCAGGGCAAGGCGTTCCGCAAGCTCCAGAAGACCACGGACGCCATCGCCTCCCAGCCCGACACCTCACAGTCCCCCATGAGGATGGCGGCCCTCACAAAACAACAGCTTCTGCGGCCCCGGCGGGACCGCAGACGGCGACCGCGTCTGCGGAGCAGGCACAGGTCACCAAGATGCAGTTGCTCCAGCACGAATGGCGCAACAGCCCCGACCCGTCGCAGCGGGAAGCTGCGTACGCGGAACTCACCAAAATGCTCGGGAGTCGACTCGATGACGCCCCCGCAGCCGGTGACCATCCCGATGCGGGGATAGGCGTTGAGTGAGCCGTACTGCGCCGATGGGCAACTGGGTGCCGGGGTTGAACTCCTCGGCCCAATGACGCAGCACGCCGTAGCTGTAGGCGGCCGTCAGGCGCCGGGACCGTGCAGGGCATGGCAGGTAACGCGGCACCTCGGCGGCGTCTGGATCTCGGGCCCGGCCGGATGCTGGACATTCCCGGCGATGAGGCGCCCCGCATCATCCATGTTCGGTTCGCGAACTGCTCATCGCCGTGGGCATGGGGTACGTGAACCGACCCGAGCGCCGGCGGGTTAGCCCGTGAAGTCGCACGCCTCACCCCCGGTGCAACTCCACTCAATGCGATGACGACCGACCGCCGACGATCCTCAGCGCCCCCGACCCCGACACGGGTGACGGGGAGTAGCGAGTAGGGTGCGCGGCGGCGCTCGCCTAACCCAAGACCCCCAGCATCCCCGGCGGGGATGCTGGCACTCCCGGAAGCGCGGAGCGCACCCGGGAACCGCACCACCCCGGACGGCGGGAAGCCAGCCGGATCCACCCGGAGGAACACGAGCCCATGACACCCACGACCAGAACGTAAGCGCGCCGCGCTGCCGAACGCAGGCGGCGCACCCACGCGAAAGGAGCCGTGTGGCGGCTCTTCTTGAGAACACAGAAACCCCGGCCCCGGCACAGCTCGCCGGGTCCGTGAACGCCCAGGCCGCGAACGAGGCGTCCCGGTACAGCAAGACCGGCGAGATGATCGCCGCGAGGATGCCCGACCTCGTCAAGGGCGCTGGGCTGGCCCCCAAGGGTGGCAACACGCTGCTCACCGACCAGTCCGACATCCTCACCCGCTCGGCCCAGGCGTCCCTGGACATCCGCACCGAGACCGCGCGGGGCTTCGCCTCGAAGTCGTCCGTGGTCAAGTCCATGAACCCGAGCTTCCTGAACCAGTTCGGCTACCTGCGGACTGCGCTGGAAATGCCCAGCGTCGGCGAGCAGCTGCCAGTCGTTCATGTCGGCGGTGGCCAGCCCGGACGTGGTCCGGTCGTTCACCGCGGGCAACCTGGGGATCGGGTCCGTGTACGGCAACACGCCGTTCAACCTCCTCAGCTAGGGGACCGGGCGGGGCAACCTGCCTGCGCAAACTCCGAGAACTGCTGGGACATCCGAGCCACCTGCTTGCGCTACAGCGTGAGGCGAAAGCCTGAGCGCGAATGCTTGAGAAGCAAGCAGCAGGGACAATCAGCAGCCGAGCCCGCCTGCCTCGCGGCGACGGGAAGGTTCACAGGCCATGCACGGAGCACCCCATGCGGGTGAAGATATGGTCGGAGCTGCGTGGAGACACGCAGAGCCGGGCTCCTGAGCCGCGCCCGGCCCTGATCTGGCGATCAGGTAACAACCTGCGCCCCATCCAGGCTCATCTACCCGGTATACACCGTTTACCGGAACAAGTTCCCCCGGCCGGCCGGGCAGGGCGCGTCCCTGATCGAGCGCCTGTTCACCGGCATCTCCGGCTCCCAGACGGGCGGTCAGGGCGTCCTGGACGTGTCCATGTCCGAGTTGGTGCAGACCGGCGGCTCCTTCGGGACCTGGCCGCTGTCGCTGCCCACCGCCGGAAGCCAGACGGAAGTCACCCTCAACTAACTGGGGCCGCCTCACGGCGACGTGAGGATGGGATGCGCACTGCCCGGGGAATGCCGCCAAGCCAAGGCAAATCCCGGTCGCCAGCGATGCCCGCTGGCGCGTAGAGACTGTACGTGCGCGGCCTGCCATGGGGATCTGCCCGGGGCATTACGGGTGTGTCACCGCAGGTCAAGAGACAGTCCGGACTGCACCGATGGCAAAGGTGCAGAGGCAGGGAGAAATCGCCTGCCCGTCCGCTCACTGTGAGCGGATAGTAACGGCACCGCAACATTCCGTATCGCTTTTTCGGCGTCACAGAGCAGCTCAGTTGGTTGGCAGCAGTTCGCCGGCCAAGGTTTTGAGGACATCTCAGCCCTAAATTAGCCTGGGGCCTCGCGTGGCGACACGCGAGTGAACATCCTGCTGTATCGGTGAAAGCCCTTCACGAACTGATATCCTCAGAACCATGGGTAACGCCGAGGCAATCCCGCACGCAGCGGGCGAGTCCGTAGAGGCCATACGCAGGAGATCTGACGAGGTGGAACAGCCCCGTGCGGGCTGCGTGGATGCCCGCCCCCCGGCGAGCACCAAGGTAATCAATACGCCGCACGAGGAACTGTTCCATGTAGCACTAATCCGCGCTGGACTCAGCTTTGAGACGCAGTCTCACCCTGCTGGGGACAGGTTTGAAGCGGACATTGAACTGCGCCAAGCCCCCATCGTCGTCGAAGTGACCAACAGCCCCGGCGAGAAGCGGGCGGCTGACCGTCGCGAGCGCAAGACGAAGGCCCTCGAGGCGGCCGGGTACCGCGTCTACTGGTTCCGAACCATCAGGCGCGCACCGCCGCCGATGGCTGTGTCCGGCGCGTGATGAGGGAGAACGGCCTTCACGGCGAGGCCAGCCCGGACGGCACTGATCCGGGCCAACCGGATCGGCCACGCCCGGGAACTCAATCCCAACTGGGGCGGGGGCCCGGCCACCATCGCCTGCGAGCAGTGCGGCGAGCCTGTGACGGCTGGCAAGCGCAACGGTGGCAAGCAGGCCCGGTTCTGCAGTTCAAAGTGCTACGGGGAGTGGATGCACGAGCACCCCGAGACGGTCAACAACAAGCGCGTCATGCCCGAGATGGCCGATCTTGCCGATCGGTACAACTCGGGGATGAACGCGCGGCAGGTTGCCGCCTCCTATGGGGTGAGCCGCTCGTACGTCATGACGGAGATGCGCCGGCGCGGCATTCCGATGCGCCAGCAGGGCGGCTTCCGTCCTCGCAGCCTTCCCGGCTCGTGAAGTCAGATCATGACATGGTCCGATCCGCGTTCAATGACAAAGGCGCGGAGCTAGGCGGAACAGAAACGGCCTAGCCCGCTCACCAGGGACAACTCGCACTTGGTGAGCGAGTAACAACAATGAGCCAACCTCATCATGCTGCAGGAGATCTTCTAGCGATCGTCTCCGCCGCCTGGCAACAGGCGGGCAACAAACTCCGAGAATTGCTGGGAAGCCCGAGCCACCTGCCCAGGCCACAACGTGGGGCGAAAGCCCGAGCGTGACGGCTTGAGAACTGGGCAGCAGGGGTAATCAGCAGCCGAGCGCGCCTGGGTCCGCCCCGACGCGAAGGTTCACAGACTATGCACGGAGCTCCCTCCGGGATGAAGAGATAGTCGGGCCTCACGTGAGAGCGTGAGAGGCAGGCAGAAATGACCTGCCCCTCTGCCATGCGTGGCAGAGAGTAACAACGCCGGATGCTCGGCGAGGAGTATCAGATGATCGCGGGCAGTTCCGCGAACCTCGCCACCCCCGCAGCGCCGACCTGCACGGTCCGTACCGCGCAGTCCAACGAGACCGCCCTCAACACCACCATCGACCACGTCCTCGTCGCCGCCACGAACTACTTCGGCACCACCGCGGTGTCGGGCTCGACCGCGGTGTCCATCACTGGCGGGCAGGTCGTGGATGTCACGATCGCCCCGGTCGCGGGCGCGCTCCAGTACAACATCTGGGGCCTGGTCTCGGCCACCTACTACCTGCTGGCCACCTGCGGCGGGGTGAAGTACACCCTCCAGGGCGGCACGCTCCCGGCGTCGGCCACGCAGCCGACCACCGACTCCGGGACCGGCAAGCCGACCCGGATGGAAGGCGTCATCCCTGTCCTGTCCGGCGTCTCCGCTGGCGCCGGGGTGTACCCGCGGGCTGGTCCGGCGGCTACTTCAACGGCGCGGTCGGCCAGCACCTCAACTACAACATCGTCTACACGACCCTCAAGGCCCTGTGGGACTCCCCCACCGGGTCCACGACCAACGGCCCGTTCAAGGCTGACCCGGCGGAGATCATCTCCTCGGGCTCGGACCTGACGAACCTGTCCCAGGACGTGATCAGCCAGGGCAGCGCGACGAACTACGAGCTGTTCATCCAGCAGGGCAACGTCGGTGATGTCACCGTCGGCGCGGCCGTGTCCCAGTTCCAGAACCCGCTGACCCGCTCCCTGCTCAAGATGGTCGTGCACCCCTGGTACCCGCAGGGCAACGCGACGTTTTTGAGTTACCAGCTCCCGCAGACGTGGACGAATGTCGCGAATGCCTGGGAGATGTCGACGGTCCAGGATTACGTCTCGATCGCCTGGCCGGCGATCGACGTGACGTGGCGGTTCAGTCTTCTACTGTACGGTGCGCTGGTCGCACACGCGCCTCAGTTCTCAGCGCACCTTGGTGGACTGGCCAACAGCGACGTGACTCCGTACTCGTGATACCATAATTCCAGGGGAGCGGGGAAGGCCCTCGCTCCCCTGGGAGGGATCACGATGGCAAGGCGTACCAACTACGAGAAAAGGGCGCCCCAGCAGGAAGCACTGCTGGCCGCGTACGCAAGGCTCGGCCTGCTGCGAAGGGCAGTGGAAGAGGCCGGCCTCAACCAGAGCCACCACTACCGGTGGTTCAAGGGAGACCCGGCCTACCGCGAGCGGTTCACCGCACTGGAAGCCCAGATCGCCAGCGAGACGCTCGCTAACCGCCGGCCGCACCCGCGCGGGTACAAGATCAAGGGTGCCCGCGTTGAGGAGCGCAAGCGCAAGCAGGAAGCCATCCTGGCCGCGCTCAAGAAGACCGGCATCGTCCTGGACGCCGCCCGTGAGACGGGCGTCAGCGCGGCGTCGTTCTACACATGGTTCCGCGAGGATCCAGAGTTCGCCGGGAAGGCCGCCCCGATCCTGGAGGAGACCAGGGAACTCGCTCAGCGGATCAAGGCCGAGCGCACGGGCGCAGCGTCACGGGCATCCTGGGACGATCCTGCCCGGCGCGAGGCGTGGGGCGAGTTCCAGCGCGAGAACTGGACGCCTGAGATGCGCGCCGCCGCGGGCGAGCGCAACCGGGAACGCCAGAACGACCCGGAGTTCCGGGAGGCGTGGCTGGAGGCCACCCGCGCGGCCTCGGCAAGCCCAGAGGGGCGCGCGGCCAACAGCGAGCGCATGAAGCGCCTCTGGGCCGATCCTGAGCACCGTGCGCGCTACATCGCGGCTATAGCCGACGAGGACCGGCGTGCCCGGCTGAGCGAGCAGGCAAGGCAGCAATGGGAAGTCCTGTCGCCCGGCGAGCGTAAGGAGAAGATGCGGAGCTTGCGCCGCGTCTTCAAGGGTGGTCACCGGCTCAGCCAGATCGAAGCCGACGTCCTGATGGCGCTCAACGACCGCGACGTTGCCTATCAGGCCCACAAGTGGATCGACGGCTACGTGGCGGACATCGTCATCCCGTCGCTGAAGCTCGTGATCGAGGCTGACGGGGCTCAGTTCCACCCCGTGGACGGCGAGCGCGAGACTGCCCGCGACGAGGCACTCAAGACCCTCGGCTACCGCACGCTGCGGCTGACCGAGAAAGAGATCAAGGCAAAAGACTGGACCCGGCTCGACCAGGAAATTGCCAGTCTCACCGGGTCCGGCCCTCAGGCTGCTACGCCCTGACGAGCCATGATAGACGCAGCCCCGGCGATCTCCCTTCGCCGGGGCTGCGGCATTCCCCAAGTCATCCCATACGGCCCCACAGCGCCCGCTGCCCGGGGCATCACCACCCCCAGAAACGGAGCCGTGTGCCCCTTTTTGAGACCGGGATCGTCCAGGTCACCAGTGCTGTGGGAAGTCTCAGCAGCGTCATCTGGCAGCCGTCCAACACTTCGACCACCACCTTCGGCCCCCTCGGTTCCATCACGGTCGGGGACGTGCTGAAGGACGTCACGATTCTCAACCAGGGCCCGGGCACGATCTTCGCGGGCGCCGGGTCGATCGCCGCCGCGGCGCTGCCCACGGGCCTGCCGATCCCGCCGGGCGGGCAGTGCACCGTGCAGGGGTACAACATCACTGCGGCGAACACCACGAACGGCCAGATCTGGGCGATCACCGCGACGGGAGGCACCACGGCCTCGGTCCAGGTGGGCCTGGCCTCGGTTGCGAGCGTGGTCTGACGTGCCGGGGCCTCAGTGGTACCCGGGGGACCTGTTCCCCGGGGCGAAGGTCAACGCGGACACCAACCTGTTCGCGCAGACGGCGATCATGCAGAAGGGCGTGTGGACGACCTCGCCCACGCCGGCGACACCGGGGACGGTGGCCACGGGCGGGACGGTGTCCAACACCCTCGGCTACGACGTGGTGGTCTACGCGTCGTCCACGACGGGGATCTCGGCAGCGAAGGTGGGCACGGTCTCCATCCCGGGGTCCGCGGTGTCCGGGCAGACGGCCACCTACATCGTGCCGGGAGGCTCCACGGTCACCATCACCTACACCGGCACGCTGTCCTGGGTCTGGCTGGTCAAGTAGATGCTGACGACCGGGCAGGTGTCCACACCCGTGGCGGTGCCGACCACTGCCATGGCTGTTCAGCAGGAAGGGTGCATGCGATGCTCGACCAACACATAAACGTCAGCAATCCCGGCGTGCCGGTCCAGCTTGCCCCGGCGCAGAGCAGCGGGAACGATGTCGTGCTGACCAACGAGGGGCCGGCGACCGCCTGGGTCGGCACCCAGTACGTCACGGCCGCCTTCGGCCTTCCGCTCGGCCCGGGCCAGGAATTCGATCTCGGAGCACCCAACTCTCCCGTCTACGCAATCGCCGATCCAGGCACTCAGCAGTCGGTGAACGCCACTCTCGGCACGGCGTACGCTGCGGGTTCCGACCGCGTCTATGCCGTAGAGGACACCCTGTTCACTCCGGGCATGTGGATGCTTTTCAGCGACGGCCTGATTTCCGAGGTGGTCGAAGTGACCAATGCGGCGGCGAACGAGGTCATTTTCAGTCCGCAGGTAACCCAGTTCCCGCATGCCGCAGGCGTGACGATCGTTGAAGTGGCTGGGTCCTCCACGCAGGTGCATGTCGTGGCAGGCGTCAGCTCGTGATCGTCATGAGCCAGGCTCGTCGAATGGAGAAATTTCATTGTAATCTCTTCATTTTGACATTCTTATCCTTGAAATCAGAAGGGTAAGAAGTGACGTTGTCAAAGAGACGGATCAAGCGACTTGGAGAAATGGCTCAAGGCTGAGGCTCTTCATAATATGTACAATCGAACAAAGCTATGCTGCGCGTCATGCAATAATACATCATACAATCATACACTCGTCATCTACTTCCCCATCGGCGCCGCAGCAGCAGGTACAGGAGGCACCGGTTTATTCAGAAACCTCGGCGGCACACCCCTCGCAGTAGAGTCCCCTGGCCCACATACGCACCCACAAGCTTGCTCCATTTATACTCTCCCCTCTTCAACCGTTGAATCTCCTTATACGCATACGTATTACAATACGGCAGGCCTGTACTTGGATCTCTGTATTTCGCTGGATATCCCGTGATAGCGCAGAGTTCGTGGGCGTTCTTGGATTCTGGGGATGTTATGAACTAAAGAGGGAAGGAAAGCTTACTTTTGACTTTGGAGAACTTCCGGCCGAAGAGGATTTGCGTTTGAACGTCTTTGTCTTTAATGGCTGTTTCGTCGAAATTTTGTAGGATGATGTAATTACGTCCTTCGTGCTCGATTGCTGGTGGTGGAGGGGGAAGATTTGGTTGGGGAGGAGGGTTGAATGCGAAGCCTGTGGGTTGAGAAGGCATCAAGGGAGGTCGTGCGAAGTTGAAGCCAAATCCAGGAAGAGGAGCTGATCGATCGAGGGACGGTGGGGCGAGGACGAAAGGATTTTGGCTTTTCGGAGGTGGTGGAGGTGGAGCTGTCAATGGCAAGCCTGCAGGAGGAGCGAGAAATGATGATCTTGGTGGTCCAGGAAGAGGAGCAGGCGTTACAATTGGTTGTGGCTCTTCCGCTTCGGGCTCTTCCACTTCCATTGCCTCGGACTCTCTGGCTTCGTTGGTTCGGATGGCTTTGCGGATTCCGTTTCCTTCGACGCCTCCGCGGGCTCTTTTCCTTCATCGAGACTTCGTGGGCTCTTTCCCTTCATCAGACTTCGTAGGCTCTTCCACTTGTACCGAAGGTACTTCAGTACCCTCTGCTGGCTTTGGAACTTCATCTGGCTTCCCTTCCTTCGCAGCTCCATCTTTTTTATCATCCGCCTCCTTTCCATCAGCCTCCTGTCCATCAGCCTCCTTTCCATCCGCCTTCTTCCCATCTGCTTCCATATCTGCACCCTTCTTCTTCCTCCCAGGCTTCTCCTTATCTTCCAACGTCAAATTCTTCCCAACCTTCCTCAACTTCCCTCCAATCTTCTCCGCCATCCCACTCCAATATGTAACCACGGGTCCCTCCAAATGCCTATTCTGCAACGCTGCCAACTTATCTAGCTCGTGCTTGCTCTCTCTGCTGCTCCGCCTCCTCCCATCTACTGACCGTCCTGACATTACTTTCTCAAATCCGCCGCCTCCGCAAGTCTATCCGCTTGTGTCATCTCCGGCAGCTTCGCAGCTTCTTTCTTCGCAGCAGCCTTCTCCATATTCGCCAACTGCTTCAGTCTCTTAATCTCCCTCGTCAACATTTGCTGATGCAATTGTTCCTTGCTCAACTTTGTCGTCTTCCGGGCCGAAGCTCGAGTCGGTGCTTCCTCCGCCGTAGGGAGCCATGATGCCCGTTCCGATTTCTTCTTCGGTCGAGGGGCAGGCTTCATGAGAACTCGAGGATCGATCTTGACTTTCTTCCTCTTGATTCCAGGAACTTGTGCCAGTTTCCGCTTCTTTGCAATCCGTTCCGCCCGCTCCTGTTTCTGTATTGCCTTCTCTCCATCCAAATCATCTTCTCCAGCCGCTGGTCCTTGATCTTCATCATCTGACGAAGAGTCCATCTGCACATCAGAATCCACCTCCACATCCTCGAAGCCGACGTCATCCTCAGGCTCTTCAAATAGCAATTCGAGTTCGTCATCAGGTTCTTCTTCTGTTGGAGGAGGCTTTTCATTCGATTTCCAGCTGTTGTGCGCTTCTCTCGCGTGGTAACTAGCCATTCCGTTTGCTCCTCTTCACTCTCGCTGTCAGATCCAGACCCAGACTCCTCGTCATCCTCTGTTCGCTGCTCATCTTCCGTCCTCATCGGCGTATCCTCTTGCGCAGGCGTGCCCTCATGCGCCGGTGTGTCTTCCTGCGCTGGCGTATCCTCTTGCGCCTCCAACAACCGATTCATCATCGGCGCGTCCTCTTCCGCCATCTTTCCCAGCGCGCGTCGCAAGGCGATCTGCTGTCAAGGCTCAAGATCGGAAGGCCAGCAGAGGCTATTTGGCTGCATTATCATCGACCGGTGGGATGTTGATTGCGTCGGTCGTTCATCGGGCCAAAAACGCGGGTTGGGAGGACCGGGCTGGCGCAACATTTTCCCGACAGATAAGCGAGATGCGGGAAGATCTTGGTCACGTGGTACAGCCGAGGCACGAAAAAGGGGGAATCTTTGATGAAAACAAATGGATCTGAACATCGTTTCACAAATAAAAATAGTTACATAAAAATGTATAAAAAGACGCAACTCCCCAGCATCAACCCCACTGAGGCTCTTCACACTGAGCCCTAGCCGAGGCCCGAATGCCGATGTCACGGCTACACCTGCCTCCCCTTTTTTCTCTTTGGGCGTGTTCTGCTTGTTCTGGTGCTGGGGCGCTAGTGTTTCAGGCGTGAGGATCGTCCCTGGCGCATCAATCACAGCGCGCGGAGCCCTGCTGTTTGATATGCTGGCCATGCTGGACATGCAGCCCCACGAGAACATCACATCCAGAAGTAATCAACGGCGGTGTCCAACAGCCCAATCATCGCGGGTCATCGCACTTGAAGATGTGCACGGCAGCAAGACCAACGGAGCCAGGCACGCACATAACATCA
>CAVQPP010000307.1:0-7966 GCA_963714445.1 uncultured Actinomycetota bacterium
GCGCCTGAATGCAGACGTTGAACACAATGGCAATATCAACCGAGGGTCGGAAGAAGGCCGTCCATCACGTAAGCTGGAAGCGTGACTCGCCCTGACGGACGTCTCTCTCACGAAACCTTCGCCGACGACAAGGGCCCGCAGGACGCCTGCGGAGTCTTCGGGGTCTGGGCCCCCGGAGAGGAAGTCGCCAAGCTCAGTTACTTCGCTCTCTATGCCCTCCAGCACCGCGGCCAGGAATCGGCCGGCATCGCTGTCTCCAACGGCTCGCAGATCCTCGTCTACAAGGACATGGGCCTGGTCTCCCAGGTCTTCGACGAGGCCACCCTCGGCTCGCTGCAAGGGCACGTCGCGGTCGGCCACACCCGCTACTCCACCACCGGCTCCTCGGTCTGGGAGAACGCTCAGCCCACCTTCCGGGCGACCGGACACGGCGCGCTGGCCCTCGGCCACAACGGCAACCTGACCAACACGGCCGAGCTGGCCCGGATGGTCGCCGAAGCCCGTGCGAACGGCGACCTGGTCGGCAAGGACCGTGGCGCCACTTCGGACAGCGACCTGATGACCGAGCTGCTGGCCAGCCAGACCGGCCGGCCGCTCGAAGAGGCCGCGGTCGACATCCTGCCCCGCATCCACGGCGCCTTCTCGCTCGTGTTCATGGACGAGACCACGCTCTACGCCGCCCGGGACCCGCAGGGCATCCGGCCGCTCGTCCTCGGGCGGCTGGAGCGCGGTTATGTCGTGGCCAGCGAAACCGCCGCGCTGGACATCGTCGGTGCCCGGTTCGTGCGCGAGGTTGACCCCGGCGAGCTGATCGTCATCGACGCGCAGGGGCTGCGCAGTCAGCGCTTCGCCGTCGCCGAGCCCAAGGGCTGCGTCTTCGAGTACGTCTACCTCGCCCGCCCGGACACCACGATCGCCGGCCGCTCCGTCAACGCCTCCCGGGTCGAGATGGGCCGTCGGCTGGCTCGCGAGTACCCGGTCGACGCGGACCTCGTCATCCCGACGCCGGAATCCGGCACCCCGGCCGCGATCGGATACGCCGAGCAGTCCGGCATCCCGTACGGCCAGGGCCTGGTCAAGAACGCCTACGTCGGTCGTACCTTCATCCAGCCCAGCCAGACGATCCGTCAGCTCGGCATCCGCCTCAAGCTCAACCCGCTGCGCGAAGTGATCGAGGGCAAGCGGCTGGTCGTGGTCGATGACTCGATCGTGCGCGGGAACACGCAGCGCGCGCTGGTGCGCATGCTGCGCGAGGCGGGCGCGAAAGAGGTACACGTGCGCATCTCCTCGCCACCGGTCAAGTGGCCGTGCTTCTACGGCATCGACTTCGCCACCCGCGCCGAGTTGATCGCCAACGGACTGAGCATCGACGAGATCGCCGCGTCCCTTGGCGCTGACTCGCTCGGCTATATCTCCCTCGACGGCATGATCGAGTCGACCACGATCCCCAAGGACCGGCTCTGCCGCGCCTGCTTCGACGGGGTCTACCCGGTCGCGCTGCCTGACCCGCAGCAGCTCGGCAAGCACCTGCTGGAAGTGCCCGCCGCCGCGGCCTCAGCGCTCGCCCGCCCCTAAGCCGAACCTGGATCTGAGCCGCCCAAAACCGGGCGAAGCCACTCAAAGGAACCAAGGACACAAGGAATCAGCGTGACCGACAGCGTGACCGGCAGCGTCACCGAAAACCGCGGCCCCGCCGCCGGCGGCGCGACCTACGCGGCCGCCGGAGTCGACATCGAGGCGGGCGACCGCGCGGTCGAGCTGATGAAGCAATGGGTCGCCAAGGCCACCCGGCCCGAGGTCGTCGGCGGGCTCGGCGGCTTCGCCGGGCTCTTCGACGCCACGAAACTGACGGCCTATCGGCGGCCGCTGCTGGCCACGTCGACCGACGGTGTCGGCACCAAGGTCGCCGTCGCGCAGCGGATGGATGTGCACCACACCATCGGCTTCGACCTGGTCGGCATGGTGGTTGACGACCTGGTGGTCTGCGGGGCCGAACCGTTGTTCATGACCGATTACATCGCCACCGGCAAGGTTGTCCCCGAGCGCGTCGCGGCAATCGTGCGCGGTATCGCCGAAGCCTGCGTTCAGGCCGGCTGCGCTCTCGTCGGCGGCGAGACCGCCGAACACCCCGGTCTGCTCGCGCCCGACGAGTACGACGTGGCCGGCGCGGCGACCGGAGTCGTCGAGGCGGACGCACTCCTCGGACCCGACCGCATCCGCGACGGCGACGCAGTGGTCGCGCTGGCCTCCTCGGGTCTGCACTCCAATGGATACTCGCTGGTCCGGCACGTGCTGCTGAACGAAGCCGGCTGGTCGCTGGACCGTCCGGTCGCCGAGTTCGGCCGCACGCTCGGTGAGGAGCTGCTCGAGCCCACCCGGATCTATGCGCGCACCTGCCTGGAGCTCGCCCGCCAGGTCGAGGTGCGCGCCTACGCGCACATCACCGGCGGTGGCCTGGCCGCGAACCTGGCCCGGGTGATCCCCGTCGGCCTGCACGCCCGGCTCGACCGCTCCACGTGGCGGCCGGCACCGGTCTTCGAGCTGGTCGGCAAGGTCGGTTCGATCGAGCGCGACGAACTGGAGCGCACGCTCAACATGGGCGTGGGCATGGTCGCCGTGGTCCCGGCCGACGCCGCAGACGGGACGCTGGCAGCACTGCGTGACCTAGGGCAGGGCGCCTGGCTGCTCGGCACGATCGAGCGCGGGACGGCCGTGGATGCTCCGGGCAGCGCGACGCTCAACGGCGCCTACGCATCCTGAATCCCGACCGCGCTGGACCAGCAACCGCCCTGCCTGCTGATCAAAACCGCCCAGCCCGCGCACTTAGCTCGTTACCGGAAAACAAAAGGCGCTCGACTCGAGTCGAGCGCCTTCAGGTCGACTAACTGGCTTGGTGGCTGCTGCTGCCGTTACTCCCGTGGGAACCGTAAGGACTCTCGTCCTCGTCGTCCCTTCTTCCTCGTCCTCATCATCGTCGTCCCGATCCGCCCAGGCCGCGTAGCGCTCGTCGAGGTCCTGCTCCTCGGCGCCGTTCCTCCGCGAATCATTGACGCCCAGTTCAGACCGCAGCCGATCCAGGTCCGTCCCGCCGCTGCTGTACTTCAGCTGGCGGGCGACCTTGGTCTGCTTGGCCTTGGCCCGGCCGCGCCCCATTGGCTCGACCCCCTCAACGACGGGGCGCTTTCGGCCCCGGGTCTCGACACATGATCACTGACAACAGTCACTTGTGCGACCGGTGCCTCAGCGGGGAACGCGGGACCGGTCACAAAGTCAAAGGTACCTGAGTCCCCGCCCGTTCGGTACGGCACGCGGGCCGCGATTTGAATCAGCGACGAGGGATACCTCGCACGAGGATACAGTGCGGCGGCGTATCAGGTCGATTTGGCACCCGGACGGGTGTAGGGCGTGTTCGAGATGGGGGCCGGGGGCGTGTCGCCTGTCACGCACGCTCGCGGCGTTGTCGGGTCCCCGGTGCCGCCAGGCACCTGTCGGATACTGCCGGACTACCAGTCCGTGGGCGACCCTCCGCCTTGCGATCGCACGCGGCATGCGCCACGCCCTGATCCGACCCCACAATCTCGAACACGCCCTAGCGCCAGACCCGAGGATCGCCCGGGCCTGGCCTGCGTCCCTTCACTACGTCCGCCGCCGAACCGTCAGTGCGCCGTCCGGCCGCTCGTCCGCGTTCTGCGGCTTCTCAGCCGCGCTGTTCCCGCGCTCCCCGCCGGGCAGCAGGATCCCCCGCAGCCGCGCCACGTTCCGCATCCGGCTCTCCGCGAGCCGGTCCGCGGCCACCGCCGGCGGCACGCCCTCCTCGCCGGACAGCCGCAGGATCGCCAGCATCGTGTCGAAGATCCCCTCGGCCCGCTTGCGCGCGCGATCGAAGGAGAATCCGCCGCGATCCCGGTACGCCGCCTCGTCGCCGACCTGGATCACGCCGCCCGCGTTGACCACGTAGTCCGGCGCGTAGAGCACGCCGCGGTCTGCCAGCGCCTTGTCGATGCCGGGGTGCGCGAGCTGGTTGTTGGCGCCCCCGCAGACGATCGACGCGGTCAGCGCCGCGACCGTCGCGTCGTCCAGCGCTCCGCCAAGAGCGCAGGGGGCGTACACATCCAGCCCGGATCGGATGAGTTCATCGCTCGAGTCCACTACCGTCACTTCCGGATGATTCCGGCGCACCCAGTCGAGGGCTGCCGGATTCACGTCCGTGACGGTGATCCGCGCTCCGTCCTCGAGCAGATGGGTGATCAGATGGCGGCCGACCTTACCGACGCCGGCGATGCCGACGCGGCGGTCGGCCAGCGTCGGCTCGCCCCAGGTGGCCTGCGCGCAGGCTCGCATGCCCTGGTACACGCCGAACGCGGTGAGGATCGAGGAGTCGCCCGCGCCGCCGTTCTCCGGCGAGCGGCCGGTCACGAAGTCGCACTCCCGAGCGACGACGTCCATGTCCTTGACGTAAGTACCGACGTCGCAGGCGGTGTAGTAGCGGCCCCCGAGCGACTGGACGAAGCGGCCGTAGGCGCGCAGCAGCGTCTCGGACTTGTCGGTGTTCGGATCTCCGATGATCACCGCCTTGCCACCGCCGAGATCGAGACCCGTGAGGGCGTTCTTGTACGCCATGCCGCGGGCGAGGTTGAGGACGTCGGCCAGTGCGTCGGCCTCGGTCGCGTACGGGTAGAAGCGGGTTCCGCCGAGGGCCGGCCCCAACGCGGTCGAGTGGATCGCGATGATGGCGCGCAGTCCGCTGGGCTCGTCGTGGCAGTACACGACCTGCTCGGGACCGCCGGTCTGGAACGGCGAAGGGGAAGGCGCGGTTACCGGGGCGCTTGTGGCGTCGGTGTTGGTCACTGCTCGGGACTCCTTTTCGAGTGCGCAGTCAAGCCTGCGCCCAGCGTAGGCCCGCGCGGGCCGCGCCGCGTGTACCCGGGCCTTCCGCCTGGCCACGTACATCCATATGCTGTCATTCCCGCTTCTCGTGCTCGTTCGACGGGCTTATGCGAACCGTGTGACGTCACGTCACGGTGTCGCTACTGTCCGCAAATGACGGGCTCGGGCGTTTCGACGAACTTGTGGGTCCTGTGTATCGATTTCATAGAGTTCGCCTCCAAACCGCTGCGGATGGTGTACTTCTAGTTCTTGAACGACAAGACGTTCGTCCGATCACCGACACGCCCAAGCATGGACAGCACGGGCATGACGGACTATCGGGGAGGATCCAGCCGAACCGGACCGCGAGGAGCGGCCCGTTCAATGGAGGAGGCCGTTCATGACTGCGCGTACGCCCGAGGCCGAGCCGCTGCTGACCCCGGCAGAGGTCGCCACGATGTTCCGGGTGGACCCGAAGACGGTGACCCGCTGGGCCAAGGCCGGCAAGCTCACCTCGATCCGCACGCTCGGCGGGCACCGCCGTTACCGCGAGGCCGAGGTTCGTGCGCTGCTCGGCCGGCATCCCGGCGCAGCGTGCCGAGGGCTGATCAAGGCTCACCAGCGGGACCGGTCGCAGGCGCACAGCCTGCGGCGGGGGGACGAGAACAAAGGACAGCACAGCGGGGCCGTGAAACCATCGCGGTCTCGCTGTGCTGTGTCCGTTTATCGCACGACCATCCACGCATCCACGCCCAGATCCATGCCGCGCTACCCGCAACACGCTGCGGACGCCCCTATGCGCCTACGCCCCAAGCGCCTTACGCACGCGCTTCTCCGACACTGGATAAGCCGTACCGATCTGCTGCGCGAACAGACTGACCCGCAGCTCCTCCAGCATCCAGCGAGCCTGCCTCAGCTCCGCCCCCGGACGCCGACCACGCGGCACGCGCGCCATCGCCGCCTCGTACTCGCTCTCCAGCTGCTGAATCTTCGCCAGATTCGCCTGGTCCCGGTACGGCTCGTCGGCCATCTTGTCCAGCCGGTAGCTCAACGCGCGCAGATACCTGCGGGAGCCGGGCAAGCTGCTCGTATCCGGTCTCCGAGATGAACCCCGGCCGCACCAGCCCCGCGAGCTGCGTGCGCGCGTCGTTAAGCGACGGCAGCAGCGACAAACTCGCGCTACCGCGCAGCCGCCGGTCCAGCTCGTGCGACGAGGCCAGGATCGCTGCCGCCAGCTTCACCACGGTCTCCGCGGCCTCCGCCAAGTCCTCGCGCACCTTGTCGCGCAACTGCGCGAAGGCTTCCGCGTCCCAGACCACCCCGCCGTGCCGATCAATCAGATAATCGGTCGCGCACGCTACGCAGTCCTCGAAGAGCTTCGGCACCGGACCGTACGGATTCGTACCCAGCGCCAGCTTCTCCCGGTTGTCCAGCGCGGCGAGCATCGACCGGTTCGGCGTCGGGATCGTCAGCATCAGCAGGCGCCGCGTACCCAGCCGCATCGACTCGGCCTGTTCCTCCTCGGTGTCGAGCAGCCGCACGCCCACCGACGCGCCCTCGTCCACCAGCGCCGGATAGGCCTTCATCGCCACACCGTGCCGGCGCTCCTCGAAGGTGCGCGCGATCGTCCCGAACTCCCAGCCCTTCAGCCCGGTGCGCTCCATGTCGTCGGCCGCCGCCGAGATCGACTCGCGCACCTGGACCTTGAGCCGCAGCTTCAGCGCCTCGAGATCTTTATCCTCATCGACCCGCCTTCCCCGTTCATCCAGCACCCGGAACGTCATCTTCAGATGCTCAGGCACCTTCCCAAGATCCCAATCCTCCCGCTCGAGCCCCGGCGCCCCCATCCGCCGCATCTCGCGCTCGAGCCCGTCCAGCAATGACCCCTCCCGCGCCGGCAGCCGCTCCAGCAAGGCTTTCGCGTAGTTCGGCGCCGGTACGAAACTGCGCCGAATCGGCTTGGGCAGCGACCGGATCAACTCAGTCACCAACTGTTCGCGCAGTCCCGGGATCTGCCAGTCGAACCCAACAGGCTCAACCTGATTCAGCACCGCGAGCGGGATGTGCACGGTCACACCATCCGCGTCCGCACCCGGCTCGAACTGGTACGTCAGCTTGAACCGCAGCCGCCCCTGCCGCCAGACGTCCGGGTAGTCCTCCTCCAGCACCGCCCCGGCGCCTTCGTTGACCAACATGGTCCCGGTCGAAGTCCAGCAGCTCCGGACTGTCCCGCCGCGCCTCCTTCCACCAGCGGTCGAAGTGCGCGGCCGAGACCACGTCCCTGCCGACTCGCTGGTCGTAGAACGCGAAAATCGCATCATCGTGCACGGCGATGTCACGCCGCCGCGCCCGGTTCTCCAGCTCCTCGACTTCCTCAAGCAACTTGCGGTTGCGCTGATAGAACTCGTGATGCGTGCGCCACTCGCCCTGCACCAACGCGTGCCGGATGAACAGCTCGCGGCTGAGCTCCGCATCAATCCGGCCATAGTTCACTCGCCGCTGCGCCACGATCGGCAACCCATACAAGGTGACCTTCTCGTACGCCAGCACGGCCCCCTGCTCCTTGGACCAGTGCGGCTCGCTGTAGCCACGCTTGACCAGGTGCCCGGCCAGCGGCCCTCGCCCATCCGGCTCGATCCGGGCCGCGATCCGCCCCCACAGCCGCGAGGTCTCGACCAACTCCGCCGCCATGACCCACCGAGGCGACTTCTTGAACAGCGACGACCCCGGGAAGATCGCGAAATGGGGCGTTCCGCGCCCCCACGTACTCCCGCTTCTCGGGCTCATACAGACCCGATGTGCGAGAGCAGCCCTACTGAGTACCGCCTGATGCACCAGCGCCGGATCAGCCGGCGCCTGTATTGGGCCGTCCACCCCGAGATCCTTCGCCACCTGCCGCAGCTGCGAATGCAGATCCTGCCACTCACGGACGCGCAGGTAGTGCAGGAACTCGTTCTTGGACAGCTTGCGGAACTGATTGGACGACAGCTCCCTGCTGTTTCTCCCGGAAGTACTCCCACAGCCGTACATAGGTCAGGAAATCAGACTGCTGTTCCTTGTCCACAAGACAACTAACTGAGCCAAGAAACAGGACATAACA
>CAVQPP010000308.1:0-13218 GCA_963714445.1 uncultured Actinomycetota bacterium
ATATGCCTGCGTCGAGCATCTGAGTACGCACCAGATGCGTGGCGATATCCCGATCGCCGAGCGTGAACCAATCCGGGCCGACTCCGTATGCGGCCAATTCATCGGCCACCGAGAACGTCTCGTCCGCCCGGCCCCAGCCCTGGCCCTCGTGAATTCCGCCGCCCAGCGTGTACATGACCGTGTCGAGGTCGGGACATACCCGCAGCCCGTGCAGCGTGATGTCGTCCCCCACGTTGCCGATGACGGTGACCTCCGCCTCAGGCACCGCCGCGAGCAGTCCGCGGAGGAACCGCGCGCCGCCGACGCCTCCCGCCAAAGCTGTGATCCTCATGGCGTCGAGCCTATCCGGGCGCGTAGCTTAGAGCGCCGGGTGTGCAGCTTCGGCGGCGAATCACGAACGCTCCCGGCGAATCATGACTGAGTGTCGGCAAATCCGTGCGGTGACTGTCAAAACGCCATACCATTCACCCAAGCGTGTGATATCCGGCTGCCCGAAAGGGCAGACTTGAATCACAACGGGCGCAGATCCCCAGCTCCCGGGCGCTGACCGGTTCGCATGTCACGAGCGTCATCGTGCTGATGGTGCCGGCCCTCGAGCACTGCTCTCTCCGAGTGAATCAACGCACCGCTAGCAGATCGCGGCTTGACGGGCCGGGAATGACGCGCGTGTAATTTCAAGCATGTCGCCCGGATCCTGACGAGAAGTCAGTGATCTGAAGTGCTTCTTGACCGGCCGAGTGCGGCGACCGGTCAGCTCGCACAGCAACGGGGCCGACGCCGCGCCGAGAACACGAGACGGGAGACGCACCGATGGAAGAGGTCTTCCCGCTGCTCGGTGGCTTCGATGAGGAGCTGTCCTGGCAGGAGCGGGCGTTGTGCGCGCAGACCGACCCTGAGTCCTTCTTCCCGGAGAAGGGCGGCTCGACCCGCGAAGCCAAGCGGGTGTGCCTGGTCTGCGAGGTCAAGGCCGAGTGCCTCGAGTACGCCCTGGCCCACGACGAGCGCTTCGGCATCTGGGGCGGCCTGTCCGAGCGCGAGCGCCGCAAGCTGAAGCGCCGGACCGCCTGACGTGACTGGCTCCCCGTCACCCGTCTGACCTGACGTCACCGCCCGACCACGCTCGGGCGATCTCAACCGCCTGTCGTTCGCGGCCGGGTTCGGCAACACCGGTGAACCCACCATCGGAAAAGCGGACAAAGGCGGACGAGTTCCAGGGAACCTCCCCAGTGGTCATCCGCGTCGCGTAGTGTGGGGCGACCGTGCCGCCGCCCGCGCGCCGCAAGAGCGACCACCGCGACCCGCGCGGAGCGATCCGGCACGGCGAGTCGAGTACCGCTCTTCAACGTCGGCCGGGCGGCGGCGAAAGAGTGGTGGCGGGCAGGCGCTTTTCCTGCCCGACGCCGCTCTACAGCCGCCAACAAGCCCGGGCGGCGGCGAAGACAGACAGTACAGCCCCTGCCGTCGAGATCCGGGTCGTCGTTTCGCATGACACAGCAGTACGCACCACCGGCGCGTTCGCAGGCGCCCAGCGCCGACCCGCGAGCGGCGGGCGCCAATCCCCACGAGGCGCTGCGTCACCACATCGTGACCGCCGTCCTGGTCACCCACGACGGAGGGCGCTGGCTCAATCCCGTCCTCCAGTCGCTGCTTAACCAGCGGCGCCCGGTGCAACGCATCATCGCCGTGGATACCGGCTCCCGCGACAACTCGGTGCAGTTGCTCGAGAACGCCCTCGGGCAGGATCAGGTGCTGCACCGCAAGCGGTCGACCGGTTACGGCGCCGCGGTCGCGTTCGGCCTGAAGTCCTCGCCGCCGGTCGGCTACGACGAGTTCGGCTACGACAGCCCGCACCCGCCGGTCGAGTGGATCTGGCTGCTGCACGACGACTGCGAGCCCGCCCCCGACGCGCCTCGGCCAGCTGCTGCTGACCGCCGAGGAGTACGCCGAGCACCAGCGACCCGCCGCCGTCATCGGCCCCAAGGTGCGCGGCTGGTACGACCGCGGGCAGCTGCTCGAGGTCGGCGTGACGGTCGCCTCGAACGGCCGCCGCTGGACCGGCCTGGAGCGCAACGAGCACGACCAGGGCCAGCACGACGAGACCCGGCCGGTCCTCTCGGTCAGCTCCGCCGGCATGCTGGTGCGCCGCGACGTGTGGGACCGGCTGCGCGGCTTCGAGCGCAGCATCTCCCTGTTCCGCGACGACCTCGACTTCTGCTGGCGCGTCAACAGCGCCGGATACAAGGTCGTGATAGCTCCCGACGCGGTCATCTACCACGCCGAGGCCTCCGCGCGTGAACGCCGCCGGATCACCGCCGGACCCAACCGGCCGCACCTGCTCGACCGCAGCCACGCGCTCTACACCGTCGCGGTCAACAAGGAGACCCGCTTCTGGCCGGCGCTGTGGTTCCGGCTGATTATCGGATCGTTCTTCCGCGCGCTCGGCTTCGTCATCGCCAAGCAGCCCGGCACCGGCTCCGACGAACTGTTCGCCATGCTCGGCTTCGCCGCGCGACCCGACCGGATCCTGCGCGGCCGCTCCGCCCGGCGCAAGATGCGCGCCGTCGGCCCGGACATGATCGACCAGTTCTTCCCGCCACGCGGCGCGTTGGCCCGCCAGGGCTTTGAGACCGTCTGGAGCCAGCTGCGCGGCGAGCATGGCGAGGCTGATGACGCCTCCCGCCACCGCGCGGTCGAGACCGGGCCGGTCTCCGAAGAGGCCGAGGTCCTGGAGACCGACTCCGGCGCGCTGATCAAGCGGCTGCTGCGCAACCCGATCATCGCGGTCGGCGGCGGACTGACGCTGATAGCCCTCATCGCGGGGCGTGGCCTGCTGGCCGGCGGTGTGCTCGCCGGCGGAGCGCTGCTCCCGACGCCTGGTGGCGCGTCCGACCTATGGTCGGCTTATCTGGCTGGCTGGCATAGCGTCGGCTTGGGCACGACCTCGTACTCACCGCCTTATCTCGGACTGCTCGCGGTCGTCGCCACCTTGCTCTTCGGCAAGGCCAGCTGGGCGGTTTCCGTCCTGCTGATCGGTTCCGTCCCGCTCGCCGGCCTCAGCGCGTCCTACGCATTCCGCCGCATCACTTCCTCGGCCCCGCTGCGGATCTGGGCCGGCTACGCGTACGCCCTGCTGGCCGTCGCCACCGGCGCCATCGCCAGCGGACGACTCGGCACCGCCGTCGCCGTCGCGGTGCTCCCACTCATCGTCACGACCGTTAGCCAAGCGGTCGGCGGTCCCGGCCGGATGGGCTCGACCCGCTCCGCGTGGACCGGCGCCTTCCTGCTGACCATCGCCACCGCTTTCTCCCCGGTCGTCTGGGTGCTCGCGCTGCTCTTCGGCGCGCTGGCCACGCTGACCGTCGCCTGGCGCACCCGCTCGAACGTCGCGGTCACCGCGATCCGCATGGCGATCGTGCTCGCCACGCCGATGATCGTCCTAGCCCCGTGGTCCGGATCGCTGCTGCGTCATCCGAGCTCGTTCTTCCTCGAAGCCGGCCTGCCCGGCGTGAACCTCACGCACCCCGCGCCCACGCCACTCGGCCTGCTGCTCGGCAACCCCGGCGGCCCCGGCACATACCCGGCCTGGTTCGGCGTCGGCCTACTGCTGGCCGCGCTCGCCGCACTGCTGCGCGGAACGCGCCGACGCGTCGTCATCTCGGCTTGGGCGCTAGCGCTCGTCGGCTTCGGCTCGGCAGTCGTGATCGCCGCGCAGAAGGTGACGCCGCCCGGATCCAACGAGAGCGTCGTCTCTTGGCCTGGCGTGTCCACCGCGATGCTCGGCCTCGGCCTGATCACCGCGACCGTGGTCGGTGCGGAAGGCGCGCGTGAACGCATCGCCAGCGCCGCGTTCGGCTGGCGTCAGCCGCTGACCGTCCTGATCACCGGCGCCGCGGTGCTCGCCCCGGCCGCAGCGGGAGCCTGGTGGCTTATCCACGGTGCGAGCGGACCGGTCACCCGGGTCTCCGGCCAGGTCCTGCCGCCGTACGTCGCCGCCGAAGGGCAGACCGCCGGGCGCCCCCGCACGCTGATCCTGACTAACGCGCAGTCAGGTGCGGTCGGCTACACCATCGTCCGTGACGCGGGGCCGACCTTGGGCGCGGCCGACATGCGCGTCTCGCAGGCGCAGACCAACCAGGTCGACGCGGTCGTCGGGCAGTTGCTCTCCGGCAACGGCGGCGACGCGGCACAGTCGCTGGCCGCTCTCGACGTCGGTTACGTCATGGTGAGCCCCACCGCACCGACCTCAGTCATCCAGGCACTCAACGGCGTCGCCGGTCTTACCGAGCGCTCGCCAGCGCAGGGTGGCGGCGGCACGCAGTACGGCCTCTGGTCGGTTAACGGCAACGTCGGCCGAGCCACCGTCCAAGACCAGAAGGGCAACATCCTCTCGACGGTCGTCTACCAGTGCGGTACCGCAGTCGCCGTGCCTCAGGGCAGCACCCAGGTGTGCGCGCAGGACTCCAACGCGACGGTGAACGTGCCTGCCGGACCGTCGGGCCGCGTGCTGATCCTCGCGGAGGAGGCGCTGTCCGGCTGGCACGCGACGATGAACGGCCAGAATCTCCCCGCGACCAGCCTGCCCAACGGACTCCAGGCCTGGCAGCTGCCGGCCGACGCCGGGACCGTGACGATCGGCTACTCGTCGGTGAAGCACACTGTCTGGCTCATCGTCGGCGGGTTCACCGCGATCGCGGCCACCATCATGGCCCTGCCGTTCGGCCGCCGCCCCGACGAGGAGATCGAGGGCGAGGAGGCCGCGGAGCTCGACGCTGCGGCCGGAAAGCCCGCGGGCGCGCCAGAGCCGCAGCGAGACGCCCCGCGCGAGCCGGAGCCCGAACCCGAGTTCGTTCCGGAGTTCGTGCCCGATTACGAGCCACAGTTCGCGCCTGAGCAGCATCCCGGATCCGAGCCGGAGCCAGAGCAGTATCCGGTCGCGGCGAGCGAACCCGACGTGGAACGTGAGCTGCAGCCCGCGCGGGAAGCGGAGCTGGACACGATGCCCGTGGCGGAATACGCGCCCGATCCGTACCAGTCCGGCGCATACGAGACCGCGCAATACCAATCCGGCGATTATCAGACTGGCGATTATCAAACCGCTGGCTACCAGCCCGGCGATTATCAGACGCCATACGAGCAGTACCCGATGTCGAACGCTGATCCGTACGCTGAGGATCCATACGCATACCAGCAGCACCAACAGCAGCAGCACGAACAGCAGCAACAGCACGAACAGCAACAGCAAGGCGCGTACGACGCCGGTGCGTATCAATACGGCCAGTACGAGGCTGGTCAGTATCAGGAGCAGGGCCAATACCAGGACCAGGGTCACGGCCAGTACGAGCAGCCCGGGTATGAGTATCAGCAGACTCCATACGAGCAAGGCGCGTACGGCCAATACGGCGATCAGCAATACAGTGATCAGCAATACCGCGATCAGCAGTACTCCGGTCAGCAGTATGGCGATCCGCAATACGGTGACCAGCAACAATACGGTGACCAGCAACAATACGGTGACCAGCAGTACGGGGACTACGCCGAATCGGCCGGTTATGGCCAGGACTATGGCCAGGGCCACGCCGTACCCGAACAGCGTCAGCCCGACGAGCGGCACGGCCCCGGCCACGAGTACAACCCTGAGGGCTACGGCCACAGCGAGCAGCAGGACGGATGGACCCGGTGAGCACGACCGACGACCCCAGGAACCGGGAGCCCGGCCCTTCCGCACCCAGCCCCACCGCTCAGCGCCCGACGACCCCGTACCGGCCATCCCTACGGCGCGTAGCGGTGGCACAGAGGTCTGACGCAGGCTCAAAGCGACGCCTCCAGGTCGCCGCCGGCGTATTCGCGGCGATCGGCGTCGGCATCGTCTACGCGTACACGCAGTCGCCCGCTGCCGCCGCGCCACACGCCGTGGCCGCGTCTAAGCCGACGGCAGTGCGTACCGCCACGCTGGCGTGCCCTGAGGTCACCGGCCCGAGTGACGCGACTGTCAACGCGTTCACGCCGCAAGGGGTCGCCGGCGCCAACCCTCCGGCAGCCGGCGATACCGCGACGCTCACCGCGCAGGGCGCCAAGTCACCGCTCGCCACACTCAACAAGACCGGCAACCTGTCCACGCACAACGGCCTGTCCGGCGACGTGGCGAACCTCAATCAGGACTCGATCCCGGTCGTCGGCAAGGCCAGTGGCGGATACGCGCCCGGATTCACCGTCACCGAGACGCTCGGCAGCGGCTCGACCTCGAGCCTGCACGGACTCGCGTCCACCCCGTGCACCGCCCCGGACGTCGAGTTCTGGTATCTCGGCGCTGATCCCGGTCCAAAGAGCAACGCCAAGATCAACCTCTACGACAGCGACTCGCTCGCCGCGCAGGTCAACATGGCCGCCTTCAACGACAACGGCGCGGTCAGCGGCCAGGCCATGCAGCTCGGCCAAGGCCTGCTGGTGCCCGGCGGCGACCAGCGCACGCCGCCGGTCGACCTGGGCAACTTCAGCAACAACGGCCTCCCGGTCGCCATCCACGTGGTGGCCACGGCCGGCCGGGTCAGCGCCGCCCTGCTCGACTCGGACGGCCTCGGCGGCCGCGACTTCGTCCTGGCCCAGAAGCCCGCCGCGCACCAGGTGCTCCCCGGCGTCCCGGCGCCGACGGCCAAGCCCGCGTCGCCGATGAAGCTCCAGCTCATCCTGTTCTCGCCGAACGCGGACACGGACGTGACCCTGCACTGGATCGGCGGCTCGAAGATCACCCCGACGGTCACCGTGCCGCACCTGACCGCCGGGCGGGTCGAGCAGGTCGACCTGTCCAACGTGCCCGCCGTCGGCGAGGCCGGGGCGCTGCAGATCGACAGCAGCAACAACACACCGTTCCTGGCCGAGATCAAGGTCACCGGCGAGGGCGGCAGCGACGTCGCGTACCTCAGCCCCGTCTCGGCCCTGGCCGGCGAGTCGATCGTCGCGGACGACAACGGCGGTTCCGTCGTCGAGCTGACCAACAACTCCACGCAGAGTGCCCAGGTCCAAGTCACTGCCGAGGGCAACGGCGCCCCCGCACCGCAGACGGTGACCGTCCCCGCGCAGAGCACCAAGGCGGTAACCGTTCAGGCACCAAAGGGCTCCACATCCTTCGCGCTCTCGGTAACACCGCTCGCCGGCGCGAACTCGATTTACGCTGCGCGGGTGATGACCAACGGCGGCTTGATCACGATCCAGCCGATGTCGACCGCGCTGGAAACCGTGCAGATCCCGCCGGTCCTGAACGACCTGTCCGGCGTCGTGCCGCAGTAGCCACAGCCCGCACGCGCGGGAGTACTGACGCCCGCCGCGCGCCCTGCGGACGCCGGTTCGCACTTCAGTGCGCCCGGTGGACGCCCGTCACCTGAGCCTGCCCTACTCCGGGTCGATGGTGTCCGGATCAAGGCCGAGCAGGTCCGCGACCTGCTCCACCACGATGTCGTGCACCAGCATGCCCAGCTCGGCGCGCACCGGCGCGCGCACCTCCAGCGGCCGGCGGTAAAGCACGATCCTGGCCGGTTCGCCCTGCCCGGCCTGCACGACCCGGCCCAGCGGCACCGGCTCGTCGGACCACAGCTCGGCCCCCGGCGGCGGCACCTCCTCGACCGCGAACTCCACCCCGGACAGCTGCGGCCACCTGCGCTCCAGCCGCTCCACCGCGTCCAGCACCAACTCGTCGAACTGTTCGGCCCTGGTCAGGCTGAGCGGGATCTCCGGCGGGGCCAGCGGCCCGCGCAGCCCCCGCCCGCGCCGATCCCTGCCCCGGCGCCGTCTCGGACGCTGGGGTCGGCCCGATCGCGGCTCAGCAGAACTTTGCACGGAATCGAGCGTATCCCGGCCGCGCCCTCCCGCGGCAGATACGGCATCCAGAAGCCCGTCCAATGGGACAAACGTGACGCGGGCCCGGGAGACGGATTGCGTGGCGTCTGGCAGCCCCGGCGCCCGCCGCAATACACTCGCGCATGTGAGCCCTGTCCGTCGCTGTTCGCGCACCGCCTGTGGCCGTCAAGCCGTGGCGACGTTGACGTACGTCTATGCGGACTCCACGGCAGTCCTCGGGCCCCTGGCCACGTATCCCGAGCCGCACTGCTACGACCTGTGCTCGGAGCACTCCGAGCGGCTGACCGCCCCGCGCGGCTGGCAGGTCATGCGGCTCTCCCCGCCGGAGACCGGCCGACGTACCCCCTCCAGCGACGACCTGGAAGCCCTCGCCATGGCTGTACGCGAGGCCGCGCGCGCTCCACTCGCCCCCGCCGAGACGGAGCCGAGTCGTCCGACCGCTGTCCCGCACGGCGACACCCCGCCCCGCCGCGGCCACCTGCGCGCGGTAACGGAGAGCGGCGACTAAAGGCGCCGACCTGATGCGGCGTCTGATCGTCCGGCCGAACCCGCCGCTGACCGCCTGAAACAGACCTCTCACTCGCCGCTCCCGGCCGCTAAACCACGCCCCATCCCGAGCCGGTAGGCTCGCCTCGACGACGCGCCGAACGACCGGTGCGACGGATGGACCGGATGGAACGGAGCCGACCACCGTGACCGCCCCGCACCCGACCTCAGGTGACCTAACGCACCTGGTCAAGGCGTACGACGTCCGAGGTGTCGTGCCCGACCAACTCGACGAGCGCATCGCCGAGGCGATCGGCGCCGCGTTCGTGCGGGTGACCGGTGCGACCGCGATCACCGTCGGCTGGGACATGCGCCCGTCGTCGCCGGACCTGTCCGCCGCCTTCTCGCGCGGCGCGGCCGGTCAGGGCGCGGACGTGGTTCAGATCGGCCTGGCCTCCACCGACCAGCTCTACTTCGCCTCCGGCCACCTCAACCTGCCCGGTGCGATGTTCACCGCCAGCCACAACCCGGCCAAGTACAACGGCATCAAGATGTGCCGCGCCGGAGCGGCCCCGGTCGGCCAGGACACCGGTCTGAGCGAGATCCGCGACCTCGCCGCGCAGGAGTTGGCGGAGCCCGGCACCATCGCCCCGGCCGCGACGCAGGGCACCATCACGCAGCAGGACCTGCTCACCGCCTACGCCGACCACATCCGCACGCTGGTCGACATCACCGCTAACCGCCGCCTCAAGGTGGTCGTGGACGCCGGTAACGGCATGGGCGGGCACACGGTCCCGGTCGTCTTCGAGGGCCTGCCGCTCGACCTGGTCCCGATGTACTTCGAGCTCGACGGATCGTTCCCGAACCACGAGGCCAACCCGCTGGACCCGAAGAACATCGTCGACCTGCAGAAGAAGGTCGTCGAAGTCGGCGCGGACATCGGCCTGGCCTTCGACGGCGACGCCGACCGCTGCTTCGTGGTCGACGAGCGCGGCGAGCCGGTCCCGCCCTCCGCCGTCACCGCGCTGGTAGCTGTCCGTGAGCTGGCTAAGCACCCGGGCGCGACGATCATCCACAACCTCATTACGTCCCAAGCAGTGCCTGAGATCGTCCGCGAGCACGGCGGCGTGCCGGTGCGTACCCGCGTCGGCCACTCCTTCATCAAGCAGGAGATGGCTAAGACCGGCGCCGTGTTCGGCGGCGAGCACTCCGCGCACTACTACTTCGCGGACTTCTGGAAGGCCGACACCGGCATGCTCGCCGCGATGCACGTCCTCGCGGCGCTCGGCGAGCAGCCCCGTCCGCTGTCCGAGCTGGTCGCCGAGTACTCCCGCTACGCCGCCTCCGGCGAGATCAACAGCCAGGTCACCGACCAGGCAGGACGTGCCGACGCCGTCCGCGCCGCGTACGAGGGACAGCCCGGCGTCGCCATCGACGACCTCGACGGCATGACCGTTTCCGGCGACGGCTGGTGGTTCAACCTGCGTCCTTCGAACACGGAACCGCTTCTGCGGCTTAACGTAGAAGCACGTACCTCCGAGGAAGTCGCGGGAATCCGTGACGCCGTCCTCGCCATCGTCCGCGCCTGACCGGCGCGCCAACTGATCAGTAGAGGAATCATGGCGACCCTGGTCGAGCCCTCCCTCCTGGAAATCCTCGCGTGCCCTAAGTGCCACGCCCCGCTGCGTGAGGACGTCGAAGCCTCCGAGCTCGTCTGCACTGACGCGGCCTGCGCGCTGGCCTACCCGGTCCGCGACCACATCCCGGTGCTACTGATCGACGAGGCGCGTAAGGCCAACTGAGCGATCTGACCGCAGCCAACCATGGAACTTCACGAGGACCTGCTGTCCGACGCCGAAGCCGCGGAACGCGCGGACCACGGCGGTACGCTGCGCCTGATCGCCGCGACCGGTGCCCGCATCCGCCGCGCCGCGGCGCTGCGCGAGTTTGACCCGGCGGCCGACCAGGCCCTGCGTGACCTCGCCGCCGACGGCCGCCCGCGCGTGCTGATCGTGCTCGGATACGGCACCGGGGCGATCGTCGCGCGGCTGCTGACAGCGGTCGCTGGCGCGGCTGCCACGGTCCCGATCGTGCCCGTCCCCGGCCCGGCACTGCCCGGCTGGGTCGGG
Organism: uncultured Actinomycetota bacterium; assembly: GCA_963714445.1. GTDB lineage: Bacteria > Actinomycetota > Actinomycetes > Streptomycetales > Catenulisporaceae > Actinocrinis. The sequence continues at coordinate 10,467 of CAVQPP010000308.1, forward strand.
CCACTCGACCTCGTCGTCGTCGCGTCCACCGCTGGCCGCGCCCCGGAGATCTCCGCCGCGCTGGCCGAGGCCGGACGTCGCGGCTGCCGCATCGTGGTCGTCGCCCCCACGACGTCACCGATCGGCGACCTGTGCCGGCAGGTGCGCGGCACGCTCATCGCGATGGGCGATGACGTCGCACCGGTCTGGTCCCGCCTCTGGTCCATCGTCATCCCGACCCTGATCGCGGCTGAGACCGCCGGCATCATCCCGCCGCAGCGCTACGACTCGGCCGCGTCCGCCGCCGACGAGGCCGCCATACGCTGCCGCCCGAGCCAGGAGCCCTTCGTCAACCCGGCGAAGGAAATCGCGCTGCGTTTCGCCGAGTCGGCCGCCGCCGTCTGGGCCTCCGGCCTCGTCGCTGCCGTCGCCGCCGAACGGCTAGCCGACCAGGTCGCGCTACGCGCCGGACTGCCGGTTATCCACGCCGCGTTGCCCGACCTCGGTCGGGGACAGTTGGGCCTCGTCGACGGCCCGCTCGCGGCCGGAACAGCCGACATCTTCCGCGACCCCTTCGAGGACGGCGCCGACAAGTCCGCCGCGGTGGTCCTCCTCGCCGAAGATGGCGCAGATCCGCGCCTGCCTGTCGTCGAGAACTTGGTGCGCGACCGTGGCATCCCGCTCACCGTCCTCACTGCCGAACAGTCCGACCCGCTCGCTCGCGCCGCGTTCCTGATCGCCGTCGTCGACTTCGCCGCCGCGTACCTCGCGATACTCACGGGCGTCGGCCCCGACCAAGGGCGCACCATCGACGAGTACCGCATCCGCACTGCGCAGTAACCGAAGGCTGCGTAGTAAGGAAAACCGCCGGTAGAGAAGTCGAGCGAGTAATGCCAAGCGGCGTGTCAGATCCCGTCGTCCGCGATACCGTGTGTGCCGACAGGGAGGGAACGGGCGCGGCGCAACAGGGGTAGTGACGTGGTAGTCAACGGGGAGATCAATGTCACCTTCGACGACATCGAGGGTGCCGCAGCAGCGGTGCGTTCCGTAGCCGCGAACATTGACACGCTGCTGTCCGACCTCCGAATCATGCTGCAACCGCTAGTCGCCGACTGGGATGGTGCGGCGGCGGTTAATTACCAGTACCAGCAGCACGTATGGGACTCCGCCGCGCGGGACCTGCACGGCGTGATGATGCGTATCGCGACCGTGCTGGAAAACTCGCACGGTTCGTACGTGGACATCGAGTCGGGGCTGCGTAATTTGTGGTCCGGTGCCTGAGCACGCCTGCGCCCTTCTAGACTCTCCGTGAGAACTCTGGGAGGAGACGCATGGCGCTTACCGACTTCAAGGTCGCGGATCTGTCACTTGCCGACTTCGGTCGCAAGGAGATCCAGTTGGCTGAACATGAGATGCCCGGCCTGATGGCGGTGCGACGCGAGTACGCCGAGACCCAACCGCTGCGTGGCGCGCGGATCACCGGCTCGCTGCACATGACGATCCAGACCGCGGTGCTGATCGAGACCCTCGTCTCGCTCGGCGCACAGGTGCGCTGGGCGTCGTGCAACATCTTCTCCACCCAGGACCACGCCGCCGCGGCGATCGCCGTCGGCCCCGAGGGCACCGTGGACTCGGCCAAGGGCGTGCCGGTCTTCGCGTGGAAGGGCGAGACGCTCGAAGAGTACTGGTGGTGCACCGAGCAGGCGCTGACCTGGCCGGACGGCGAGCAGCCGAACATGATCCTGGACGACGGCGGCGACGCGACGCTCTACGTCCACAAGGGCGCCGAGTACGAGGCTGCCGGCGTGGTGCCCGAGCCGGCCGCCGACGACGCGGAGGAGTGGCAGATCATCCTGGCCAGCCTCAAGGCCTCGCTGGCCGCCGACGGCAAGAAGTGGACCGCCGTCGCGGACTCGGTCAAGGGCGTGACCGAGGAGACCACCACCGGCGTGCACCGCCTCTACGAGATGTTCGAGGCCGGCACGCTGAAGTTCCCGGCGATCAACGTCAACGACTCGGTCACCAAGAGCAAGTTCGACAACAAGTACGGCTGCCGCCACTCGCTGATCGACGGCATCAACCGGGCCACCGACGTGCTGATCGGCGGCAAGGTCGCAGTCGTCTTCGGCTACGGCGACGTCGGCAAGGGCTGCGCCGAGTCGCTGCGCGGCCAGGGCGCCCGGGTCATCGTCACCGAGATCGACCCGATCTGCGCGCTGCAGGCCGCGATGGACGGCTACCAGGTCACCACGATCGACGAGGTCGTCGGCATCGCCGACATCTTCGTCACCTGCACCGGCAACCGCGACATCATCACCGCGGAGCACATGAGCCGGATGAAGCACCAGGCGATCGTCCCGCAATTTGCAACAAAGCAATGCAAAAGCATGCGCCTGCCGTAAACCTGGCAAATCTTGTATCATAGAAACAATACGATTTCTCCTCTGTCATTCCGCTTCATCCTCAGACTCCTCCACAACTCCTTCTCTTCCTCTGGCCCTGGTCAGGCCAACTCCCATCGCATTTCGATCGCGATGATACCTCTTCAAAGCCTTGTTCATGCTAACGCCGCGCTCGCTCGCTCTCCGGACCTTTGTTGATGTAGCCAAGTAGTAACTCCGCGCGAGGCTTGTAGACCACCATCTGGTTTGTATCATCACCCTTGACCGATCCCTCTTCGTTGAGGGGTTTGTACTCGATCAACTTTCGTACTGGGCGTTCCGAATCGTCCCTCTGGCGTCGGTGCTTTCGTCTGGGCCGATCTTCTGAGTGG
>CAVQPP010000309.1:0-44569 GCA_963714445.1 uncultured Actinomycetota bacterium
CACTCCAGGGGCGTCCGCCCCTTCGTGGACTCTGGCCAACTCGCCCAGGCCTCGACGAGTGCTACGAGCTTTCGCACATGATTGGCCCACAGGCATCGCGGCGTGCATCAGTGCTTCATCAAATGGGTCACATAGGCCGCTTTGCCCAGCGGTGTGAGAGGCTGGGGTTATGAACCGGCTCGGTGGCGCTACCTCGCCGTATCTGCTGCAGCACGCGGACAATCCGGTGGATTGGTGGCAGTGGGGTGAGGAGGCGATGGCCGAGGCGCGGCGGCGGGATGTGCCGCTGCTGATCTCGATCGGGTACGCGGCCTGCCACTGGTGTCACGTGATGGCGCACGAGTCGTTCGAGGACCCGGAGACCGCGGCGCTGATGAACGCCGGGTTCGTGTGCGTCAAGGTCGACCGCGAGGAGCGGCCGGACGTTGATGCCGTGTACATGACGGCGACGCAGGCGATGACGGGGCAGGGCGGGTGGCCCATGACCGTGTTCGCGACGCCGGCTGGGAAACCGTTCTACTGCGGCACTTACTACCCGCGGGAGTCGCGCGGCGGTATGCCGTCGTTCCAGGCGTTGCTAGATGCGGTCGGTACGGCTTGGCGCGATCGGCGGGCTGAGATCGAGAAGGTGGGGGACGACGTCGCGGGGCAGATCGCGCGGACTGCGGCGCCGGTGGGAGTGGACGGCGGTGCGCCCGACGCGGCGGCGCTTGATGCGTCGGTGGTGGGGCTGGAGCGCGAGTTCGATCCCGTGCACGCGGGATTTGGGGGCGCGCCTAAGTTTCCGCCGTCGATGACGTTGCTGCAGTTGTTGCGGCATCACGCACGCACCGGATCGCCTCGGGCGCTTGAGATGGTGCGGCGCACGTGTGAGGCGATGGCGCGCGGCGGGATGTACGACCAGATCGGCGGCGGGTTCGCACGGTACTCGGTGGACGCGAGGTGGACCGTGCCGCACTTCGAGAAGATGTTGTACGACAATGCATTGCTGCTACGTGTGTATACGTTGCTGCATAAGGCGACCGGGGACGGGTTCTTCGCACGCGTTGCAACGCATACGTCGGAGTTTCTGCTCACGAAACTGCGCACGGCGGAGGGCGGATTCGCGTCGGCGCTCGATGCGGATACCAATGGCGTCGAGGGCTTGACGTACGTGTGGACTCCCGCGCAGCTGCGGGAGGTACTTGGCGAGTCGGACGGCGCGTGGGCAGCAGAGTTTTTCCACGTGACGGAGTCGGGCACGTTCGAGCACGGCGCGTCGGTGCTCGAAATGTTGGCTAATCCGACGGACGAGGAGCAGTACCACCGGGTGCGGCGGGCGTTGCTGGCCGCGCGCGAGGAGCGGCCGCAGCCGCATCGCGACGACAAGGTGGTGGCCGCGTGGAATGGGCTCGCGATCACGGCGCTGGTTGAGACGTCGCTGGCACTTGAGATGCCGCACTTGCTGGAAGCGGCGTTGGGCGCAGCGCGGGTGTTGGCGGATGTGCATGTGGGAGATGGCGCGGGGGAGGGGGACGGCGAGGGTGAGGGCGGCGCGCGGCCGGAGGTGGCGCGATTGACGCGGACGTCGCGCGATGGCGCCGCGTCGGGGAATCCCGGTGTGCTGGAGGATTACGGCTGCGTCGCGGAAGGGTTCTGCGTTCTGTATTCGGCGACGGGGGATAAGCAGTGGCTGGATTTGGCTGCTCGGCTGCTTGAGACGGTGCGTGAGCAGTTCGTGTCGGAGGACGGCTTCCACGACACGGCGGCTGATGCGGATGCGTTGTACTTCCGGCCTAGTGACCCGACCGATAACGCGACGCCGTCCGGTGCTTCGGCTGCCGCGGCGGGATTTGTCGCATACGCGGTTACGGCTGGTTCGTTAGACCATTTGGATGATGCGCATCGGGCGCTGACTGCCGCATCGCGGCTCGCTGAACGCGCACCGCGCTTTGCCGGGTACGGACTCGCGGTGGCGGAGGCGCTGTTGTCGGACGTGCCGGCGGCGTTTGTGTGTCCGGGGCCGTTCTGCGCGTGAGGTGACGCGGGGTGCGGGACGGCCCCAGGCGTGCCTGTGACTGCTAGGCGTGCGCGTAGACGGTGATCGAGATCGCGATGTAGTGGCATACGAACGCCGCGATCGTGCACACGTGGAAGATCTCGTGGAAGCCGAACCAGCGCGGGGAGGGGTTCGGCTTCTTCAGCGCGTAGACGACTGCGCCCGCCGAGTAGAGCAGGCCGCCGGCGATGATCGGGCCGACTACGCCCCAGCCGCCGACTTGCAGGAAGCTCGACAGGTAGAACACGGCGGCCCAGCCGAGCGCTAGGTAGCAGGGCACGTATACCCATCTTGGCGCGCCTAGCCAGAAGACGCGCATCCCGATGCCTAGCAGCGCGCCGCCCCACACTAGCGACAGCAGCACGACGGCCGACTTGTGGGACAGGAGGGTGAGCGAGATCGGCGTGTACGTCCCGGCGATGATCAGGAAGATGTTGGTGTGGTCGAGCCTGCGCAGTACGCCGCGCACCGTCGGGCCCCACGTTCCTCGGTGGTAGACGCCGCTCACGCCGAAGAGCATCCACGAGCTGACCGCGAAGATCGCGCACTCGACGGATGTCGCGGTCGTCGGGGCTAGTGCGATCAGGACGATGCCGGCGGCTACTGCGAGCGGGAAGACGCCGGCGTGGAACCATCCGCGCAGCTTCGGCTTGACCGCCACCGCTGCCGCGGCGGCCGCCGCGGTGGCGTTGTTGACCGCCGTTGTGGCGGACGCCACAGCCTGTGCAGGGGAGACTTGCCTCACAGCCGCGGGTCGCGGGTCGAGCGCGTCGCCGCCCTGCGCCATGAGATTGGTCACACCGCACTCCTGTCCGGCCGCCCTCAGCAGCCTGGCGAATCGATGTCTTTCCGGACATTGCGCCACGCCGCGCCGGTGCGACCGCTGGCTTCTCCAGCCTAACCTACGCCTACGTAACCTACTGCTAAGTAACTTTTGGGTATCCACGATGTGGACACTCGTGGCTATAGTCCAAAGCACCCCTCATCACGCCCGGGAGGTGCGGACTCCCGGCGTCCCTTAGGAGTGCGCACGATGTCGCCCGCCTTTGAAGCCGTGCAAACGGCGTTGTCCAAAAATCCCGAACATCACGAACATCCCGATAACCAAGAGAACCCGCCGACCCGTCACCAGGGGCTGGCCGCGTGGGTACGCGAGATCGCCGAGCTGACCCAGCCGGAGCAGATCGTCTGGTGCGACGGTTCCGACGCCGAATGGGCTCGGCTGACCGAAGAGCTTGTTGAGAAGGGCACGTTGCGGCGGCTCAATCCCACCAAGCGACCGAATTCGTTCTACGCGGCATCCGACCCGTCCGACGTGGCGCGCGTCGAGGACCGCACGTTCATCTGCTCCGAGCGCGAGATCGACGCCGGGCCGACCAATCACTGGGTCGCGCCCACCGAGATGCGGCAGACGCTCGATGGCCTGTTCGCCGGCTCGATGCGCGGACGCACGATGTACGTCGTCCCGTTCTCGATGGGACCGATCGGCTCTCCTCTCTCGGCGCTTGGCGTCGAGATAACCGACTCGGCGTACGTGGCGCTGTCGATGCGCGTCATGACGCGTATGGGCAAGGCAGTGCTCGACGAACTCGGCACGGACGGCGACTTCGTCAAGGCCGTGCACTCGGTCGGTGCGCCGTTGGAGGCTGGTCAGGCGGACGTGCCGTGGCCTTGCAACCCGACGAAGTACATCACCCACTTCCCGGAGACGCGCCAGATCTGGTCGTACGGATCCGGATACGGCGGTAACGCACTGCTCGGCAAGAAGTGCTACGCCCTACGCATCGCGTCGGTGATGGCCCGCGACGAGGGCTGGCTGGCCGAGCACATGCTCATCCTCAAGCTGACGCCGCCGAACGGCGACGTTAAGTACATCGCGGCCGGATTCCCGTCGGCTTGCGGTAAGACGAACCTGGCGATGCTCTCGCCGACGATCCCCGGCTGGAAGGTCGAGACGGTCGGCGACGACATCGCATGGATGCGTTTCGGCGCCGACGGGCGCCTTTACGCGATCAACCCGGAGGCAGGGTTCTTCGGCGTCGCGCCCGGCACAGGCATGAGCACGAACGCTAACGCGGTCGCGACGCTGACTGAGAACACCATCTTCACCAACGTCGCGCTCACCGACGACGGCGACGTGTGGTGGGAGGGCCTGACCGACGAGCCGCCGGCGCACCTGACCGACTGGAAGGGCCGCGACTGGACGCCTCGGTCGACCGAGCCCGCCGCGCACCCCAACTCACGGTTCTGCGTCCCGGCGGCGCAGTGCCCGACGATCGCGTCCGAGTGGGAGGACCCGAGGGGCGTGCCGATCTCGGCGATCCTGTTCGGCGGACGCCGCGCCACGTCCGTTCCGCTGGTCACCGAGTCGCTGTCCTGGCAGCACGGCGTCTTCCTCGGCGCGAACGTCGCCTCGGAGAAGACCGCTGCGGCGGAGGGCACGGTCGGCGAGCTGCGTTACGACCCGTTCGCGATGCTGCCGTTCTGCGGCTACAACATGGGCGACTACTTCGGGCACTGGCTGGAAGTGGGCGCGCAGGCCGATCCGGCGAAGCTGCCGCGCATCTACTACGTCAACTGGTTCCGCAAGGCGGCCGACGGGCACTTCCTGTGGCCCGGGTTCGGCGAGAACAGCCGCGTGCTCAAGTGGATCGTCGACCGGCTCGACGGTCGCGCGGACGGCGTGCAGACGCCGATCGGTGTCGTCCCCGACACAGGATTCCCTCGATCTGGATGGCCTGTGGCTCGACGACAAGGACCTTGAGCAGCTGCTCGCAGTGGACCGCGAGGTCTGGCGGCACGAGGCGGAGCTGATCCCGGCCCACTTCAAGCGGTTCGGCGACCATCTGCCGGCTGAACTATGGGAGGAGCACCGCGCTCTGGAGGCCCGCCTCGGCTGACATCTATTGATAAGCGGTGAATCTGATCACTGTTGAGCCTGACGACTGACATCAGTCATCTCAACGGATCTTCACCAGATCCTCACAGCCGCCTCGCTCCATCGTGAGTCGAGGCGGCTGTCGTGGAGATAGGGTTCCGCAGGAAGAACCGCTGGCGAGCGAGAGGCGTCGAGATGAGTGTGCGAGACCTCGTCTACGGCGTGTACGAGAAACGGCTGACCGCGAAGCTTGACCGCTCGCGTGCGCCGCGGCACGTCGGCGTGGTCATGGACGGCAACCGCCGCTGGGCCAAGTCGGTCGGCGAGCAGATCGCCACCGGGCACCAGCGCGGCGCGGACAAGATCCAGGAACTGCTCGAGTGGTGCGAAGAGGCCGGGGTCGAGGTGGTGACGCTCTGGCTGTTCTCCACCGACAACTTCAACCGGCCCGCCGACGAGCTCGTCGACCTGCTGCAGATCATCGAGGGCTCGGTACGCAGCCTCGCCGACACCGGCCGCTGGCGCGTCCAGCCGCTCGGCGCGCTCGATCTGCTGCCGGGCGATTTCGCCCGCGCGCTTAAGGAGATCGCCGCGCGCACCGCCGATAACACCGGCCTCGTGGTCAACGCAGCGATCGGTTATGGCGGCCGACGCGAGATCGCCGACGCGGTGCGTTCGCTGCTCTACGAGCACGCCGAGCGCGGTACGACGATCGAGGACCTGGCACAGGTAATCGACGTCGAACACATTGCCGAACATCTATATACACGCGGACTTCCCGACCCGGACCTGCTCATCCGCACCTCTGGCGAACAGCGGCTGTCCGGATTCATGCTCTGGCAGTCGGTGCACTCAGAGTTCTACTTCTGCGAAGCGTACTGGCCCGCCTTCCGCAAGATCGATTTTCTGCGGGCGTTACGTAACTACAGTATGCGTCAACGCCGTTATGGTGTGTAACGAAGTCTGACGTCGCGTGACCATGCTTCGCGCGGCTTAAGTCGCGGCACCGACCCGTTTTCACGTAGTCCGGGTGGGGTAATTCCCTGGTATGACGTGTGACACCGGTCTGAGGGGCAAACGCCGAGCGTGCCCCGTGTCTGGGCCGGTGATCAGCCGAAAACTCCTCGCCTGGAGCCGCCCGCCCTCCTTACCGTTGTGACCGGTGCAAGTCCCACCCTCGTTCAGGGCGTGCCGGGCACGGCGCGCCACAGGGAGTCGTGCTAAGTGGCCGTTACAACCAAGCGCCGTTCCGCCCGTCCCGAACGGCGCACTTTCGTGCTGGACACCAGCGTCCTCCTCGCGGATCCGGCCGCGATCACCCGCTTCGACGAGCATGAGATCGTCATTCCGCTGGTGGTCGTCAGCGAACTCGAAGGCAAGCGCCACCATCCCGAACTCGGATACTTCGCGCGGTCCGCGCTGCGGATGCTCGACGAGCTGCGCGTGAAATACGGGCGCCTCGACGCGCCCATTCCGATCGGGTCGGCGGACGGCACGCTGCGCGTCGAGCTCAACCACACCGATCCGGCGGTGCTCCCGCCCGGCTTCCGGCCCTCGGCGGGCTCGCCGGACAACGACACGCGCATTCTCGCGGTCGCCAAGTCCCTTGAGGGTGAGGGCAATCAGGTCACGCTGGTCTCCAAGGACCTTCCGCTGCGCGTCAAGGCGGCGGCGGTCGGCCTGCCGGCCGAGGAATACCGCGCGGAGCTCGCGATCACCTCCGGCTACACCGGTATGGCAGAGCTGGAAATCGCCGGCTCGACGGTCGACCGGCTCTACGAGGAAGGCCGCATCGAGCTGCCCGAGGCCGCGGAACTGCCCGTGCACACCGGGCTGGTGCTGGTCTCGGAGCGCGGCAAGGCGCTGGGGCGGGTGACTTCGGACAAGCAGGTGCGGCTGGTGCGGGGCGACCGCGAGGCCTTCGGTCTGCACGGACGCTCGGCCGAGCAGCGCATCGCGCTCGACCTGCTGCTCGACACGGACGTCGGCATCATCTCGCTCGGCGGCCGCGCGGGCACCGGCAAGTCGGCGCTGGCGCTGTGCGCGGGCCTCGAGGCGGTTATGGAGCGCCGGCAACACCGCAAGGTCGTCGTCTTCCGCCCGCTCTACGCGGTCGGCGGCCAGGACCTCGGCTACCTGCCGGGCACTGAGGGCGAGAAGATGAGCCCGTGGGGCCAGGCGGTCTTCGACACCCTGTCCGCGCTGACCACCAGCGATGTGATCGACGAGGTGGTGGACCGCGGCATGCTCGAAGTTCTGCCGCTCACACACATCCGCGGTCGCTCGCTGCACGACTCCTTCGTAATCGTCGATGAAGCACAGTCGCTCGAACGCAACGTGTTGCTCACGGTGCTCTCCCGCATCGGCTCCGGCTCACGCGTCGTGCTTACGCACGACGTCGCGCAGCGCGACAACCTGCGCGTCGGCCGGTACGACGGTGTAGTCGCGGTAGTGGAGAAGCTGAAGGGTCACCCGCTGTTCGCGCACGTGACTCTGACGCGCTCCGAGCGGTCCCCGATCGCGGCTCTAGTGACCGAAATGCTGGAGGACTTAGCAGTCTGATGGTCGTCCGATCCGACGAATAATGTGAGCCAGGTCACAAAAAGGCGGCCCCGGAAGCAATTTCCCGGGGCCGCCGGCGTCGTTTTTGATCATCATCTTGACCTGCTCCGCGTCTACGAAGCGTAAAAAGCCCTGCACACAGGGTGTAATAGGTGTGATTTAACCCACATCTGATTCATTTGGGGTTTCGGCCAACAATCAGGCAGCCTCGATGAGTCAGGCCCCACGCGACGGCCATCCGAACGAGAACGGACCCGGGCGCGCCACCCGCACCGAGCACACCCGCACTAGTGCTCACCAGAACGCGGGCTCGAAGAGTCAAAAAGGGGCGAGGCGCCGCTCTGCGCCCGAAGCGTCCGTGGTTTTGAAGCCGCCAATTCAGCGGCCGATGACGGCTGCCGCTTCGTGCTGCCTTGCGGCAGACGGAAGGCTTTACGTGCCCAGGCTTCGCCTGTCCATGTCCTCGATGTCCGCGTCGATATCGGCGCACAAGCATAAAATCGCAATAACCGCTGCTTCTTGTACTGCTGTGACCGGCGCCATCGTGGGCGGGATCACCGCCACTGCGTCGGATGCCCACGCGGCGACCATCCCGGTCGCGCAGCAGGGGGTCACCAGCACCGCGCTTACGCACGCGGCAGCCCACGCGCTCGCCGCCGGTGACCTGCCGGCGCATCCGTTGGGCAACGTGGTCGACATCAAGCCGGTAGTGGCCAAGCCGAAGGCGCCGCCCGCGCAGGCCCCGGTGAAGCCCGCTCCGGCCCCGGCTCCTGCCACCACGGAGGCCGCGCCTCCCTCACCGGCACCGGCGCCGGTCGAGACGAAGGTGTCCAACTCTTACTCGGGTATGAGCGCGTATCAGGTCGCCGAGCAGATCGTGCCGTCCGGCCAGTTCAGCTGCTTCTCCTGGATCGTCAGCCGCGAGTCCGGATGGAGCGTCACCGCGACGAACCCGTCCAGCGGTGCGTACGGCATCGGTCAGGCGCTACCTGCCGACAAGATGGCCTCCGCGGGCCCGGACTGGCAGACCAACCCGGCGACCCAAATCAAGTGGACCCTCGGCTACATGGACGAGCGCTACGGCTCGCCGTGCGCCGCGCAGGGCTTCTGGGAGTCCCACGGCTGGTACTAAGCCGGTAAGCAGCAAGTAACACCAATAACGCGAAACTGCCTGGAACGCTGACACGCAGCGTTCCAGGCAGTTTCGTCGTTCGAGCCCTGCTTAATTCACGGTCGCTGGCCAATACTCAGCAACGGCGTGCTGTCGCCGGGGTTGGTGAAGAAGTCGTTCCCCTTGTCGTCGACCACGATGAACGCGGGGAAGTCCTCGACCTCGATCCGCCAGACGGCTTCCATGCCCAGCTCCGAATAGTCGAGCACTTCGACATGCTTGATGCAGTCCTGCGCGAGCCGCGCCGCCGGACCACCGATCGAGCCGAGATAGAAGCCGCCGTGCGCCTTGCACGCCTCGGTCACCTGCTTGCTGCGGTTGCCCTTCGCCAGCATGACGAACGAGCCCCCGGCGGCCTGGAACTGATCAACATACGAATCCATCCGTCCGGCGGTAGTCGGCCCGAACGAACCGGACGCGTAGCCTTCGGGGGTCTTCGCCGGTCCGGCGTAATAAACCGGATGATCCTTGATGTACTGCGGCAGCGGCTTTCCGGCGTCCAGCAGTTCCTTGAGTTTCGCGTGCGCGATATCGCGCGCGACGACGAGCGTGCCGGACAGCGATAGGCGCGTCTTGACCGGGTACTTCGATAGCTCGGCGCGTACGTCGCTCATCGGCCGGTTCAGGTCGACGCGCACGACGTCGTCATCAAGGTGCTCATCCGTCGTCTCGGGCAGGTATCGCGCCGGATCGGTCTCCAGTTGTTCCAGGAAGACGCCCTCGGCGGTGATTTTCGCCAGCGCCTGCCGGTCCGCCGAGCAGGACACCGCGATGGCGACCGGACACGAGGCGCCGTGGCGCGGCAGGCGGATGACGCGTACGTCGTGGCAGAAGTACTTGCCGCCGAACTGCGCGCCGATCCCGATATGCCGAGTCAACTCCAACACCTCGGCCTCAAGTTCGACGTCGCGGAAGCCGTGCGCGAGCATCGAGCCCTCGGTCGGCAGGGTGTCGAGGTACTTGGCCGAGGCGTACTTAGCCGTCTTCAGCGCGAACTCCGCCGACGTGCCGCCGACGACGATCGCGAGGTGATACGGCGGGCAGGCCGAGGTGCCGAGCGAGCGGATCTTCTCTTCTAGGAACCGCAGCATCGACTTCGGGTTCAGCACCGCCTTCGTCTCCTGGTACAGATACGACTTGTTCGCCGAGCCGCCGCCCTTAGCCATGAACAGGAACTTGTAGGCGGAGCCGGGAGTCGCGTAGAGCTCGATCTGCGCCGGCAGGTTCGAGCCGGTGTTCTTCTCGTCCCACATCGTCAGCGGGGCCATCTGCGAATAACGCAGGTTCAGCTTCGTATACGCGTCGTAGACACCGTGCGCGATGTGCGCCTCGTCGTCGCCGTCGGTGAGCACGTTCTGCCCGCGTTTGCCCATCACGATCGCGGTCCCGGTGTCCTGACACATCGGCAGCACGCCGCCGGCCGCGATGTTCGCGTTCTTCAACAGATCGAGCGCGACGAAGCGGTCGTTCGGCGAAGCCTCCCCGTCGTTCATGATCGACGCGAGCTGCGTGAGGTGCTTGGGCCGCAGGTAGTGCGCGATGTCATGCATCGCGGTCGCGGTCAACAGCTGTAGCGCGGACGGCTCTACTTGTAGGAAGGTCCTACCGGCAGCGGAGACGGTGCTCACGCCCTCGGCGGTCAACAGCCGGTACTCGGTCTCGTCCGGTCCGAGCGGAAGCAGATCTGAATAAGCGAACTCCGGCACGAACGAGCCTCCTGAAGACCGCAAAGACACTGTTGCGAAATCTCGACACTAGAAACCTAGAAACAAAGCCTATGCCTGCCGCGCTCATGGCCAGCGCCGCCTGCGACGTGGTCTTGGCCACCATCCGATGACCGCCGCCTGGCAGGTGGATTGCAATCAAACTGCGGCTGACCAGCACCGGCTGCGGCGGTAGCGTAGCTGCGTGACTTCCCCCGCGATGCGTCAGCCCGAGGACCGCGATCTCGGCTTGCGCGCCTCCGACGCCGACCGTGAACACATCGCCGAACTGCTCGGACGAGCCTTCGCGGAAGGGCGCCTAAGCACCGAAGAACACAGCGACCGGCTTGAGACCGCGTACGCCGCCAAGACGCTCGGCGAGCTGCGGCCGCTGGTCGCGGACCTGCCGGTGGAGTTCGCGCCGCCGTCCGTGCCCGCCGGCCAGTCAGCGTCGCAGTCCTCGGACGCGCTGTCGCGCTACAGCAGCGGCGAGCAGGTGGTCGCAGTGTTCGGCGAGTCGAAGCGCACCGGTCGGTGGCTGGTGCGTTCGGGGCTCACCGCGCGGGCACTGTTCGGCTCGGTGGAGCTGGATCTGACCGAGGCGATCCTGGAGCAGCGCGAGATCACCATCACGGCCAACGCGGTGTTCGGCGAGGTGATCATTCGCGTGCCGGACGGAGTCGTGCTGCACGACGAAGGCAGTTCCGTGTTCGGCTCGCGAAAGCTGGTCACCGCGCCGGGGACCGTGTTCGGGCCTGAGACGCCGGTCGTGCACATTCGCGGAACAGCGCTGTTCGGTAGCGTTGAATCCAAACGCCCGAAGAAGAAATGGCTCAAATACCGATGAGCGAAACGACCGGCAACAACAACGACCGCAAGCCGCTGTACGTCTACCGGTCGACCATCTGGTTTGACGAGCTCGACAAGCTCGGCGTGCTGCACAACGCGCGTTACGCGATCCACGTGGAGCGCGCGAGTACCGCCTGGCACTTCTCGTTGCCCGGTCGCGACCCTTCGGACGACAACGTTGTGGTTAAGCATTACGAGATCGAGTTCTTGCAGCCCTTCGTGCGTGAGCGCGGCGAGTTGATCGTTGAGGTCGGCCTCGGACGGCTAGGCAACACGAGTGCGGTGTACACGTTCCGGTGCGTGTCTGAGGCAGCGGACGGCACGGAAATCGAGCATGCACGCGGCAGTCGGACAATCGTGAAAGTCTCCGAAGGAGACCTCCGTCCGGCGCCGTGGTCGGACGGCCTTAGGGCGGTGATCGCCGGCTAGATCAGAGACGCGACATCACGCCTCTGTTCGGTGCGTCCAGCGAGTTGTTCGCGAGCTTCTGCAGCATCGACAGCAGGTCCGCATGCTGCTCCGGCGACCAACCGGCCAACTGCTCCTGCAGGATTTCCTCCCGCGCGCTGGACAGTTGATCGATGACTTGCACGCCGCTCGGCGTCAGCGTCACCGTGCCGCTCCCGTCGCGCTGCGCGTAGCCCGCATCGATGATGTGGTCGATCTTCGCGCGGATCTCCGATACCGGCACGTTGAGCCGTTTCGCTGCCGCCTCGTCCGTAGTGGGACCGGCGTGGTGCAGCCGGAAGACGCCGTAAGCCACCGGGACGCTGATGTCGATGCCGGCGCGGTTGATGCACGCCTGATAGCGGTCGTAAAGGTTCTGACGGCTGGTCAGCCGCGTTAGCGCGCCCTCGATCTCGTCCAGCGAGCTGCGGAACGTCGGCGCGCTCGGCTCCGGCGCCGTGGTCGCGCCGCGCAGCGGGACCTCGCGTAGGAACAGCGTCAGCAGGAAGGCGAGCAGCGCGATCGGCGTCGCGATGAGGAACACGCGCTGCACGGAGAGCGCGTAGATGTGCAGGAACGGATCGGCCAGCGCCGCCGGCAGTTTGTGCACGGCGGTCGGCGCCCCGACGATCTTATTGACCGGGAACTGCGGCGAAAGAGTGCCGTGCGCCAGTCCGTCGGCGATCTTCGAATGCAGAGTGTTGTTCAGGATCGTGCCGAAGATCGAGGCGCCGAACGAGCCGCCGATCGAGCGAAAATACGTCACGCCGGACGTCGCCGTCCCCAGATCGGCGTAGTCGACCGTGTTCTGCACCGCGATGACCAGCACCTGCAGCGATAACCCGAGACCGAACCCGAGGATCGCCACGTCCACGCCGATGATCGTCGCGCTGGTGTGATCATCGATCCGCGACAGCAGGTACAGGGCGAACGCCATGATGAGCGTGCCGAGGATCGGATAGATCTTGTACCGCCCGAATCGGCTGATCAGCTGCCCCGACCCGGTTGATGCGATCAGCAGACCGAGCATCATCGGCAACAGCCGCAGACCCGACGTCGTCGGCGAGTTGCCGTCCACGACCTGCATGAACAGCGGGATGAACGACAGCGCGCCGAACATGCACAGGCCAACCACGAAGCCGATCCCCGAGCACATCGAGAACACCGGATTGCGGAACAACCGCAGCGGCATGATCGGTTCGGGCACTCGCGATTCGACGTATACGAACAGGATCAGCAGCAGCGCGGCGCCGATTCCGCAGCTCCACACCTGCGCCGAGTTCCAGCCCCACGTGGTGCCGCCGAGGCTGGTGATCAGCACCAGACACGTCGACGCGGCGGCCAGCAGCACCGTGCCCGCGTAGTCGATCCGTGGCCGGGTCTCCGGCGACTTCGAGGTGAGCGCGATCGCGATGACGGCCAGCGCCACAGCGCCGACCGGCAGGTTGACGTAGAACACCCACCGCCACGACAGGTTGTCCACCAGAAACCCGCCGAGCAGCGGCCCGAGGACCGACGAGACGCCGAAGACCGCCCCGATGACGCCCTGGTACCGGCCGCGGTCGCGCGGCGGCACGACGTCCGCGATGACCGCCATGGCCAGCACCATCAGTCCGCCGCCGCCGACGCCCTGGAACGCGCGGAACCCGATCAGCTCCGCCATGTTCTGCGACACGCCGCACAGCGCCGAGCCGACCAGGAAGATCACGATGCAGATCTGGAACAGCGTCTTGCGGCCGTACAGGTCGCCGAGCTTCCCCCACAGCGGCGTGGTCGCCGTCGAGGCCAGCAGGTACGCGGTGACCACCCACGAGAGGTGGTTCGCGCCACCGAGGTCGCTGACGATGGTCGGCAGCGCGGTCGACACGATCGTCTGGTCGAGCGCGGCCAGGAACATGCCGAGCATCACTCCGGCGAACACCAGCCCGACCCGGCGCCCGTCCTGCTCGATCGGCGCGACGTTGGGGGTGGCGGCCTCCTCGATCTGACCGGACATCAGGTGCCTCCGTCAGCGGCGCGATCCGATGATTGCTCCAGATACCTCATTCAGGGGTATCACCGGCCGACCGTCAACGCCCGCCAACAGTGTTGAATGGATGAACCGCGCTGAACGGATTACTACCAAAGGGCCACCACACGTGCTACCGCCATCCGAGGTACCCGAGGCGTCGCGATGCGCATGCGTTCATCCGAAGTCGATGACGCTGTACTTGCGCAACTTATCGAGCTGATGCTCGGAGTCGATCCGTCGTACGGTCCCGCTCTTGGAGCGCATCACGAGCGAGGACGTAATCGCGCCGCCTGAGCGATAACGCACGCCGCGGACGATCTCGCCGTCGGTGATACCCGTGATCGCGACGAACGCGTTCTCGCCGGTGACCAGGTCGTCGGTGGTCAGCACCCGGTCGAGGTCGTGTCCGGCTTCACGTGCCTTGTGCCGCTCAGCGTCGTCACGCGGCCACAGCTTGCCCTGCATCACCCCGCCGAGGCACTTCATCGCGCAGGCCGCGATGATGCCCTCCGGCGTTCCACCGACGCCTAACAGCAGGTCAATGCCAGTGTCCGGACGCACCGCCATGATCGCGCCGGCGACGTCACCGTCTGAGATGAACTTGATGCGCGCGCCGGTCTCACGCACTTCGCGGACCAGGTCCTCGTGCCGGGGCCGGTCGAGGATGACCACGGTCACTTCGGAGGGCTTGCTGCCCTTCGCCCGCGCGACTGCCTTGATGTTGTGCTCGACCGAGGCGGTGATGTCCACGGTGTCGGCCGCTTCCGGCCCGGTGACCAGCTTCTCCATGTAGAACACGGCCGACGGGTCGTACATCGCGCCACGTTCAGCCAGCGCGATGACCGCGATGGCGTTCGGCATGCCCTTGGCGTTCAGCGTGGTGCCGTCGATCGGGTCGACGGCCACGTCGCACTCGGGACCGTCGCCGTTACCGACTCGCTCGCCGTTGTAAAGCATCGGGGCGTGGTCCTTCTCGCCCTCGCCGATGACGACGACGCCGTCCATCGACACGGTGTTGATCAGCCGCCGCATCGCGCTGACCGCCGCGCCGTCCGCGCCGTTCTTGTCGCCACGGCCGACCCAGCGGCCAGCCGCCATCGCCGCGGCTTCCGTGACGCGGACCAGCTCGAGGGCAAGGTTGCGATCAGGCAGCTGCGGCGGGGAAGAGGTCTCGGACGTACTGCTCATAGTGGTGTCCTTCCGCACTCGGACATCAGACATGGGTAAGACGGTGCCAGCCGTTGAGGGTTCGGCCAGCGGCCATTCGAGGGTATCGATCTAATGATCAGAGTAATGGCGCGGACAACCCCGCCCCCGGTCGTGATCCGCGGCGACGGATCAGGGACGATGGGGACATGGCAACAAAGGCACGGCTGAAATCCAGCGTCCGGGACATGATCTTCTCCCTGGCTGTGATCGCCGTGCCCATCGCCCTCGTGCTGATCCTCAAGCCGTCGAAGCCCGGCGATCCGGTGCACGTCATCGACAACGCGTCGTACCAGGCCATGCTGGGTGCCGCACGCCAATCCGAGCCATTCGCCGTGCTCGCGCCGAGCGGCCTGCCGACGAGTTGGCGGCTCACCTCTGTGAACTACGAACCCCAGGGCGCCACGGCCGCAGACTGGCACCTCGGCTACCTCACCCCGGGCGGCGGCTACGCATCAGTGGAGCAGACCACCGAACCGCTAGCCTCGTTCCTCAACGACCAGCACTCCAACGCCACACCGAATACGGCCGTCCAGATCACCGGTGCCACGCCGAACGTCTGGCAGCGCTACACCGGCACGACGCCGACCGGTCTGCGCACGCTCCTGTTCCACACCGACGCGAAGTCAACCGTGATAGTGGCCGGCAGCGCCTCGATGACAGAGCTCGAAGAGCTAGCCACCGACTTGCACTAGCGCCGCTTGGCGGTCGGCTTCTAGCGGTTCGTAAACGGTGTTACAGAAACATCCGATGTAAATGATTCGTCGAGTGGATTTCGACGGCGTCCATCACGCCCGCTTTCACCTGTGAAAAGGCGGCATTCCTCGGTAATTCTCGGGGCACGCGGTTCGGCTCCGGACGAGGTCCTTGTGGACAAGAGGTCGGGTCTCACCTTTCATTGGTCTGCACCACATGACCCCACCATGGAGGAGCCGCTGATGTCTATCTTCATCAGTCGCCGCAAGACGACGCGGGCGACGATCCTGGCCGTTGCTGCCGGCCTGGTCGCCGCCGCGTTCGCGTTCGCGCCGTCCGCCACCGCGACGCCGCCGTCCGCCACCCCGTCCGGCCTGATCTGGCAAGCCGAGCCGGGCCGGGGCACCTCGGTCTTCGAAGGGGTCGAGGAAGCACCTGGCTCGGTCGCCGTCGTCCCAGACCCGACCGGACAGTTCGGCGCGTCGTACCGGTTCCAGACGAACACCAACGGCGGGGTCAAGTCCCGCTGCGAGAGCCGGGGCATGCGCCTGCCCAACGGGCAGGTGTTCACCCTCGACGACTCGAAGGTCGGCCAGACCTTCTACGTCGGTTGGCGGGCGTACTGGAATCCGATGCCGGACAAGAAGGGCGCCTGGGTCGCGCTTTTCCAGATGCATCTCGACGGCGCCCCGACCAACGGCGTCGGCGCCGGCCCGTTCGTGCTGCGCACCCTCGGCGACGGCCTACTGCACTTCCAACTGGTGTCCCCGGACGGCTCGTCCCGGCATATCTGGAACGCCCCGCTGCGCCTCAGCACGTGGAACACCTTCGTGATCGGCTTCAAGCTCTCCCGGAGCAACTCGGTCGGCTCGGTGCAGTTCTGGTACAACGGCGTGCAGCAGAAGTTCACCAACGGCTCCACGCTGTACTCCGCCGCGACGCTGATGGGCAATCACGTCAACCTGAAGTGGGGCGTTTACCGGTCCGGCGTGAACACCGGGGTCGCCGACGCCTACCTCAACAGCGCCAAGTTCGGCACCACGTACCAGTCCGTCGCGCCGTAGACGCGCCGCGAACAGACCTCGGAAATTCCGCTGCTGATACGACTCGATATCCAACTGGATACCGCTGCGTGCGCCGAGCGCCACGCCGCGCTGTCGATCGCGGCGCGGCGCGGCGCAACGTAACGTTCCGCTGAGCCCGACCGATCAGTCTGCCCTTCGCGCCGCGACGGCCGCGTCCAGTCGGGCACGTGCGCCGTCCAGCTTCGCCTGGCAGAGCGCTGCCAGCGCTTCGCCGCGCTCCCACAGCGCCAGCGACTCCTCCAGCGACAGCCCACCCGCCTCGAGCCGCTGCACTGTCACGACTAGCTCCTCACGCGCCTGCTCGTAGGCGAGCCCGTCCAAGTCGTCGCTCGACTGCGCCGAGTCCGGCGACGCTGACGCGGCCGACGCCGAGGGTTCAGGCAGGGTGGAATTCGCTTCGTTCGCCATGCGGTCCACGATAGGTTGCCGAGGCGACAGCGAGGGGCAAGGAGTTCGATTATGGGAATCGCGGCACGTCAAGCCACCGTCTCAGACGCCGAAGAACTCACCCGCCTGCGCGAGGTGATGATCACCGCGTTCGGGCCGATTCTGGACCACTCGTGGCGCAAGCCCTGCACCGAGGCTTTTCGCGACGCGCTCGCCGACCGCGCCGGTCCGCTGCAGGCCTTCGTCACCGATGCCCCCGACGAGCCGGGAATGCTGGCAGCCTCGTCGGTCGGCGTCATTCAGCGACGGCTGCCCGGCCCGGCCAACCCCACCGGTATGACCGGCTACATCCTGAGCGTCGCGACCGATCCGCGCTTCCGCCGCCAGGGCCACGCCCGCGCTGTCGTCACCGCGACGGTCGAGTGGTTCCGCATCCGCAACGTCCCGCGCGTGGACCTGCACGCCTCCGAAGAGGGCGAATCGCTCTACCGCGAGCTCGGCTTCCACGAGCCACGCGGCCTGGCGCTCACCGCTTGGCTGGGCCCCCGCCGCTGACCGTCGCGTCCAGCGTGCCGCCAGCGACGCGTACCGTCAGCGGGTCGCCCGCTTCGACCTCTTCCGGCTTACGCACCACGAGGCCGTCATCGCGCTGCACGATCGCGTATCCGCGCTCCAACGTCGCGAGCGGCGAGAGCGCGCGTACCCGAGCCAGCGTCTGGACCAGCACCTCGCCATCGCGCGCGACCTTGTGGTCCGCGCAACGGAACGCCCTATCACGAAGCGTCGCGATCTCCTGCGCGCGCTGATCCAGCGCCGCATACGGAGCCGACAGCACCGGACGCGAGCGGAACCCGTCCAGCGCGTGCTGCTCGCGATCGAGCAGCCGCGTGATCGAGCGCCACATTCGTTCCCGCGCCTGCGCCACCCGATCCTGCTCCTCGCGCACGTCCGGCACGATCCGCTTGGCAGCGTCCGTCGGCGTTGAGGCACGCAAGTCCGCGACCAGGTCGAGCAGCGGCGAATCCGGCTCGTGCCCGATCGCCGAGACCACCGGCGTCTGACACGCCGCGACCGCTCGGATGAGCTGTTCATCGGAAAAAGGCAGCAGATCCTCCACCGAACCGCCGCCACGCGCGATCACAATCACCTCGACCTCGGGATGCGCGTCCAACTCGGCGAGCGCCGCGGTGATCCCCGAGACCGCACCGGCGCCCTGGACAGCCGTCTCGCGGATCTCGAAGCGCACCCCTGGCCAGCGCCGCTGCGCGTTCTCCACTACGTCCTTCTCCGCCGCCGAGGCGCGCCCGCAGATCAGCCCGATCAGATGCGGCAGGAACGGCAACGGCTTCTTCAGCGCCGGATCGAACAGGCCCTCCGCCGCGAGCCGTCGCTTCAGCTCTTCGAGCCGGGCCAACAGTTCCCCGATCCCGACCGGCCGCAACTCCTGCGCGAGCAGCGAAAACTGCCCGCGCTGCCGGTAGAAGTTCGGCTTCCCCCAAATCACCACGCGCGCGCCCTCAGACGGCGCCGGAACGACCTTCTCGAAGACGCTCCGGTAGCAGGTCACCCCGACCGACACGTCCTGCGACGGGTCACGCAGCGTCAGAAACACGATCCCCGCGCCCGGACGCCGGCTGATCTGGGTGATCTGGCCCTCGACCCAGATCGCGCCGAGCCGGTCGATCCAGTCGCCCACCATGCCCGCGAGGGCGGCGACCGGGACCGGGTGCTCGAACGAGGTCTGCAACGCCATACGCCAACCGTATCCGCCGATCCCGACAGCGAGATCGGAAACCGAGCGAAACGCCAACCACGGTTCGGCGCCGGTTTCGCGTGCGATCTCGCGTGCGGAAACGGAAAAGTGTGCGGGAGATGTAAAGATCAGCTTTCCCGCACTAGGGCGCCCAGCGCGTACGTGAATACCATAGAGACATGGTCACCGCCTCCGGCACAGCCCCAGCCACCGACGCGTCCGCACTCGCCCCGACCGCCGACGCTACAGTGTCCCCACGTAAGCGGGTCTTGCTCGCCGCCCCGCGTGGCTACTGCGCAGGCGTCGACCGTGCGGTCCTTACCGTCGAACGGGCGCTCGAACAGTACGGGGCGCCGGTGTATGTGCGTAAGCAGATCGTGCACAACAAGCACGTCGTGCAGACGCTCGAGGAGCGCGGGGCGATCTTCGTCGAGGAGAACGAGGAGGTGCCCGAGGGCTCGATCGTCATCTTCTCCGCCCACGGCGTCGCCCCCGAGGTGCACGACCAGGCGTCGCAGCGTCGGCTCAAGACCATCGACGCGACGTGCCCCCTGGTGACCAAGGTGCACAAGGAGGCGCTGCGGTTCGCCGACGAGGGCTACGACATCCTGCTGATCGGCCACGAAGGCCACGAGGAGGTCATCGGCACCACCGGCGAGGCCCCCGAGCACATCAAGCTGGTGGACGGCCCTGAGGGCGTAGCCGACGTCGAGGTGCGTGACCCCTCACGCGTCGCCTGGCTGTCGCAGACCACGCTGTCGGTGGACGAGACCGAGCAGACGGTCGCGAAGCTGCGCGAGCGCTTCCCGCTGCTGATCGACCCGCCGTCAGACGACATCTGCTACGCGACGCAGAACCGGCAGGTGGCCGTTAAGCGCATCGCCCCGGAGTCCGACCTGGTCATCGTGGTCGGCTCGGCGAACTCCTCGAACTCGGTGCGGCTCGTCGAAGTGGCCCTGGAGGCCGGCGCCAGGTCCGCGTACCTGGTGGACCGCGCCGAGGAGATCGACCCGGCGTGGTTCGACGGCGTCGACACCGTCGGCGTGACCTCGGGCGCTTCGGTCCCCGAGGAGCTAGTGCAGGGCGTGCTGACGTTGCTGGCCGATCGCGGTTACGACGACTTCGAAGAGGTTCGCTCCGCGCAGGAGAAGCTGCTCTTCGCGCTCCCGCACGAACTGCGCCGCAACCTCAAGGACGAGGACGCGTAGCTCAGCCCGCGTCTGGCTTAGGACTGCCGGGCGAACGGAAGCTTCCGCGCCAGCGTGACGCACAGCGCCAAGCCAGTGCCGAAGAACACCGCACGCGCCTTGAACGCGAGCAGTTCCAGTATCGTCGCCAGCGTCCCGGTGAGCCCCGAGCCGAGGTCGTGCCGCGAGAAAGCCGCGACGAGCAGCAGCCCGCAGGCAAACGCGAGCGGCGGCCCGACCACGGCTGAGTACCAGTCAGATCGTCGTACCTTTGCCGCCGCATAGGCGCATGCCGCGATAAAAAGACCCGTGAGCCCCCAGGCGGCTGTGCTCACTAGCAACAGATCAAGGCTCGCACCGATCAGGCACGCCCCGGCCAGCACGATCGACACCCCGAACGCGGTCAACGGACCGCCGTTCGCCCGAAGCGGCGGTGCGTTAACGCCGATACGTTGCCTATCCGGGCTGTGCCTATCCACGCCGTGCTTGTTCAGGCGATGACTGCCGGCATTGCGAGTGTCAACGCGCGGCTTGCTTACGCTAAGCGGCTTCTTCCCAGCCTGCTTATCGGTGCTGTGCCGTTGCGCGCTGTGCTTATCAACCCCGCGCGCGGACGTCGGTTCCGGGCGCCATGGCTGGCTTTCCGGAGGCCGATGGTCCGCAGCCCGGTGCTGGCTCATGCGCGTCACCGTACGAGCCGCCGACCGGCCGCCGCCGGTGCCACGCCCTCCGATCACTCATCCGGATGATCGTCCGCATGGTGTACCAATACGCTACTTATGGGGTCATCCGGTCAGTTGCCGCACGTGGTGTCAGATTGCCCGGCGCGGTTGGCAGCGGCAGTAGCGAATCCAGCGTCGCGGGGGAGCGCGGCGCCGTGTCCAGATGGCGCGGCGTCTCGGGGGGAGTGTCGCCGACGCCCAGATCGTGCAAGCGCCGAGCCGCCACCATCACCCGCGCATCGAGCGAACCGACCGCGCGGTTGTACGCCGTCACGGCCCCACCAAGCGACCCGCCGACCCGATCGAGATGCCCAGCGAGCACGCCGATCCGGTCATACAAATCGCGCCCGAGGTCGATGATCGTGCGTGCCTCTGCGGCGAGCGTGTCCTGCGACCACGCGTAGGCGACTGTACGCAGCAACGTGATGAGTGTGGTCGGCGAGGCGAGCATTACGCGCCGCTCCGCCGCGTACTCCAGCAAGTCCGGATCGGACTCCAGTGCGTAAGACAGGAACGCCTCGCCGGGCACGAACAAGACCACGAACTCAGGCGTCGATGCGCCAGCCGCGTTCAAGCGCTTCCAGTACGACCGCGAGCCCAACTGGTCAACGTGTGCCTTGAGCTGCCGCGCGTGCGCCTTCAACCGCTCCGCACGCGTTTCCTCGTCCCGCGCCTCCGCAGCCTCCAGGAACGCGCCGAGCGGCACCTTGGCGTCTACGACCACGTTCTTGCCCCCGGCCAAGTGCACGACCAAGTCGGGCCGTGCCACGCCCTCGTCGCTATCGGCCGCCGCGCCGACCACCAACTGCTCGGTGAAGTCGCAGCGATCGACCAAACCGGCCAATTCGACCGCGCGACGCAAGTGCAGCTCGCCCCAGCGCCCCCGCACCTGAGGCGCACGCAGCGCCGTCACGAGCGCCGCGGTCTGCCCCCGCAGCTCCTCGCCGGTCGTGCGGACGTCCTCGATCTGCTGTGCGAGCGCGGCCTGCGCCGAGGCGCGGCCCTGCTCGATCTCGCGCAGACGGTCGTCCAAGTGCCGCAGCGATTCCTGGATCGGCCGCCCCACCTGCGCGAACTGTTGGTCGGCAAGCCCGAGTAGCCGGTCCGTCGACCGGTCCAGCGCCTCCGCCGACGGCCCGTGCTTTCGGCTGCGCTCCCACAGGATGCCCAGCGCCAGCCCGAGGGCCAGCCCGATCAACAGCAACACCAGTTCTCCGGAGTTCACGAATAACCATCGTGGGAGTTCGCGACCGCTCGGACAACTAGACTTGCCGTTCATGGGCCTGCAGATCGGAATCGTCGGCCTGCCGAACGTCGGCAAGTCGACCCTCTTCAACGCGCTGACCAAGAACGACGTGCTCGCCGCGAACTACCCGTTCGCGACCATCGAGCCGAACGTCGGAGTCGTCGGCGTGCCCGACGCGCGGCTCGCCGTGCTCGCGGATCTGTTCAAGTCGGAGCGCGTGGTGCCGGCCACCGTCTCGTTCGTGGACATCGCGGGGATCGTTAAGGGCGCCTCGGAAGGTGAGGGCCTGGGCAACAAGTTCCTCGCCAACATCCGCGAGGCGGATGCGATCTGTCAGGTCATCAGAGTTTTCAACGATCCGGACGTACACCATGTGGACGGCAAGGTCGACCCGCGCGGTGACCTGGAGACCATCAACACCGAGCTGATCCTGGCCGACCTGCAGACCATCGAGAAGGCCCTGCCGCGCCTGCAGAAGGAAGCGCGGATGGCCAAGGACAAGCAGCCCGTCGTCGCCGCGATCGAGCAGGCCAAGAAGGTCCTCGACGAGGGCACCACGGTCTTCGCGGCCGGCCTGGACCCCGCGCCGCTGTACGAGCTGCACCTGCTGACCGCGAAGCCGTTCATCTACGTCTTCAACGTCGACGAGGACGAGCTGACCAACGACCGTCTCAAGGACGAGCTGCGCGCCTTGGTCGCCCCCGCCGAGGCCATCTTCCTCGACGCGAAGATCGAGTCCGAGCTGATCGAGCTGTCCGACGAGGAAGCCCTCGAACTCCTGCAGAGCATGGGCCAGGAGGAGTCCGGCATCACGCAGCTAGCCCGCGTCGGCTTCAACACCCTCGGCCTGCAGACCTACCTGACCGCCGGCCCCAAGGAAGCCCGCGCCTGGACCATCCGCAAGGGCGCCACCGCCCCCGAGGCGGCAGGTGTTATCCACACGGACTTCCAGCGCGGCTTCATCAAGGCAGAAGTCATCTCATACGACGACCTCGTCGCCGCTGGCACCGTCGCCGAGGCCCGCTCACGCGGCAAGGCCCGCATCGAGGGCAAGGACTACGTCATGGCCGACGGCGACGTAGTCGAGTTCCGCTTCAACGTCTAAGCGAGCCGCGACGCCAGCGCCGCCAGTCAGTTCGGCAGCTCGTCAGTTTGAGCTGGCTACCAGCGCGATGATGACGACCCAGCCGGCGATCAGGATCGCGGAGATGATCGTCGCGGAGATCGCCTGACCCCGGCCGACGCCGAGCGTGCCTGCCTTAGCCATCCCGATGAAGCCGAAGGGCAGCGCGATCGGCAATAGGCAGGGCACGACGATGCCCACCAACGCGAGGACCAACGCCGTCGTCGCCATGCCGTTGTCGGTAGCCGTCGGACGGTAGCCGTAGGGCAGCATCGGGCCGGGGCCGGGTTGCCCATACGGATTCTGCTGATACGGATACTGCGGCTGAGCGGGGTAAGGGCGCGGCGGCGTACCCGAGTACGGAGCGTTGGGGTAGGGCGCATTCGGCCGCGGGGTATGCGGAGTGTTCGGCAGCGGCGTGCTGGAACGCGGCGTGTTCGGGCGATGGATCGGCGGTGCGAACGGGGGCGGCGTCTGAACTCGCGTGTGCTGGACTCTCGCCTGCGGTGGAGGCGCGGCCATCTGCGGCCGAGGCAACGGCTGCTGCATCGACTGGACGGGCGCCGAACGCGGGGGAGGAGGCATCGGCGGCGGAGTCGTGGGCAAGCCCGCTGCGGAGTCCTTGTTCAGCGCGTCGGTCGCCTGGGCCAGGATGTCCGAGACGACGGCGTTGGGCAGCCAGCCCGGGCTCGGCCGCTCGCCTTGGTGCAACTCGAGCACACGTGCCGTCTCGGCGGGGGACGGCCGGGCTGCGGGGTCGGCCACGAAGCTTCGGCTGACGATCCCGGTGAGGATGTCCGGGAGCGCAGCGTCGAGCAGCGGACCGACGGCCAATGCCCGCGCGTACTGCTCCTGCGCGCCGCCTCGTCCGTACGGACCCGCAGCGGTCGCTGCGTAATGCAGGATCGCGCCGAGCGAGAAGACGTCAGAGCCCGGACCGAAATCGCCGTTGGTCAGCTGCTCCGGAGCCATGTAGGGCGGCGATCCGCTCACCATGCCGGTCTTGGTTATGCCGGCCTCGCTGACGCCGCGTGCGATACCGAAGTCGATGACCTTGGGGCCGCTGGCGGTGAGCAGGACGTTGCCCGGCTTCAAGTCCCGGTGCACGAGGCCAACGGCATGGATCGCGGCGACGGCGCGTGCGACGCAGACGCCGAGGATACGCACCGACTCCGCGGGTAGCGGGCCGAAGCGGCGTACCGCGTCCTCGACCGAGATGCCGGGCACGTACGCGGTGGCCAGCCATGGCGTTGGACCGTCCGGATCGGCGTCCACGACCTCGGCGATGTACTCATCACGCACTCGGCGCGCGGCGGCCACCTCGTGCGAGAACCTGGTGCGGAACTCCGGGTCGGCCAGAAGTTCGCCGTGGATCGTCTTGACCGCGACCGCTCGGCCGGTGGACTCGGCGCGGCCGAGGTACACCCGGCCCATGCCGCCCCGGCCAAGCCGGGCGACCAGGCGGAACGGTCCTATCCGGGCGGGATCGCCCGGCGCGAGCGGTTCCATGACCCCTCCCCATCCGCCTGAGGAGGGTATTGAATCGCGCGACGTCGGGACTGTGCAACAGCGCTCGGGTTGCGTTCGCTAGTCGATTTGAAGCGTCGTCAGAACACCTGTTTGCCGGGCGAAGTCACACTGATCGCACAGATGACACAATCACCGCCAGCGCGACCACGCGTGAGATCGTCACAACAATCACAGTGAGGCGAGAATCACAGTGAGGCGAGAATCTCCTCGACCATTGCGATGGTGGTCCCCGGATGCAGGAACGCGAACCGCGCGACCGTCTCGCCCTCCCAACTGGTCGGTGTGACGAACGCGACCTCGCCGGCGAGCAGCCGCCGCGACCACGCGTCGTAGTCCGCAGGCGTCCAGCCGTTCCGTCGGAACAGGACCGTCGACAACTCCGGTTCGCGGATCAACTCCAGTTCCGGGTGACGACGGATCAACTCGGCCGCCGCCTTCGCCGTGGTCAGCGCGGCCTCGATCGCATCGCGATACGCATCGGTGCCGTGTACAGCGAGCGAGAACCACAAGGGCAGACCGCGTGCACGACGCGTCAGGTGATACGCGTAGTCGGTCGGGTTCCACTCCTCGGGCGCATCGGTGTGGATGACGTCGAGGTACGACGCGTCCTGCGTGTGCACCGCCTTGGCGAGGCGCGGTTCCCGGTAAAGCACTGCCGCGCAGTCGAACGGCGCGAACAGCCACTTGTGCGGATCGACGACGAACGAATCGGCGTGCTCGATGCCGTCGTACTTCGCACGCACGCTCGGCGCGAACAGACCCGCGCCGCCATACGCACCGTCCACGTGAAACCAGAGCTCGAATTCGCGTGCCGCCTCGGCGATCCCGGCCAGGTCGTCCACGATGCCCGCGTTCGTCGTGCCCGCCGTCGCGACGACGCCGATGACCGGAGCGTCGTCGGTGTCACGCGCCAGCGCCGCGCGTAGATCGGCGCCCGTCAACCGGTGGTCCGTCGTAGGGACTATGAACGGCTCGACGTTGATGATGCGTAGCGCGTTGATGACCGAGGAATGAGTTTGGTCGCTGACGGCGATCCGGGCGCGGTCATACGCACCGAGACCGAGCCGGTGGCGAGCGGTGTCACGCGCGACGACGAGCGCGGACAGGTTTCCGGCCGAGCCGCCGGTCACGAAGCAGCCGCCTGCGCTCTCCGGCATCCCGACGAGGTTCGCGATCAGCCGCAGCACCTGGTTCTCGGCCGCGACCGCGCCGGCCGCCTCCAGCCAGGAGATGCCTTGCAGGGAGGCGCAGGAGACCACCATGTCGAACAGCAGCGCGGCCTTGGTCGGCGCGGCCGGGATGAAGGACAGGAATCGCGGGCTGTCGCACGAGATCACGGCGGGGGCGAGCTGGTCGGCGTAAACGGACAGCACTTGCGCGGGATCGTGGCCCTGCGCGCCGATCAGGCCGGAAAGCGCCTCGTCGAGTTTCGCGTGCTCGCCGGGGTGGTCCAGCGGAACCGGATTGAGCTGCAACCGGTCGCGCATGTAGTCGAAGACCAGGTCGGCGAGCTGCGCGTCGTATGTGTGCATTCTCTGCGGGGAGGCGGCGTGCATGGTGTTGAGTATGCCGGAGAGCGGCCTTTGCGCAACGTATCGCTTATCACATCATCGATCGCACAATGAATCGCTGCTTTTAGCGTCGGATAATCATCATTTGTTGTGCGGTGATGAAATGAACAAGAATCGTTCCATGCAGGAGGACGCAGCAGGAACAGCAGCGGAGCGCACGCGTCGTCGTCGCGGCGGTAATCGAGCGCGACGGGCTGATCCTCGCCGCGCGGCGCACCGAACCGCCGGAGTTGGCCGGCCGGTGGGAGTTCCCCGGCGGCAAGGCCGAGCAGGGGGAGAGCGACGGCGAGGCGCTCGAACGTGAGTGCCGCGAAGAACTCGGCGTGCGCGTCGTCGTCGGCGAGCGCATCGGACCGGAATATCGGGTCCCGAGCGGTGCGATGGTCGTACGTACCTACCTCGCGACGATCGAAGACGGCGAGCCGCAGCCCCTGGAAAGCCATGACGAACTCGCCTGGGTACGGCCCGGAACGCCGCAGATGCGCGCGTTGCCGTGGCTGGATGGCGACTTTCTGATCCTGGACGCACTCGACGCGCGCCGTGCCGCAGCGGCTGACCTGCCGCCTGGCGTCATCCGAGTGGCCTAACTCACTCGCTGATCAATATAAAGATCATACTTTTCGGGAAGGAGTTCGAGCAGGTGACTCTCGAACCCCAGGACCGTCAATGCCCGCAGCCTTCGACTCGTCCACCGGCGGACTGCCGGACGGGATAGCGTCCGGCGCGGGAACGCTTTCCGGCGCCGGAACCGGGGCACTGCTCGATCTGATTCGGATCGCCACCTTCCTAATCGACGCCGAGGGCCACGTAGCCGCCTGGTCGCCAGCCGCCGCGGACCTGACCGGCCGTCCGATCGACGAAATGCTCGGCGCGAGTGTCGCCGAACTGTTCCCCGAAGAGGATCGACCGCGCGCCGAAGGGCTATTCCGGCGCGTCGCCGGCGTCGGTACCGCCACCGGGACCGCGACCGGCACCAGCTCCTGGGTCGGCGTCCTGCCCGTGCAACGCGGCGACGGGACCGTGTTCGACGTCGGATTCCGCGCGGTCGCCCTTCGATTCCCGGGCGGTAGCGACCTCGTGCAGGTCGTCGCGACCGACGCTGGCGACCTGCGCCGCGTGGAGTTCGAACGGACGCTGTTCGAGGCGCTGTTCGACCAGGTCCCCGTCGGCATCGCCATCTACGACACCGACCGCCGCTACATCGGCGTCAACAATGCGCTGGCCACGTACAACGGCGTGCCCGCGCGTGCACACATCGGGCACCGCGTCGAGGATCTGGTGCCGGACGTCGGCGAGACCGTTCCGCTGCTCCAGCAACACGTCCTCGAGACTGGCGAACCCATCGTCGACATGCTCATCAAGGCCGCGACTCCCGCCGACGGACAGATCGACCGCCGCTACTGGTCCGTCTCCTACGCCCGACTCGAAGGCCGCGACGGCCACGTACTCGGGCTGACCGCGCTGGTCGTCGATGTCACGGAGCGTCAGAACGCAGTCGAGCGCAACCGGCTAGCCCGCCGCCGCGCCACGATCCTGAACGAGGCGAACAGTCGAATAGGGACCTCGCTCGACGTCACGCAGACTGCCACCGAGCTGGTCGACGTCGCGGTACCGATCTTCTGCGACGAAGCCGCCGTCTACCTGCTCGACTCCGCGACCGGCCCCCGCACTGCCAGCACCGCTACCGGGGCCCTCGACGAGCCGATCCGCATGCACGCCATCGCTATACACCCAAGCGCCGGGCCCGACAGTACGCACGAACGCGTCGGCGACAGCCTCCCGCCGATCCAGCCGGGTACCGCGCTCTTCGAGTGCGTTACCGGAGGACGTGCGCGGCTATTCAATCCGCAGGACACGGAGGGTGTCGGCCGAGCCGATCGCAGCATCGTGGTGCCCTTGGCCGCGCGTGGCTCGCTCATCGGCCTCGCACGCTTTGCCCGCGCCGCCGACCGCGACGAGTTCGCGCTCATCGACCTCGAGACTGCCGACGAACTCGCCGCGCACGCTGCAGTGAGTATGGACAACGCACGCTTGTACGTCCGTGAGCGCGATACGGCGCTGCTGTTGCAACGCACGTTGCTGCCCGAGCGCCTGCCCGAGGTGGAAGGCGCGCAGATCGCGTTCCGCTATCGTCCCGGCTCGGTCGGCGCGCAAGTCGGCGGTGACTGGTTCGACGTATTCGCGCTCCCGTGCCGTCGCGTCGCGTTCGTCGTCGGCGACGTGATGGGCAGTGGATTGCAGGCCGCCGGAATCATGGGCCAGTTCCGCACCGCCGCGCGCACGTTGGCGCGTCTCGACCTCACCCCTGCGCTGGTGCTGCGAGAACTAGACGAACTGGCCCGCTCGATGAGCGAGTCGCACATCGCCACCTGCCTCTACGCGGTCTACGACCCGGTCGCCGGCGAATGCGTCGTAGCATCGGCCGGGCACCCGCCGCCCCTGCTCGTGACGCCGGGCGGCGGCGTCGACCTGGTCAACATCACTCCAGGCGCCCCGCTCGGAGTCGGCGGCCAACGCTTCGAGGAGCGCGAGTTCACGGTCGAACCCGGCTCGGCGCTCGTGCTCTACACCGACGGACTCGTCGAGGACCACGACCGCGACATCGAGACCGGCATCGACGAACTGCTAGGCACGATCTCGAAAGCCTCGTCTTCGGGCCCGCCGTCCGGGCACGGTGACGCCAGTTGGCTGGAGACCGCCTGCGACGCCGCCTTCGAGTCGCTACTCGGCCCGCATCGCGCGGACGACGCGACGTTGTTGATCGCCGCACTCGACCGCTTCGCGGAGGACCGGGTCGCATCGTGGGTCCTCACCAGCCAGCCGACCGTAGCAGCGCGCGCCCGCGAATTGGTGCGCCGCCGCCTGGAGACGTGGTCCGCGCCGAGTGCTGCGACCAGTGAACACGCGATCAGCCCCAACACAACCGACCTGCCGCCACTAAACACCGACGTTGCCGACGTCGTCGAACTACTCGTCAGCGAGCTGGTCACCAACGCCCTGCGATACGGACGCGGCCCGATCGGCCTGCGCCTGCTGCGCGGCATCTCCACGGTCGTCTGCGAGGTCTCCGACGAGCTCGACGCCGCGCCACGCCTGCGTACCGTGCACCAAAGCGACGAGGGCGGACGCGGTCTGTACCTGGTCGATCAGCTCTCGGTGAACTGGGGCACCAGAACCACCGCGCACGGCAAGATCGTCTGGTTCGAGGTCTAGCCATCTAGCCGAGTCCGAAGACCCGGCTATCAGACCTCATCGACATTGATGCGTGCGCTCAGCCTTCCGGTGTACCCAACCCGACGCCCGGTGCCACGACAGCGACCGCCTTACGCAGCGGCGTGCCCGATCCGTCTCGTCGTTGGTCGATTGCCGGCAGGTCGACCGGGTTGCCCGCCTCGTCTGCCGCGCGTGCCGGGGACGCACCTGCCCAGGCGAAAGTCAGCTGATCTTCTCCGCGCAGGAACCGCTGGCATCGCACGCCGCCCGTGGCGCGTCCCTTGGACGGGTACAGGTGATACGGCGTCAGCTTCGCGTTACCGGCGCTCGTCCCGGGTAGCGCAGCGCTCGAACCGGCAACCGTGAAGACCACCGCATCGCGTTGCGGGTCGATCGCCGTGAACGCCAGCACCGACGCGCCGTCGGACAGCTTGATCCCGGCCATACCTCCCGCCGGACGACCCTGCGGCCGAACCTGGTCTGCCGAGAACTTCAGCAACTGCGCGTCGCTGGTGAGGAAGACCAGATCCTCCTGGCCGGTACGCAGCTCGACCGCGCCGACGACCCGGTCGCCTTCCTTCAGCGCGATCATCTCGAACTCGTCCTTGTTCGCCGGGAAGTCCGGCACGACCCGCTTGACCACGCCCTGCACTGTGCCCAACGCGACGCCCTGTGACTGCGGGTCGAGCGTGGTGAGGCACAGCACCTTCTCGTCAGCCGCCAAGTCCACGAATTCGGACACCGGCGCACCTCCCGCCAAGTTCGGCGGTCCGGCTGTGGCCGGGAGCGCGGGCAGGTCGATCACCGCCACCCGCGCCAGCCGGCCGGCCGAGGTCATCACGCCCACGTCCCCGCGCAGCGTCACGGTCACGGTCGAGACGATGGCGTCGTGCTTGGCTCGTGGTCCGGCGGCTTCTGCGCCGTCCTCGCCGCCGCCACCGACCTCCGAAGCGCCGTTAGATCCTCCGGCGATCCGCGCCATCAGTCCCGTCGACGACACCAGCACGCGGCACGGCGCGTCCTCGACCTCCAGCGGCACGGCTGCGGTCACCGGCGCGTCCGACGCCTCGAGCAGCGCGGTACGGCGCGGCGTGGTGAAGTTCTTAGCCACTATGGCCAGCTCGTCCGAGACGGTCTTACGCAGCAACGCGTCCGAGTCCAGGATCGCGGTCAGCTCGGCGATCTCCCGGGCGAGCTTTTCCTTCTCGGTCTCCAGCTCGAGCCGGTCGAGGCGGGTCAGCCGGCGCAGCGGGGTGTCCAGGACGTAGTTCGCCTGAATCTCTGTCAGCTCGAACTGCGCCATCAACCGCTCACGCGCGTTAGCCGCGTTTTCCGACGTTCGGATCGTCTGAATTACCGCGTCGATGTTGAGCAGTGCGATGAGCAGACCATCGACCAAGTGCATCCGGTCGCGCCGCTTTGTGCGCCGGTACTCGCTGCGTCGCCGCACGACCTCGAAGCGGTGGTCCAGGTAGACCTCGAGCAGTTCCTTCAGGCCCAGCGTCAGCGGCTGCCCGTCGACCAGCGCCACGTTGTTGATGCCGAAGGACTCCTCAAGCGGCGTGAGCTTGTAGAGCTGCTCCAGAATCGCCTCGGGGTTGAAGCCGTTCTTCACCTCGAGGACCAGCCGCAGCCCGTTGGTGCGGTCGGTCAAGTCCTTCAGGTCCGAGATACCGAGGACCTTCTTGGCCTGCACCAGCTCCTTGACCTTCGCGATCACCTTCTCCGGGCCGATGTTGAACGGCAGCTCGGTGACCACGATGCCCTTGCGCCGGTTGGGCAGCGTCTCGACGTGCGCGGTGGCCCGCATCCGGAACACACCGCGCCCGGTCTCATACGCATCGCGGATGCCGTCGAGCCCGACGATCCGGCCGCCAGTCGGCAGGTCTGGCCCCGGCACCATCCGGATCAGCTCGTCGAGCGTCGCGTCCGGCTTCTTGATCAGGTGCCGGGCCGCAGCCACCACCTCGCCGAGGTTGTGCGGCGGCATGTTGGTCGCCATCCCGACCGCGATGCCGCTCGCCCCGTTCACCAGCAGGTTCGGGAACGCCGCCGGCAGCACCTCCGGCTCGGTCTCCTGCCCGTCGTAGTTCGGGCCGAAGTCGACGGTGTCCTCGTCGATGTCCGTCGTCATCAGCAGCGACGCGGGAGTGAGCCGCGCCTCGGTGTAACGCATCGCCGCCGGCGGGTCATCGTTGCCCAGCGAACCGAAGTTGCCGTGCCCGTCGACCAGCGGCAGGCGCATGGAGAACGGCTGCGCCATACGCACGAGCGTGTCGTAGATCGACGCGTCGCCGTGGGGGTGCAGACGCCCCATCACCTCGCCGACCACGCGCGCCGACTTCACGAAGCCGCGGTCAGGCCGCAGCCCCATCTCGCCCATCTGGTAGAGCATCCGCCGCTGCACCGGCTTGAGCCCGTCGCGGGCGTCAGGCAGCGCGCGCGAATAGATGACCGAGTAGGAGTACTCCAAGTAGGAGTTGGACATCTCCTCGGTCACGTCGATCTCGACGATTCGTTCCTCGAACGGCTCGTCAGTCTCTTGGGATGCGCCGCGGCGGGCCATGCTGTGCTGCTCCTGTTACTGAAAGGGCGAGAGGGCGGTCAACCCTGATAGCGGTCTATTGTGCCCGCTTCTGGTGACAGCGACGGTCAGTGGGATGCCTGCCGTGAGTCTGTCGTGCGTCTGCGGCAAGTCTGTAGACCGTCCGCGGTGCGTCCGACTTGAGACTGACCAACATCCCGTGCGCACCAAACGCCGCAACCAGTGCGAGGATTGGGGGTATGCCCCAGAGAACCGACTCCGGCGCCCTCGACCCCGCCCTGCGCGCCTCGATCGAGCGCAGCGGCTACTATCCCGCGCTGGTCGCCGAGGCCGTCGAGACCGCGCTCGGTGGCGAGCCGGTCATCAGCCATCTGGTCCACCAGGAGACCACCTTCGACGCCGAGGAGGTCCGCCGCCACGTCACCGTCCTCGCGTTGACCGCTAGGCGCCTGGTCGTCGGCCATACCGACGAGCACGGCACCGAACCGGAGCTCGACGGCGTGGACTCGCAGGTGGGCTCGTACGCCTCGACCTCGACCGAGACCGTGCGGCTCGACCGGGTCTCCACGGTGGTCGTCACGCGCGTAGTCGACGACCCGGCGAAACACGTGCGCGGCACCCTCCCGCGCGAGGTGGTGCTCACCGTCGGTTGGGGCGCAGTAGGTCGGGTGGACCTCGAACCGGCCAACTGCGGCGATCCGCACTGCGAGGCCGACCACGGGTATACCGGCACTGTCACGGGTGACGACCTCTCGCTGAGGGTGTCCACCGGGGCGGACGGACCGGACGCGGTGCGTATGACGCTTGAGTTCGCCCAGGCGCTCGCGGCGGCCACGGTCGAACTCGGCGTCCCAGGGCGCGGGTAGCGGGCGTGGACGCGGGGGCGGATGGTGACGCCGGGTTCGATTACCCGGCCTACGGCGCGGGGGCATTGTGTGACGTGCTCCCCGCGATCGGTACCGCCCTTGGCGTACAGGGCCTAGACGCGACCGGCGGCGACGACGACACGTTGGCGTCCGCAGCCGCGGACCGCTGGCAACTTAAGCCAGTGCGCCGTGCCTGCCTGTTCCTCGTCGATGGCATGGGCAGCGACCTGATCCTGGAGAACGCCGACGCCGCGCCGTACCTCGCCGCGTTACTGCGCGGCGGCGAGCAGAACATCGGCCCCGAGGGCTCCGGTCACATCCTCACCGCCGGCTTCCCATCCACGACCTCGACGTCGCTGTCCTCCGTCGGCACCGGCCTGCCGCCTGGCGCGCACGGGATGCTCGGCTACAAGCTCGCCGTCCCGGGCACGGGCAAGCTGATGAACTTCCTGAAGTGGGATCAGGACGTCGATCCGCTGATCTGGCAGCCGCACGAGACGATGTTCGAGCGCCTGCGGCGCGCCGGCATCGCGGTCACCCACGTCTCCTCGCCGCGCTTCGCCGACTCCGGGCTGACCCGCTCGGTGTTCCGCGGCGCACGCTTCTCCGGAGCCGAACAGGCCGACGAGCGAGCCATGCGCGCGCTCGAGGCACTCGAAGCGCCGGATCGTTCGCTCGTCTACCTGTATTACTCCGATGTTGATTTCGTCGGACATGTGCGTGGCGTCGATTCGCAGACCTGGCGCGACCAACTCGGCTACGTCGACGCGTTGGTGCAGTGGCTCGCCGAACGGCTGCCGGGCGATTGTTCGCTTTATGTGATCGCCGATCACGGCATGGTCGATGTGCCGACCGAGCGTCGCATCGACGCCGACACGGACTGGGAACTGCGCGCCGGCGTGGCTCTGCTCGGCGGTGAGGCGCGTGCTCGGCACGTATACGCGCACCCCGGCGCAGCGCGCGACGTGTTGGCGATCTGGACCGAACGCCTCGACGGCGTGGCCGAGGTGCGCTCGCGTGAGGACGCGATCGTCGAGGGCTGGTTCGGGCCCGACTTCGATGCGCGCAATTCCGAACGCCTCGGAGACGTCGTCGTGGCGATGCGCGGCGATTGGGCAGTTATCGCCTCCGAGCGTGAGGCTGTCGAGTCGCGGCTGATCGGCATGCACGGATCGATGACGTCCGCCGAACAGCTCGTCCCCCTGTTAGAGGTTCGAAGCTAGTGCCGTGGAGGCCAACCTTCGCCCCGCTCGCCGCCCCATGACGACCTCTGGCTGCGTTGCGGGAACGCCCACGCACAACCAGTGCGCGGACGTTCCCGCGCCTTGCCATAGGCCGCCCTGGCGCGCCTCGCTCGCGGGCGAAGGTTGGCCTCCACGGCACTAGAGGTGCGAGGATCAGTTCATGGCCAGTGACTCCGCAGACCGTACGCCGCTGATCTCCGTCGATCGGCTCGCCGATCTACTCGGAGTCCGGGAGGGCCGTGATGGCGCCGCGTCAGCCGATCCCGCGCGAGTCACCCTGTTGGACGTTCGCTGGTCGCTAAGCGGCCCGCCCGGACGTGACGCGTACGCCGCAGGGCACATCCCCTCGGCACGTTTCGTCGATCTGGATCACCAACTCGCCGCGCCTCACGAGCCGAACGCTCCGGGAGGCCGCCATCCGATGCCCAGCGCCGAGGACTTCCAGGCGGTCATGCAGTCGCTCGGTGTGTCGGACGACCGGCCGGTAGTCGTCTACGACGGCGCCAACGCAACGTCGGCGGCACGTGCGTGGTGGCTGCTGCGTTACTTCAGCCACTCCGACGTAAGGGTGCTCGACGGCGGGTACGCCGCGTGGACGGCCGCAGGCCTGCCGACCGTCTCAGGTGACGAACCCGGCGCATCAGGGCTCGGCATCGCTGCGACGGTCTCAGGCGGTGGGAACTTCATCGCGGTGCCCGGAGCCATGCCGGTCCTCGACGCGGACGCCGCAGCGAAGCTAGCCGTCGAGGGGGTCCTTCTCGACGCACGCGCCGCCGCCCGATTCCGCGGCGAGATCGAGCCGGTAGACCCGGTAGCCGGTCACATCCCCGGCGCGGTAAGCGCCCCGACGACCGACAACGTCGGCCCGGACGACCGTTTCCTCGCGACCGAGGTACTCCGTACGCGCTTCGCCTCGCTCGGCGCCAACGGGTCCAACGGCCGCGAGATCGGCGTGTACTGCGGCTCCGGTGTCACCGCCACGCACGAGGTACTCGCCCTGGAACTGGCCGGCATCAAGGCCGCCCTCTACGCGGGCTCGTGGTCTGACTGGATCACCGATCCGAAGAGACCGGTAGCCACCGGCGAGTGACGTAACGTCACTTCACGTCACTCGCCACGCCACGCGCTCGCCGTTGGCGCCTTCCCGGCTGCCTTACTCGGCGTTACCGCCGCCGTCCCCGCCCTGACCCCCGTCGCCCTTCTCGTCTTCCTTGTCGCTGAGGACGTCACCAAGGCCCGATAGGTCAATGTCATCGCGGTGCACGAAGCCGTCGGGGTCGTCAAGATCCTCCGCCGTCGGCAGCAGGTCCGGGTGCGCCCATAGGTCGTCGCGTCCGTCGATACCGCGCGCGTCACTCAGCGACGCCCACAGCCGCGCCGCGTCACGCAGCCGCCGTGGCCGCATCTCCAGCCCGACCAACGCAGAGAACGTCTGCTCAGCCGGACCGCCCGACGCACGCCGACGCCGCAACGTCTCGCGCAGCGCCGCAGCTGACGGCAGGTTAGGCGCCGCCGCCTCGTTGACCACCGCGTCGACCCAACCCTCGGTCAACGCGAGGATGGTCTCCAGTCGCGCCAACGCCGCGCGCTGCTGCGGAGTGTCCGGAGCGGTGAAGACGATGCCTTCCTCGAACACGCTCTGCAGGTTCGCCAAGCCCTCTGGCGACTGCGCGTTACGCATCAGCTCTTCGATACGCCCCTCGTCGACCGTAATCCCGCGCGCGTACGCCTCGACCGCGCCGAGCACGTGTGCCTTAAGCCACGGCACGTGCGCGAACAGGCGGTGATACGCGGCCTCACGCATCGCGAGGTACATCAGCACATCCCGTGCCGGCAGCTCAAGCCCCGCGCTGAACGCCGCCACGTTCGTCGGCAGCAGTACCGCCTTGCCGTCCGGGCCGAGCGGCAGCCCGATGTCCGACGAGCCGAGCACTTCAGTGGCCAACTGCGCCAACGCCGTGCCGACCTGGTGCCCGAACAGCGAACCGCCCATCTGCCGGACGATCCCGGTGATCGGCATCCCGGCACCGGCCGCGCCCTCTGGCAGTAGCCCGACCATCGCACCGGTCATCCGGTCCGCGACCGGCTCAACGAGCTGCTTCCACACCGGCAGCGTCTGCTCGATCCACTCCGCGCGGCTCCAGGCCATCGCGCCAGTGGTACCCGCCGGCAGCGCGGTGACCTCGTCGAGCCAGTGCTCGGCAAGCCGTACCGCGTCCTCGATCGGCGTGATGTCGCCCGAGGTCGGCGAGGGATCCGGCTGCGAAGCGGTGACGGTACGCGCCACGTCACGTGCCAACGCCCAGTTCACCGGGCCGTCGCCGGCGTTGATCAGCGACTGGATGCGGCCCATCATCATCATGAACATCTGCGGGTCGAGCCCAGGCATCTGCTGCCCGAGCCCCGCCGCGAGACCGGCCAGCGACTCGCTCATGTCCGCGCCGCCGCGCCCGGCCAAGCCGAGCGCTCCGAGCAGCCCGGCCAGCGGGTTCGCCGCGTCGCCGCCGCTTTCCGCCCCGCCGAAATCCGATCCGGGCTTGGACGGCTCGCCGCGTTCAGCGCGCTCGCGCGCCGCCTTCTCGTCGGCCGCCTTCGCCTCCTGCTCCACGTCGGCGCCGAGGCCCTCCAGCCCCTTGACGATGTCTTCGAACGGCACCGGCTCCGGCTCGTCCCCGGCCGGTGGGAAACTTTCTGGGTGGTCGTTCACGTCGAACCTCTAGACAATCGTCCACACTGGAGACGGACCCCCTGCGTGTTCACGGGAAGCACGGCCGACTCAATCACTCGGGGATCACGCACTCTACGGATAGAACAGACTTTACGGTGAACGGTGGCTCCCGTCCCCTCACCGTAGTAACCAACGGAGTGTGCCTGTGAGTTCCCCGGCAGAAGGCGGACGGCGCCGTTCCGCGCGACCAACCGTAGCGGTCACCGGCGCGGCCGACGTCATCGGCACCGCGGTCGCCTCCCGGCTGGCGGACCACGAGGACGTCCGCCAGGCGGTCGCGCTCGACATGCGCCGCGTCGACGTGCCGGGAGTGGTCTTCCGCGCCGCCGACACCAGAGACCCGGGGCTCGCCGAACGCCTGCGCGACGTGGACGTTCTCATCCACGCGGATCTCGATACGTCGCCCGACACGCCCGCCGCTACGCGCACGGCGTACAACGTCCGTGGCGTACAGACCGTGCTCACCGCCGCAGCCGCCGCTGGGGTCAACCGAGTCGTCCTCTTCACCAGCGCGGTCGTCTACGGCGCATACCCCGACAACCCCGTGCCCCTCGACGAGGACGCGCCCTTACGCGCCGTCC
Organism: uncultured Actinomycetota bacterium; assembly: GCA_963714445.1. GTDB lineage: Bacteria > Actinomycetota > Actinomycetes > Streptomycetales > Catenulisporaceae > Actinocrinis. The sequence goes on from CAVQPP010000309.1 coordinate 37,343, forward strand.
CGGACGGCTCCCTAGTCGGCGACTTCCTCGAAATCGAACGACTGGCCGAGCGCGCCCCCAAGTCACACCCAGGCCTCTCCGTCACCGTCCTGCGCCCGACCGTCCTAACCGGCCCGGGCGTGGATACCGTCTTCACCCGCCACTTCGAGGCCCCGCGGCTCCTCGTGGTCAAGGACACCGAGCCCTGCTGGCAGTTCTGCCACGTCGAAGACCTAGCCTCCGGCCTGGTCCAGGCCGCTCTTAGCGACATCGACGGCCCGCTAGCGGTCGGCTGCGACGGCTGGCTGGGCCAGCAGGAGGTCGAAGAGATCTCCAAGATGCGCCGGATGGAACTGCCCGAGGCGCTGGCCCTAGGCGCCGCCGAACGCCTGCACCGCCTGCACCTGACCCCCGCCCCGGCGACCGACCTGCAGTACGTCATGCACCCCTGGGCCGTCTCCACCAAAAAGCTGAAGGCGACCGGCTGGCGACCGGAGTTCACCAACGCCGAGGCCTTCCAGGCACTCCTCGTGGAAATCGAAGGCCACCACGCCGCCTGGCCCGCCGCGTCGGCAAGAAGGAAACGACGGCCACCCTGGGCGCCGCCGGCGCGACCGTCGCCCTCGTCGGAACCGCCGCACTAGTCCGCCGCGCCCGCAAGAAGCGCCGCAGCAGCTAACAACACCGCTACCGACGACCACGACTGGCAACCGCATCCCACACCTGCGCGATGATGGACTTATGAGCCCCACGACGACACGCAACGCCGCTGACAACCCGTCGTCCACCGGCGGCTCCTCCGCCGACGACACCGCACCTGACGCCGTCCGTCTCCTGGACGTGCGTAACACCGCGCTGTCGGTCGACGAGGTGCTGCGTGCCGTCACGGACCCCCACGTCGGCGGCATCGCGCTATTCATCGGAACCGTCCGTGACCACACGCCGGACAACCCCGGCGAGCAGGTAACCGAACTCGAATACACCGCCCACCCGACCGCCCTAGCCCAACTTCGTGCAGTCGCCGACAAGGTCGTCGCCTCGCACCCGGGCACCATCCTTGCGGCGGTACACCGCACCGGTGAGCTGGCCATCGGCGACCTCGCAGTCGTCGTAGCGCCGCAGCACCGCATCGTGCCGAAGCGTTCGCCGCCTGCCGAGACCTGATCGACACCCTCAAGGACCAGGTCCCCATCTGGAAACGCGAGCAGTTCCGAAGCGGCTCCCACACCTGGGTCGGTATGTGATCTAGTCTGCTGATTCGTGCTTTCGATCCTGGTTTGGTGGGCGATCCCGGCCGTCGCAGTCCTGCTCGCGGCCGCCGTCTTGACCGCCTCGCGGCGGATCCGGCGTGCCCGTGAGGACGTCGGCGCCCTGGATCGCTACCAGCGAGCCCTCCACGTTCTCGAACGCACTCAGCAGTCCGCCGGCTCGCGTTCGCACGTCCACGCGCACGTAGCGAGCACGCATCAACAGCCCGACCCGACCAGCCTGCCCACCACCGAGTGACGGCGCGTGGATTAGTTGCATTAGTGTCGTGCTCATGCCGCGCCGTCGTACCGTCACGCTCGCCTTATCAGGCGCCCTGCTCGCCGCATTCGGAGTCGGTGTTTACCTGCAGCCGGTGCCCTACGCCGAGATGACGCCCGGGCCGACGTTCGACACGCTCGGCTCGTATCAGGGCACGCCGCTGATCACCGTCAGCGGCCACGACACATTCAAGACCGACGGCGAGCTGCGCATGGTCACCGTCGGCGTGTCGAGCCAGGACTACAACATGCCGCTCGGCACCGCGCTGATCGGCTGGCTCAGCTCCAATCAGGCGATCGTGCCGAAGGAGACGATCTACCCGCCCGGCACGACCCAGCAGCAGAGCGACCAGCAAAACGCGGTCGAGTTCACCGACTCGCAGGACTCAGCGATCACAGCGGCGCTAGCGGCCCTAGGCATCAAGCCGAACGGCAGCGAAGTCGTAATCGCCTCAGTCACCGCACGCACCCCCGCCGACAACAAGCTCCAACCCGGCGACATCATCAAGTCCATCAACGGCACCCAGATCACTACCGGCGGAGACACCGGCACCGCGCAAGTCCAAAGCGCGATCCAGAAGCTCACGCCGGGTCAGCAAGCCACCTTCGTCGTCTCCCGCGCCGGTAAGACGCAGACAGTCACCACAAGCACCACCAAGAACAGCCAGGGCAAGGCGGTCGTGGGTATCGCGGTCCAGACCGAGAGCACGTTCCCCTTCACGGTCAACATCCAGCTAAACGGCGTAGGCGGCCCAAGCGCCGGAATGATGTTCGCACTAGGCATCATCGACAAGCTCACCCCCGGCGGCGACCTCACCGGCGGCAAGGTAGTAGCCGGCACTGGCACGATCGACTCGTCGGGCAACGTAGGCGCGATCGGCGGCATCCAAATGAAGACAATCGGCGCCCGCCGCGACGGAGCAACGGTCTTCCTAGCCCCCGCCGACAACTGCGCCGACGCCAAGGCGAACCTCCCGTCCGGCTTGGAGCTGGCGAAGGTGTCCACCCTCCAGGACGCCCTAACCGCCCTCACCGACATCCGCGAAGGCAAGACCCCGCCAAGCTGCTAGCTGCTAGCTGCTAGGCCACCGCAGCCCTGCCCACGCCTCCACACACGTGCCGAATAGCCCAATCGGCCGAATCCTCAGCCAATCCCTCAATAGCGCTGTCAGTCCCGCAGGGTCTGCGCCAACGCCTCCGCCAAGTGCGGCACAAGCTCGGACCCCGACAGCACCTGGTCATCCGAATCCCGCGACCGAAGCCGCAGCGCGCAGTCACGCGACCCGTCCCGCAGCACCCCGACCGCGATCCGCACCTCCTGCCGATCCGGATGCGCAGCCGCCCAAGCGTCGAGATCCACCCCGTCGCCGTCCTCAGGCATCTCCGCCTCGGCCGTAGGCGGCAACATCACCCGCTCGATGACCAGCGCCGCCCCGTCCACAGTGTCCGGCCACCCGATCCCAGCCAGCGCCTCGTCGAGAGCCTTCCCGCCCGGGAAACCCTCCTGCTCGATCGACGTGTACGCCCGCAACGGCCCAAACCCCGGCCCGACCCCCGGCTCCGCCGGCGACCCCGCATCCCCATCCAATTCCGACCCCGACGCCTCCAGCAGCGTCTCCGGCGCCAGCGCCGCCGCCAGCCGAGGCTCGGCCTTGATCAGCTCCGCGGTATCCGCCAGCGCGAACAGCCGCGGCCCCTGGTCCCAGCCCGCCTTTGAGACGTGCTGCTCCAACTCGATCAGCGACTGCGTCAGCGCAGCATTCGTTGAGCCCTTGTCCATGGCCCCCATTCTTCCCGACCTCGGCACCCACACGTGCCAGCCCCGTCGCCTGGCCGTTACGCGGGCCCGGACTATTCGATTTGCTTCCGCGCCGAGGTTCGACCTAAAGTAGAGCCATAGCGACGCGGGGTGGAGCAGCTCGGTAGCTCGCTGGGCTCATAACCCAGAGGTCGGCGGTTCAAATCCGTCCCCCGCTACGAAGGAAAGAGGCCCTCCCGGGAAACCGGGAGGGCCTCTTTCATTTCGCGCGCGATTTGGTCGCTTACCGGTTTAGGCGCTCGATCTCGGCGGCGACATTGGCGCGCGCGGCTTCCTCGAAAAGGGCTCGGGCGCGCTCGGTTTGGTAGATCGCGGGCCGGCGCAGGAAGTCGCGCAGGATCCTGATGCGGCCTGGGCGGAACTGTGCGTCGCGGATGTGGCGGTACTCCTCGCGGACGTGCGCCGCGTAGACGCGGTACACGTCCGGTTCGCTGCCTAGGATCGCCAGATCCGCGTCGCAGAGCACCGCGCCATCGCGATCGTTTGGATCAAGTTGCTGGTCTGCCGTGTCGCGAACCAGCCTGCTGACTTCGGCGATTAGGCCTTTGGGCAGGCGCATGCGGCGCAGGACGCCCTGAGCGAGGCGGGCGCTGCGTTCTTCGTTCGTCAGGTGTGAGTCGATCGCGATGTCGTATACCGCGTCGTGGAACCAAGCGGCGTAACGCACTGCGTCTGGTCGGTCTGCCTCTGCTTCTAGGAGATCGACGATGTCTAGCACGTAGGCGAGGTGTTCGGTCGTGTGGTAGCGCCTGTGCGGCTCGTTGTAACAGTCGATCAGGTTCCTGCCGTAAGGCAGGCTGGACGGTCCGGCCAGCGCTTTCCAGCGCTCCAGTAGTTCCGCGTCCAGCGCGTCAGGCATCGACTACACCTCCTCGAGGCCTGAGGACCTGAGGGCCCGGGCCGGGTGCCGGCCGTCGTCGGTCAGTTCGTTACTCGGTCGGCGGTCACCCTCGCTCGGCCGCCCGTTACTCGCGAACGCGGCTGCCCGGCCCGACTTCCAGCCGCAGCCGGGGACGATCGCCTAGCTCGTGCCCTGCCTCGCAAGTCACCAATACCCGGACTTGCGCGCCACAGTCAGCGTGCCGCGGGATGACGGGTCGTCCCTCGTCACTGGCTAGGTGGTTGTCGCCCCACGCCATGATGGCGAGCAAGATCGGCATTAGCTCGCGGCCCGCTTTGCTTAGGCGGTACTCGTGCCGTTCACGTGCACCGTCGACACGGTATGCAGTCCGCACGACGAGGTCGGCTTCGGTTAACGCAGCGAGCCGTCGGGATAGCACGTTGCGGGCGACGCCTAGATGCGAGACCAGGTCGTCGAAGCGTCGTACACCGTTCGCGACGTCGCGTAAGACCAGCAGCGTCCAACGATCGCCGATGAGTGACAACGTGCGGGCGATCGAGCAGAACTCGCTGTCGTACGCGCTGTAGGGCAGCGCATCGGGCACTACATGACCTGCGCTGTCACCGATCGCGCTGATGTGGGCGTCTTGGGTTGGCGTCACGCCTCGATTCTATCTCTGGGTTGCCCAGAGAAACCCAGGTACCGTAGCGTGGCGACGCCGGTGATTGTCGAGCGAGCGAGGGGCCTCATGACCAGTACCGCACACTTCGACAGCGCTGCGGACACCGCGTCGGAGCGGCAGCCCGGGCAGCCGGCCGCGCGTCAACGCACGTTCGAATGGTCCGATCCGCGTGAGACCGCGGAATTCGGAGCCGGGGTGAGCGGCATGGACTTCTTCACGGCGATGGTCGAAGGTCGCGTCCCGCCGCCGCCGATCATGCAAACGATCGGCATCTCGGGCTTCTCGTTCGAGGAAGGGCGCGTCGTCTTCCGGCTCACGCCGCAAGAGTTCCACTACAACCCGCTCGGCTCAGTGCACGGTGGCGTATTCGCGACGCTCCTCGACTCGGCGTGCGGCTGCGCGGTGCACACGAAGCTCCCGCTCGGCGTGTTCTACACAAGCCTCGACCTGTCGGTGAAGTTCCTCCGGCCGGTCTCGATCGCTACCGGCGAGATCGCGGCGGAGGCCACGGTCGTGCACCTCGGGCGACGGATGGCGCTCGCGGAGGGGCGGATCGTCGATGCGGCCGGGAAGGTCTACGCGACTGCCAGTAGTAGCTGCTTGATCATGCAGCCTGGGCAGTAGCGCGGCCCGAGTGTGGGAGCGTAGTAGACCGGCGGCATAGGAGCGCAGCGACGGCGGGGGCAGGCGTATAGCGGGTTGTGTGGTGGCGCGCTCGGCGTCGAGGACGCTTGCGTACCGCAACGGGGGTAATCGCGCATTCGCGCTCCTCCCGACGTCACCGCGCCCGTAAACGTTTACGGAAGGGTTCATGACCTGAAGTAAGTTCCGAAACGGAGACATACTGCCAACTACGGTTCCGGCGTGGTCGAATGTAAAGGCTCGCCGCAGCAGCTGCAGATGCGGACCGTAGAACTGGGGATATCCGAATGGCCGGGATCAGGGAGCTCGCTCGAGAATGTGGGGTGTCTGTCGCGACGGTGTCGCGCGCGCTCAACGGGCACCCCGAGGTCAGCGAGACAACGCGTAGGCAGGTCCAGGAAGCCGCGACTCGTCTGGGTTACCGGCCTAGCCAGTCGGCTCGTGCGCTCGTACGAGGCCGCACGGACACCGTCGGTCTGCTGTGGGACACCGGCTACGAATCGACCGGCCATCGTCACCCGTTCCTGCTGGCGCTGCTCGTCGGCGTTAAGCGCGCACTGAGTGCGTCAGGCCGGCACGTGCTCCTTCTCAACGTCGATGATCACTATCATCGCTCCGGCGACCGCGCGTATCTCGATGTCGCGTTGCAACACCAGCTCGACGGCGTCGTCATGATGGGCGTCAACGAGCGGCATCCGGCGATGCGCACGTTGTACGGCTCCGGATTCCCGTGCGTCGCACTCGACCTACCGCTCCAAGGCCCGCGCGCGACGTACGTAACGTCGGACAACTACGCGGGTGCGTTCGAAGTCGTGCGTTACCTGTACGGCCTCGGACACCGCGAGATCGCGACGATTACCGGCCCCGTGGATTCCCTCCCGGCGAAGCAACGTCTCGCCGGCTACGAAGACGCGGTGCGTTCACTCGGTATGACGACGCGACCGGACTACGTCGAGACGGGCGACTTCTTCCTAGACAGCGGTTACGCGTGTGCGCAACGCCTTGCTGCATTGCGCGAGCGTCCGACAGCCGTCTTCGTCGCAGGCGATGAGATGGCAGTCGGCGCGATGCACGCGTTCGAGGATGCGGGCATCGGCATTCCGGACGACATCTCGGTCGTCGGCTTCGACGACATCGAGGCGGCGAGCCTAGTTCGCCCTGCACTGACGACAATCGCGCAGGATCCGATCGCACTTGGCGCTGCGGCGGTCGAAGCACTGCTCGCACTTGTCGACACACCGCTCGCGCAGGTTGCCACGATCGGTGGAAGTGACACGGCGTCAGTCGCCTTGGCTGATGGGGCAGCGGCGCTGCTCACGCCGCGAACCGTGCCGACTCACCTCGTCGAGCGGCGGTCGTGCGCCGTGAGGCACTGACGCCGAGAAGCTTCGGGTGGCCAGCTGGTAACCGTAGCGAATCAGTTAGTTGAAGCCCCGATTTGACGCCCTGAGCCGCGCCTGCCTACTCTTCTCCGAGTCGCCGGGCAGCAGCCCGCGCGGCAAGTCCCTCCAGATCAGACCGAAAATGCGTCGTGTAAATGCCGCAGAAAAGGTCTGCTAGGCTTGGGATCACCGAAAGGGAAACGCCTCTCCGGAGCGTAAGAAACTCCGAAGACAGTGTGTCTGTTTTTTGAGAACTCAACAGTGTGTCGATATGTTTGTGGTGCCTTTAGTTTAACTATTGGTTGGCATCCTGGCCCGGCCCCGTCCGGGTGTTGTGGGGTGTCTGCCGGGATCAT
>CAVQPP010000310.1:0-12051 GCA_963714445.1 uncultured Actinomycetota bacterium
AATGTATTTAGCTATAATTACTTTACCATTATTAGGATCAATAGTATCCGGCTTTTTTTTGGTAGAAAAGTCGGAGTTAGCGGAGCACAATTAATCACATGTACAAGTGTAATTGTAACAACTTTATTAGCAATAGTTGCTTTTTTTGAAGTAGGTTTAAATAACATACCTGTATCAATAAATCTATTTAGATGAATAGATAGTGAATCTCTTAACGTTTTATGAGGTTTTCATTTTGATAGTTTAACAGTGTCAATGCTGATACCTGTTTTAATAGTTAGTTCTTTAGTCCATATATACTCTATTGGATATATGAGTCATGATCCACATAATCAAAGATTTTTTAGTTATTTAAGTTTATTCACCTTTATGATGGTTATACTTGTTACAGCTAATAATTTCTTATTAATGTTTGTAGGATGAGAGGGTGTAGGTATTTGTTCATATCTTTTAGTAAGTTTCTGATTTACTAGAATAGCAGCAAATCAAAGTTCTATGTCTGCTTTCTTAACTAATAGAGTAGGTGATTGTTTTTTAACTATAGGTATGTTTGCTATATTATGATCATTTGGTAACATTGATTATAGTACAGTATTCTCTTTAGTCGGCGGTTCCTGGACAAGGAAGCGCTGGTAGAGGCGCTGTTCGAGGAGAGCTTCGGGCAGGTCGTGGCCCGCGCCGAGCAGGCGCTCGAGGCTCCGGACCCCTGGGACGGCATCGTCACGCTGCTCACCGAGATGGCCGAGAAGCAGGCCGCCGACCGGGGGTTGCGCGACATCATGCTGTCCGAGTCCTACGGCCGCGATCGCGTCGCGCGTATGCGTGAGCGGATGCAGCCGCTGATGGAGCAGGTGGTCGAACGGGCTCAGCGGCAGGGCATGCTGCGCGGTGACTTCCGCGCGGGTGACGTGCCCGCCTTGCTGATGATGATCTCGGTGACGGTCGAATTCGGCGGGGAGGCGCGCCCGGATCTGTGGCGGCGCTACCTGACGATGCTGCTGGACGGTATCTGCGCGCGTCGCGACCAGCCGACGGAACTGCCCGAGCCGGTGCTCGACGACGAGGACATGCAGGAGGCTATGCGCGCCTGGCCGCGGCTGCGCCGGATGGGGACGCACAAAGCTCCCTGATGTGGCCGACGGCGCAGGCTCGCAGAAATTTGCGAACCCCTGCCGCTATGTCCGTTCGGGCACTGTGACAGGTCACAAATCGGTGGACTGCACCGGTGATCGCTTCACGTGCGACGGCGGTTGCACATTGCGCGCGCGGCGATTCGGGCCAGTGTGAGGCTCGGTCCGACCTGCCGTGTGAGCGGAAGATTGCCATACCGTTACTCGTCGTATTCGCCTCCTGCTTTTCTCTGCGGTTGTTATTGATATCGTGTCCTGCGTTTCATCCGATCCATTCAGAGGATCGCGCAGACGGGTGAGCCGGGAGGCGCGGTGCAGCACTGGGACGACCCCGCGGCCTGCCGCACGGGCGCGGGGCGCCTGGAGGAGGCCCGGTGAACAGACCCGTTTTCATGTGGAACCCCGCTGGGGCCGACCGCGACCTGGCGCAGGCCGCGCAGGACTTTCGGGCCGGGCGCTTCCACGAGGCGCGGGGCCTGATCGCGGCGACCCGCACCGACTTCGAGTCGCGCGCGCACCGCTCGCTCGTGCTGGCTTCGGTGGCCGCCGGGCTGGACGTCGCCGAACGCTGGATCTCCGAGGAGCCGTCGAATCCTGACGCGCTGCTGCTCTACGCGCGTACGGCTGTGGCGCGCGCGCTGCGTGCCGCCGACGCCGGTGACGAGCGCGCGGAGGACCTTGCGGCGCTGGCGCAGCGCGCGTGCCTGGTCTGCGCTGACGCCGATCCGAAGGACCCGACGCCGTGGGCCGGGCTGCTCGCCTTGGCCCGGCTGGGTCACGCGCGGATGGCCGGGCCTGAAGGCGTGACGGCGCAGGGTCCGTGGGACCTGCTCGGCGAGGCCCGCGCGCGCCATCCGCTCAACCGCGAGGCGCATCATCGGATGCTGGCTTGCTTCTGCGTCCGGCACGGCGGCAGCCACGACACGATGTGGGAAGTGGCCCGCTGGATCTCGCTGGGTAGCCCGTCGGACTGCTCGCTGCAGCTGCTGCCGCTCAACGCGTACGTCGAGCAATACCGGGACCTGCGCGAGGACCCCGTGCGCGGGCCGAACATCGGCGAGCAGTGGACCGAGCAGCACGCGCTGTTCACCTCGATGCACGTTTTCGAGGGCTGGTTCCGCAAGGCTCAGCACGATGAGATGGTGCCGGTCGCGGACTTCTCAGTGCTCGCTCACGCGCTCTACATGGGTGGCCGGTATTGGGAGGCGGGGACGGTCTTCCGTGCGATGGGCCCTTACGCCGCAACGCATCCGTGGTCTTTGTTCGGCGATCCGGTCAAGGAACTGACACGTGCACGCCAACGTTGCCGCGTGCGTGCTCCGTAGACCTAGGGTCAGTCAAGACAGCTGCAGCACGCTGACACCCGCACGCATGCCTACGCCTATCCACACCCACAAACAACATCCGTAACGAGAAAGTGAGCGCTGAGATGTCCTCGACGATACGGGCGACGCAGAATCAGCGATCCGTCGGCGCCGTCCTGCTCGACGACGACCAGCGGCTGCACGAACTCGGCTATCCGCGCAAGCTGTCGCGCCGGCTGACCTGGTTCGACAACTTCGCGGTCTCCTTCACCATCATCAACATCATCGCCGGGGTGTTCACCGGCTTCGGTGTGGGTTTCGGCGCCGGCGGCCCGCGCACGCTGGTGTGGGGATGGATCGTGGTCTCCGTCCTCGTGCTGTTCGTCGGCATGGCGATGGCAGAGGTCTGCTCGGCGTATCCGACGTCCGGCGCGCTGTACTACTGGGCCGCGAAGCTGGCCAAGCGGAACAACGCCGCGTGGTCCTGGTTCACCGGCTGGCTGAACTTCGCCGGGCAGATCGCCGGCACCGCGGCCACCGACTTCGCCGCCGCCAGCTTCATCAACGTGCTGGTCTCGTTGGAGTGGAGCAGCTACAGCGGCACGAAGTACACGACGCTGGGCATCTTCGCGGCCATCCTGCTGGTGCACGCGCTGGCGAATACGTACACGGTCAAGCTGGTCGGCCTGCTGAACCGGATCTCGGTGTGGTGGCTGCTGTTCGGCGCGCTGATCATCGTCGGCTTCCTGGTGTTCAAGCCGTCGCACCACCAGTCGGCCTCGTTCGTGTTCACCCAGTTCGAGAACCAGACCGGCTTCTCCAACGGCTTCTACGCCGCGATGCTCGGCCTGCTGTCCACCGCGTGGGTGTTCACCGGTTTTGACGCGAGCGCGCACATGACCGAGGAGACCAGCGGCGCGGCCATCAGCGCGCCGCGCGGCATGGTACGTTCGATCGCTTACTCGGCCGTCGGCGGGTTCTTCCTCGTGCTGGCGCTGATCTGGTCGACGCAGGACTACGCGGGCGAGGTCGGTGCCGGCTTCCCCTCCGCGCAGATCGTGCTGGACGCGGTAGGCACCTCGGTAGCCAAGCTGCTGCTGCTGATCGTGATCGGCGCGCTGCTGTTCTGCGGGCTGGCGAACATGACCAGCAACTCGCGGCAGATCTTCGCCTTCTCCCGGGACGGCGCGATTCCGGGCTCGCGCCTGTGGCACTCGGTCAATCCGCGCACCGGCACGCCGGTCAAGAGCGTGTGGTTCGCCGCGGTGGGCGCGTTCATCCTGGTGCTGCCGTCGCTGTGGTCCACGGTCGCGTTCCAGGCGGTGGTCTCGGTCAACGTGATCGGCCTGTTCGGGTCGTACGCGATTCCGATCTTCCTGCGGGTGCGGCGCGGCGACGAGTTCGAGCCCGGCCCGTGGAGCCTTGGCAAATGGAGCCGTCCGGTCGCGATCACCGCGATCGTGTGGGTCGGGCTCAGCAGCATCCTGTTCCTGCTGCCCGAGTTGAGCCCGATCACGTGGCACTCGCTCAACTACGCGCCGATCGCGCTCGGCGTCGTGTTGCTGATCTCGGCGATCTGGTGGTTCGTCACCGCGCGCCGTACGTTCAACGGCCCGATCAGCTACGGCACGCCGGAGGAGCTGGCCGCGCTGGAGAGCGAACTGCTCTAGCCGAAGCTGAGGCGGTCCGGCCGAGGGACGGGATCTGCGGGCAGGATTACGTCCCATTCCGCCAAACAGCCCAGTTGTACGACTTTTCTGGCAACTGGATGAATATTCGGTCGCGGTCGTCGCAGGCCTGACTCACCTGGGGTAGCTCCACTGCGAAACCCCAGGGGGGTCAGCCTCAGAGAGGACGACTGTGCACAAGCGACACGCCCGCTGGATCGCGGGCTTCGCCGTCGCCGGGACCGTGGTGCTCACCGGAGCGGCGGCCGGGGCTGCGGCTGACGCACGCACCCCGCTGGATGTCTCCCCGGCCACCTGCGCTGCGCTGGCCACCGACCTGGCCACCACGCTGGCCCAGGCGTCCAAGGGCCTGGCGGCGACCCCGCCGGACCTGGCCAGCGTGACCACCCTGGTGGCGCAGGCCAACAAGCTGCAGGACGCGTTCAAGAGCCTCGACTGCACGTCGGTCCCCATCCCGGCCGCGCCGAGCGCCCCTGCCGTGCCGAGCGCGCCCTCCGTGCCGAGCGCGCCCGCCGTCCCGTCGGCTCCCGCGTCCGTCTCGGCTCCGGCCGTGCCGTCGCTGCCGGCCTCTCCGTCGCTCCCCGCGCTTCCATCCGCGCCGAGCATGTCCTCGATCCAAGGCGCGGGCGGCGTCCCGGGCCTGGGCAACGTCCCAGGCCTGTCGTCCGTGACCAACCAGTAGCCCCAGTAGCCGAAATTCTGGCCTCAGCCTCGCTGAGCCCTACGAAGCAGTCCCTTTTCGCGGTGCCTCGTCGCGTCGGCCGGAGCCAATGCCCGCCGACGCGACTGGCTTTCGCCCGCTGGCCGTTCGCACGCCACAGATTCCTCTTCGCCGCGGACGCCTGTTCGCCGTAGACTGCGCCGACCGGAGATCAAACGATCACCCGAAGGACGCACTACTCATGCCGTCAGCCGCCATGCCGTCAGACGAGGACCTCGCCTCCGGCCCGCTGCGGATCACCCCGTCGCTGCTGATCCCGGCGCACGAGCTGACCTGGCGCTTCTCCCGCTCCTCGGGGCCAGGCGGCCAAGGCGTGAACACGACCGACAGCCGAGTCGAGCTGACTTTCGACCTCGCCGCCTCGCAAGCCCTGTCGCCCGAACTCAAGTCGCGCGCCCTAGGCCGACTCAACGCACGGCTGACGAACGGCCGTCTCACCATCGCCGCCGCCGAGTTCCGCTCGCAGCTGCGCAACCGCCAGGCGGCCCGCGACCGACTCGCCGCGATCCTCGCTGAGGCGATCGCTCCGCCGCCGAGGGCCAGGCGTGCGACCAAGCCGTCAAAGGGCGCGGTCGCCCGGCGTCTGGCCGACAAGACGCGCCGGTCGGACATCAAGCGCCTGCGGCGGATGCCGCCGGAGTAGACGGTAGTAGCCAGCGGTCCGCCGCTTGCTCTCAGGGAATCTCGCGGTACTTCTCATGATTCCCTTGCATTCCGTCCCAGGTCTCGCTCATCGGCGCCGCTGATAGTTGCGGTAGTCAGCGAAATCGAGAGACCGGCGGACGGAGTGCCAGTAATGTCCCAACAGCCCAACAGCGCGCGCAAACGGGACCGGACGCGGATGAACGTCGTCACGTCCGCAGTGGGCGTCTCCGGCGTCGCGGGGGCACTCGCCCTCGCGTTGAACCTTCCCGGATCGACGCACAACGCCTCGTCGTCATCGTCAACCACGAACTCCACGACGGAGAACCAGAGCACGAGCGAGAGCACGACTCAGGGCACGACGTCGACCGGCCAAGCCCCGCAGTCCACGACACAGAGTCCCCAAGCCACGTCAGGGGGTTCGTGATGCCGGCCGGGATGTCAGCCGCAAGCGACTGGGACGCGCTAGGCTTGCGAATCAGACTCCTGGTCACGAACCCGGCCCGACTCGACGCCGCGCGGGCGCTGCTCGAATCAGACCTCGACGGACTGGACCGCGCGTGCAGCCGGTTCCGCCCCGACTCCGAACTCGTCGCGCTCGACGCGGCGGACGGCCGCTGGACGACGCTCTCACCGCTGCTCACCGAAGCGGTCGGCGTAGCCCTGGACGCAGCCCGCGACACCGGCGGCGACATCGATCCGACAGTCGGCGACGCGTTGTGCGCCCTGGGATACGACCGAGACTTCTCGCTAGTCGCCCCGAACGGCCCGGCCGTCACCGTCAGCGTGCGGCCGGTGCCCGGATGGTGGCGGATCGAGTTCGACCGCGCGAACCGTCGCTTGCGTATGCCGCCGGGGACGCGCCTCGACCTCGGCGCGACCGCGAAGGCGTGGGCGGCCGATCGGGCGGCATCCCGGACCGCGGACCGGCTTCGCTGCGGCGTGCTCGTCTCCCTGGGTGGTGACATCGCCACTGCCGGGCCGGTGCCAGCAGACGGCTGGCGGGTTCGCGTCCAGGACGTGACAGGACATCCCGACGAGCCGCCGACCGGCCCAGCGCAGACCATCGCGCTGCCCGGCGGAGCGCTGGCGACGTCGAGCACGACCGCGCGGCGCTGGGAGCGCGGCGGCACGGTTCTGCACCACATCGTCGATCCGCGCAACAGCCTGCCCGCACCGACGGTTTGGCGGACCGTATCAGTGGCCGCACCCGACTGCGTGACCGCGAACGTCGCCGCGACGAGGGCGATCATCAGGGGACGTGCAGCCGCCGCAGAGTTCGAACGCGACTTCGTGACCGCGCGGCTAGTAGATCTAGACGGCCGGGTCACCACGACCGGCAACTGGCCCATCCCAGACGCGTCCGAAGTCGCTGACATCCGCGACGCGCTGACGGCGCGCGATATCCCCGACATCCCCGAAGTCGTCGGCGCTTCTGGAGTCCTTGAGGCTGCGTGGGGCGCGTGAGCGGCACCGCGTTGTGGTACGCCAGCCGCGCCACCGGCATCATCGCGCTGATCATGCTGACCGGCGTGCTCGTCCTCGGCATCGCGGTCCAACGGCGCGGCAGGCTCCCCGGCCTGCCCCGATTCGCCACGGTCGGACTACACCGCAGCATCTCCCTGCTGTCCGTCGTCTTCCTGGCGATCCACGTCTTGTCCGCCATCGCGGACTCGTACGTCAACATCCGCATCACCGACGCCGTCATACCGTTCGCAGCCTCCTACGAACCGCTGTGGCTCGGCCTAGGCACGGTCTCGTTCGACCTGATGCTCGCGGTGATCGTCACGAGCCTGCTTCGCGCCCGACTCGGCCGTCGGACGTGGCGTGCCGTGCACTGGCTCGCCTACGTGAGCTGGCCGGTCGCCATCGCGCACAGCTTCGGCAGCAGCGCCGACATGCGAAGTGGCTGGTTGCTCGGACTCGGGATCGCTTGCGTCCTCGCCGTCATCGGTGCGCTGGCCTGGCGCTTCGCACCCGAACCTGGTGCCATCCCACGCGCAGCACGCGTCTCAGCACTCTTTGCCCAGATTCGTCGAGGGCAGACGATCGAGAGTAGGCAAAATTGACCATCGCAGATCAGGCCACGCACACGCCGCTTCGCGGAACCGTTCTCAACCGTCTGCTTCCATACGGCACACGCCCGCTCAGCTTGCAGCAACACATCGCCCTTTACGGTCCCGTGCCGTATCGAGGACCCACGCGAGGACTGATCGACGAGGTCCGTGCGGCCGGCCTCACAGGCCGTGGCGGCGCCGCGTTCCCGACATATCGCAAGCTAGAAGCCGTCCTGCGGGCGCCGGGCCGCGCAGTAGTCGTCGCCAACGGTGCTGAAGGCGAACCGGCGTCCCACAAGGACAGAACACTCCTTCACGCCGACCCGCACCTGGTTCTCGACGGTCTGCAGCTAGCCGCCGAGGCAGTCGACGCGCACGAGGCGTACGTGTACGTACACCGCGACCAGCGCTTGCTGCGACACCTGGAAGAGGCCATCAACGCGCGCCGCCACGCCGACGTGGACCGCGTCCCGATCACTACGATCGCAGCCCCGCCGCGCTTCATCGCCGGGCAAGAATCGGCCGTGGTGCACCGGATCGAGGGCGGTCCTGCGGTGCCGCGCTACTCGCCGATCCGCGTGACCGAATGCGGGATCGACGGCGCGCCGACGCTCGTACAGAACGTTGAGACGCTCGCGCATCTCGCGCTGATCGGCCGATACGGCGCAGGCTGGTTCCGCAACGCCGGTACGGCCGACGAGCCCGGAACCGTCCTGACCACGGTCCACGGCGCCGAAGGCCCGGCCCGCGTAGTCGAGACCGCGTCGGGAGCGATGCTGAACGACCTGCTGGACCTGGACCGTGCCCCGGCGCGTGCGGTCCTGGTCGGCGGCTATCACGGCTGCTGGCTGCCCACGGAGCGCGCGGCGCAGCTTCCGCTGAGCAACGCCGTGCTGCGAGCCGAGGGCGCGTCGACGGGAGCAGGCGTGCTCGCGGCGCTGCCGCTCGATCGCTGCGGATTGCGCGAGACGGCGCGAGTCATGGCCTACCTGGCCGCTGAGTCGGCAGGCCAATGCGGGCCGTGTCTCAATGGCCTGCCACGCATCGCGCACGCGCTGGACGTGCTGGCCGGTCCGGGCACGCATCCAACCGAGTGGTTCGCCGTACAGAGGTGGACCGGGCTCGTCGAACGGCGCGGCGCGTGCCATCACCCGGACGGGAGCATGCGCCTGGTTCGCAGCGCGCTGACAGTGTTCGAAGACGAGCTGAGGCGGCACGAGCGCGGCTCCTGCGTCGCCTGGACGGATGACCGTTACCGGCCGCCGTTCCTGCCTCTTCCGGAGCCGACGCAATGGTCCCAGACCGACGACGACTGGAGCTGACGATGACCAGCGTTCGACTCCGTATCGATCCGACGGCATGCAGCGCCCACGGCCTATGCGCGGAGCTGCTCGCCGAACACGTCACCCTGGATGAGTGGGGATACCCGATCATCGCGGATCGAGACGTCCCGGCAGAGTTGATGCGCGAGGCTCGAAGAGCGGTGAACGACTGTCCGGCCCTCGCGCTGCGCCTGGAGAATCGGCGAACGTGAGGGTGTTGAGCTAGTGCCTCGGCCGCCTACCTTTGCCCCGCTCGCCGTCCCATGACGGCCTCTGGCTGCGTTGCGGAAACGCCCACGCACAACCAAGTGCGAGGACGTTCCCGCGCCTTGCCATATGCCGCCCTGAAACGCCTCGCTATGGGGCAAAGGTAGGCGGCCGAGGCACTAGTCGCCGTAATCTCCCTACCGGACGCCGAAGCGCTTGGGGTTTGGCGGGGACTGCGGCTGGTCGGCGAGCCAGGGACCTACGTCGCCACCGGCCGCGTCGTTGTACGGCTCGGCGGCGATCGTGGCGGCTTGCTGCTCGAAGTGCTGCGGGCCCTCCCAGCGCCGCAGGCCGGTCTTGCCCGCGCGGTGGCCGAACGTCGCCATGTGTCCGGCGCCGACCGGTGTGAACATGCCGCAGACGCGCGGGTCGCCGGCGAACCAGATGCTCGTGGTCTGGCTGGTGACCGGACTGATCATCCGATTGCCTTCTTGCCGCATCGGCCAGTCGACCTTATGCGCCGCGATCGGCTGACGGGAGTTCGGGTCGAACAGCAGCAGCCAGGTGACGTCGGCAGTCCACGTCTTCTTCGTCCACGGGCCGGACATGTTCGTGCCCGTGGTCAGCGCGCCGGGGTCGTTGATCTGCAGCCAGCGGCCGCACTTGACCGGGTACTCCTGCCACGCGTAGCGCTCCAGGAAGTACAGGTCGCGCTGAGCATGGCGCCGCGTGTTCTCGCTCGAGGCCTGCAGGCCCGCCTGGAGCTGCGCGGACAGCTGCGAGTCGTTGAGCGGCGACCAGGACGGGAGCGACGGGGACGGGCCGGCGGCGGTCACGGGGCGAGTCCTCCCAGGATCTGGCTGATTGACGCGGCCGTGCTCCCGGAGTTTCCGGTGGTGCCGGTGCCTTGGGTGCCTGTTGCGCCGCCTAGGGAACCGGCGATGCCTCGGGAGCTCTCGGCGTCCTCGGACCCCGGCGGGGCGGTGAAGGACACGGAGTTGGCCATGAGCACCATCATGGCCCGGAACCGCGGACCGTGCGGGATGTCGGGGGTGGAGAAGTCGATGGCGGCGAGTTTCGTGCCGTCGGCGCTTGGGATGAGCGCTTGGAGTTGGTAGACGTCGGCGTTTTGGGGCGCGGCGGCGTCTGCCGGGGTTGCGTCGGTGCTGGACCCGGTCGGGATTCGGGGACGCGGCAGGCTCAGCACGCTTTCGAAGAACAGGGCTGGGCCTGGGTCCAGGTCGACGAGATCGATTTGGCCGTGGTCGCCGGCCTCGGCGCGGATCTCGACCAGGTCTTTGAGGACCAGGCGGGGGTTGCGCCGCTCGGGGAAGGTCTGCAGCGAGATGACGAGGCTGGATGGGACGACGGCGCCGTCTTCGGCGGTGTGCCAGCCTAGGCCGCAGTACGCGGTGTTGCGTTCCTGAAGTTGCTCTAGCAGGACCGTGAACGTGCCGATTACCGCAGACAGCAGCGGGCGGCTTTCCTCGGGGGCCAGCTCGGTCAGGTTCGCTTCGGCGGTGGCTAGCGTCGTCTCGATGTTGTCCATCGGGAGCGGGAAGTAGCCGCCGGGCAGCTCGATCCAGAAGTTGAGCGGGCCGTCTTCGTCGGACGCGGCGCCTGACGTCGGGTGCAGGATGTCGGCGAAGGAGCTCATCAGAGGACCTGCTTGATGTCGCCGTACAGGCTGGTGACAACGGACTTCGCCTGCCAGCCGAGTTGGACGTTGCCGGCCACGTGCGCGAACGCCTTCGCGCCGTCGACGGTGGCTACGTCGGCGAAGTTGAAGATCTTGTTCGCCGCTCCTACGCCGAGCTTCACCGGCAGGCTCAGGCTGTGTGCCAGGTTCGAGCTGGTTTTCAGAACGTTGTTCGCGCCGTCCGCCGCGTCGGCGAACGCGGTCGCGGCGTCGCCGCCGATCTTGGAGAGGCCGGGGATCTTCGAGGCCAGAGTCGGAATCGTGTCCACCGCGTCCACACCGGCCTTGATGACGTTGCCGCCCTCGCCGAGCTTCGCCGCGACGCCGAGCGCGACGTCGCCCTCCTTGAACGCGGAGCCGACCAGCTTGCCGCCGGGGATCAGGCCGAGTGCGTCGAGGCCCATCGACGAGGCGTTCTTCAGGTTGGCCATGGTGAAGTGGCCGGTTAGCAGGCCGCCGACGGCGTCGCGCACCTTCGGGTTGGCCAGGTCGCATGCCAGCGCGCCTACTCCGGCGCCGATCGCTACCGCGCCCGCGATCGCGTCGATCGGGGGAGGGGTGCACAAGGCGATCAAGCCGGCGACCGCGGAGATGGTCGAGAGCACCGAGTGGATGGCGCCGATGTGGTTCTGGACCCAGTTGCCCACGGCTTTGAGGCCGCCGGTGAAGTCGTTCCACATGCTGCTGAAGAAGCCGGGCTTGTGCGGGGCGAGCCCCTTGGTCGCCTGCTCGAGCTGCTGCGCGTACTTGCGCGCGGCCGACTCGTGCTGCGAGGCCAGTTCCTCGGCGCGCTTCATGATGGACGCGAGTTCGTCTCCCGCGTGCTGCGCGGCGTTGGCCGCGTCACGCACGCCGGACTCGGCGGCATCTATTCGGGACTGCGCAGCCTGCAAGTCCGCCTGCGTATTGAAGAACTTTCCGACAAGCTGAAGATCTGGATTGTTCTTCGCCTGCTCAAGCTGCGACTCAGTGTGCTGCACGGCCTGCTTCGCGTCGGCGGCCATCTGGTCGAGCTTGGTGGCGGTGTCCTTGAAGCCGAGTAGATCGCCGTGCCAGTTCTTCAGCACGCCGACGGCCGAACTCAGCGACGTGTGCGCGTGCTGCAGGTCGGTGGCCAGCTTGTCGTTGAAGTGCTGGCGGAACGCGTCCCCCGCGTCGCCCTGCCACACGCCGCTCGTCGCATCGCGGATCTGGTCGATCAGCGAGCCGGACTCTCCCATCGAGGAGACGGCCTTCTCCACCGCCGAGCTCATCGCCTCAACGTCAGCCGGTACTCCAGCA
>CAVQPP010000311.1:0-4358 GCA_963714445.1 uncultured Actinomycetota bacterium
CTGTTCGTTCTGCGCGGTCAGACGACGGTTCTCATCGGCCAGGGTGGTGTTGTTCGCGATCTGGTCACGGGTGTGGAGCGCGTCGAGTTCGGTGCCGAGGCGGCGTTGGAGCGCGGTCCTGAGCCGTTCGCGTTCCTGCCGGAGGGTTCTGATCTCGACGCGGGCTAGTTCCAGGTCGGTGCGCAGACTGGCCTCGCTGGCGGTGGCGCCCGCGGCGTGCCTGCGGCGCTGACCGCTGGCCTGCCCGGCCCTGGCCCGGTCGATGTGCTCGCGTACCCCGTCGGCGTAGACCAGCCAGGTCGAGACTCGTGCGGCGCGGGCGACGGCGGCGAAGGTGATCGGTGTGCCATGGGCGAGCATGTCCTCGACCGCCGCCAGAACTCGGGAGCGTTTGGTGAGGCTGTCGAGGCGGCGGGCTTCCTTCAGGATCTCGCCCGGGGTGCGCTGCCCGCTCATCGCGCTTCTCCCGGTTGGTCATGGCGGACGACGGTCAGTGGCAGAAGCGTGCGTGACGCGCCGGCTCGGGTGCGGCGCAGCACGGCGCTGGCCTGCTCGATCTGTTCGCGTTCGTCGGGCGGCAGCGCAGCCAGGTGTTCGCGCATCCGCGTGGCGACGTTCCCGAAAGCGTCGATCTCGCTGCTCATGTTGGCGATCACCCAGGAATCGGTGTCACCGGCCGCAGCCAGTTCCCGCTGCGCCTTGAGCGCGCGGGTGTGCTCTTCGACCGCAGGCAGGTAGGAGGGGTCGGGTCGGTACCAGCCGCAGCCTGCGCATTGGAAGCGGATCGGGCAGGAGTGGCCGCCGGCTTTCACGTTCGCCGGTTCCTTGCAGCCGCCGAAGGGCACTGCGACCTGCTGGCGTTCGTACCCGGCCGGCGAAGGCGGCGCTACGTGCGCGCCGTGGCGGTCCACGATATGGAACCGGATGCGATCGACCGCGGCGCGTTTGCGCTGGTGCGAGACCCGGTAGTAGCCCTGGGTGACCTCAAGGCTGCGATGGTCCATCAGGTCTCGCAGCACTTCGACGGGTGTTGCGGCGTCGGCGTGGCGTTGGGCGTAGGTGTGCCGGAAGGCGTATGGGTAGATCAGGGAGCGGTCGAACGGCAGCGGGGCGCCGTCCGGTCCCGGGTCGGTGGAGTGGATGACGGGGATCGCGTCGGCCCAGCGCCGGATAAGGACGGACAGGTCCGCGGTGCGCAGGTGCGGCCAAGCGCCCGACTCGCCCGGGGCCGGGAACAGATAGTCTCGGGAGCGCTCCACACTCGCCAAGGTCAGGCGCTGCTGGCGCCAGGCCTCGATCGCCATCGCGGTGTCCCGGCTGATGGGTAGGCGCCGGCCGTAGCGTTTCTTCTTGTGGTTGTCCCAGATCAGGACGTGGTTCTCGCCGTCGCGCTCCAGGCAGTTCAGGTGCAGGCTGGCGACCTCGATCGGTCTGCGCCCGGTGTCGCGCAGCAGCATGTAGAGCGTCTGGAACATCGCGGTGCGCTCGGGCCGTGGCATGGCGGCGTACAGCTTGTTTCCCGTCGCGGTGGCCAGCAGGCCGATGGCGTCGTCGAGTTGGCGGATGACCGGCTCGGGGATGGCCTTGCCGGTCTCATCGCGATCGTGGGTGTGCTCGTTGCTGATCGTGTGCGCGGCGCTGCGGGCGAAGGCGCCCGACAGATCACTGGTCAGGCCGGCCTTGCGGCCGTAGTCCAGGATGCTGAAGAGCAGGGTGAGGCGGTTGCGCCGGACCTTGGGCGTGTACAACGCGCCATCGGGTGCGTGTAGGGCGCGGAAGTGATCGACGACCGCGTCCATGTCGGCGAACGTCAGCACCGCGGGATCCTCGCCCCGTGCCGCGGCGCGTTGGCGCAGGACGTTGGAGGCCTCGGTGCACGCCATCAGGGAGTTGAGCAGCTCGCGGCTGTACGGTTTCGTGGCGCGGGCCCAGTCCAGCAGCATCTCGCGCAGCCACAGCTGGCTGACGGTGGTGAAGTCGGCCTGGCCCGCGTTGATCCGTGGGCCTTCCCGCCGGTCGCGCGAGGGCAGCTTGACCGCGCGCAGGTCCCAGACGAGTTTGTCGGTCGGCTCGATGCCGCGGAAGCGGTCGAACTCGGTGCGCAGCACGGCCATCAACTCCCGCGCGTTGGCCCGGTCGCTCGAACAGCCAGGCAGCGCGGCATAGGCGGTCAGCGGGTGCTCGGTGCTCAGCAGCCCGGGAACGTCCCCGAGCAGCCGCGCCAGGCGGCGTGTCGCCGCGGGGTCGATCCGCCCGCCGCGCTCCTCGCGCTGCTGCAAGGCGAACAGCAACTCGGTACGCACCAGCGGTTCCAGCGGGGCCAGGCTGAACTGGTTGACCGCCAGATGGGGCGGCTGGCGGCTGGTCCAGCGCACGAACGATCTCGGATCGCGCGGGCCGTGGTACGCCGCCCAGTGCCGGGCGTGCATGTCGCACAATCCATCGCGCGAGCGGATCTGCGCGCGGCACGCCCTGATGACGCACGCGCCCGTCGCGCCGTACGGAGTGGCGACCGTGCGGCCCCACACCTGCACCCCTTCGGGGAAACGGTCCCGCTGCCGCAGCCACTGGGCCGCATGGGTCGCACACAGCCCGAGGGAAGCCCGCGTGCGCTCGCAGCATCTGCCCTCGCGCTGCACCTCGCAGCGCCCATAGCGCTCCGCCGGCCCGTGGGCGGCCGGGTCGTGGGTGGCCGCGAACAGCTCGGCGCTCTGCCCGCTGGCCCGCCGTCGCCGTGCGCAGGTCTTGCAGAACGACCGGGAGACCGCCGCATTACGGCAGGCGACCGTCCGGCACTTGAACGTCGAGGTGCCCGGGTTGTCGTAGTCGCCGGTGAACAGCAGGTTGCGTTCGTCCCACTCGCCCGGCCGCCAGCCCGCCGCGGTGCGCGGCGCCAGCCACGCGGCCCACTGCTGCCACAGCCGCTCGTTCGCGTTCCAGTCAGCAAGCCGCGCGACCTGCACGGCGCTCACCCCTGCCGCCCGCTCAGCAGCGCCACCCGCTCCACGGCGGCACGCTTGTCCTGGTCACTCGCGTGCAAATACGGGTCCATCGACACCGGGGAAACGTGGCCGAGCAACGCTTGGACCACGTCGCGATCCACACCGCTGCGCATCCACGCCGTCGCGGTCATATGCCGCAGCATGTGCAGATGGCCCTGCAACCCCGCGCGGCGCAGCAGCCGCTCGAACAGCTGGTTCGCGTTCGGGTAGCTCATGGCGCGACCCAGCGGCTCGCGGAACAGGTTGACGAACACCGCGTCGTTCGCAGCGGCCTGCGGCACCCGGTCACGCTCGAACACGTAGTCCGCATACAGATCGACCACCGGCTCGGTCACCGGGATCGAGCGAGGGGTGCGCGACTTGGCCAACGCGCCGTTCTGGTTCATCCGCCTTCGCACGTGCAGATGCGCTCCCGGCACGGCGCAGCCCAGCGATCGGGAACTACCCAGCAAATGCAGGTCCTCGCGGCGCAGCCCGAGAGTCTCCCCGATCCGCATCGCGGTGGCCCCGGCCACCGCCACGAAGAACCGGTCCCGGGCGTTCGTCGCGGCAGCGACCAGCAGCGCGAACTGCTCGTGCGTGAACAACTTGTGAGGCTCGCGACCCACGGTGAACCGGATCTCCTTCGCCCGCACCGAGCGGAACTGCCCGTCCTCACCCGGGTCGAAGCCCGGCGGCACGAACGAGAGGAACTTCGGCTCGGTCAGCTGGCCGACGATCGCGGGCGAGACCCAGCCATACCTCACACCGAAACGCAGGAACTCGCACACACTCGTCATGATCTGGTTCGCCGTCATCTTCGAGCGAAACCGCGGCGCCCCTACCGGCCGGCCGCCCCGCGCCGGCAACGGCTCGCCCACCAGCCACCGCAGGAACCGGGCCAAGTTCCCAAATCCAGGATTCGCCCAGTCCAGCCCCTGAGACCGGCAGTACGACAGGTACACCGCGACACGCCCTGCATAGACGCGCTCGGTGTTCACCGAGCAGTCCCGCGCCCGCAGTCCTTCGAGATAGGCGCTGGCCTCGACGTGCAGCGAGTAGTCCACCGCGTCGAGCACCACCCATGGACCGACCCGTCGGACGACACGGCCTTCTCGGCTATGAACCCACCATGCATGGCCGCGAATGTAACAGCCTTACCTAGCAGATAGAAGATATCGCCCCGTGAGGGAAGCGGCCGTTGAGGAACTCACATCCCTAGAACCTCGCGCCACCTCTAGATAACCGAGTTTCCACGCGCCCGCGAGCCGTACGCGCGCCGGAATGAATGCGTGGCGCGTGTAGATGCCGTGCCCGGGCTTGGGGAGTTTGCGTACCTCCCGCAGTTCCTGCGGCGGCCTACCGAACCGAATCGAG
>CAVQPP010000312.1:0-55215 GCA_963714445.1 uncultured Actinomycetota bacterium
CAGCGTCTTGCGGCTGTCGTCGATGCGATCGATCAGGTTGCGCTCGGCGGCTGACTACGCCGCAAGTCAGATCCCGCATGGCCGCTCAGATATTTTGTCCCCAAGCGCATCACCAGATCGATTCCATACTCCGCTGGATGCTGGTTGATCGGCGTGCCAAACGTACTGTCGATCATGCTGATCAACCCATGCTGCTTGGCCAAAGCTGCCGCCTTTTTCATGTCGACGACGTGGAACCACTCCGTTGCTCGGCGACTCCAGATACAGCACCGCGGCGGCCGCAGTGCGCGAGACCCTCACGCCCCCGCGCCGCGTCTCCCCGCCGCCGCCCGCCGAACAACCGGCCGCCGCCGCGCCACAGCAGCAGGCCGCTGACGACCTCACCAGCGAGCGGATGCGCTCGGTGGCACCGAACGTCGCCACGCCCCGCGCCGTCGCACCCGAATCTCAGCCCCCGCTCGCTGCGGTTCCCGCGCCCGCGCCCGAGCAGGTCACCCATGAAGGCGACGAACTGATCGTGCCGTGGCAGGCCGCCGCCGGGCCGTCGACTGCTGAAGTAGTCGACGATGAGACGACGATGTGCTGCACGGCTCCGGCTCGCACCAGCCCCCGCCCGCACCGAGCAACAGCCGCAGCAACAACAGCCCGTCCAGCAGGATCAAGCCCCTGTTACGCCTCCGCAGCAGCCTCAGCCCCAGGCGTCGGCACAGCCGCAAGCGCAGCAGGCTGCGGCACCCGAGCCCGCCCCTGTCGCGACTCAGACCCCGCAGACCAGTGTCCCGACGCGCGCCGAAGCGACCGCGGCACCCCAGGCCGCGTCCGCGCCCACCGCGCCGCCCGCAGCAGCGCAGCCTCCCCGCGGCAGCGCCAGCCGCGAGCGCACCGGATCCCGTCGCCGCTCCAGTCGCAGCCGAACCCACCGCAGCCGAACCCACCGCCGCTGAACCCGCCGGCACCGAACCGACTGCGCCAAACGTGCCCACGCCGCGCGGCACCCGCCGCCGCGTGCCCGAGCCGGACGGCGATACCGACCCGCGCACGTACGCGCCCACCGCCGCCCCGGCATCCGACGCGTCCGCCCCGCAACAGCCCCAAGCCCAGCCCCAGCCCGAACCTCAGGACGCTGACCCGGACATCGACCCCGATCACCTGCCGACGGCGCGTCAGCCCCGCCTGCACCTCGAGTCCGTGCCGCCCTCCCCGTCCCAGCCTCAGCAGTCCCAGCGCTCGTCCGCGCCGGGCGCGCCGCGCGTGGCCGCCTACGAGGACGAAGCCCTCGCGGCCGTCTACCGGGTCATCCACGAGCGGCGCGACGTGCGCAACGACTTCCTGTCCGACCCGGTACCCACCGACGTGCTCACCCGCATCCTGCAGGCCGCGCACACCGCGCCGTCCGTCGGGTTCTCGCAGCCGTGGGACTTCCTGGTCATCCGCGACCAGACGATGCGCCAGCGGGTGCACGAGCTGGCGGTGCGTCAGCGCCGCTCCTACGCCGCGTCGCTGCCCAAGGCGCGTGCCCGCGCGTTCGCGGCGCTGAAGATCGAGGCGATCCTCGAGACCCCGATCAACATCATCGTCACCTGCGACCCGACCCGCGGCGGCCGGCACACCCTCGGCCGCTACACCCAGCCGCTGATGGCGCCGTTCTCCTCCTGCCTGGCGGTGGAGAACCTGTGGCTGGCCGCCCGCGCCGAGGGTCTGGGCGTAGGTTGGGTCTCGTTCTTCGACGAGCGCGAACTCGCGGCCGTCCTAGACCTGCCCGATCACCTGCAAGTCGTCGCCTACCTGTGCGTCGGATACGTCAAATCCTTCCCCCCGGAGCCCGAATTGGCCGGAGCCGGTTGGGCGCAGCGCCGCCCCCTGGCCTGGGCCGTCCACGAAGAGCACTACGGGCACCGCGCGCTGCCCGGATCCGAACCGGTCTCGCTGCTGAGCGAGACGGTGGCCGCGATCCGCGGCCTGGACCCCGAAGCGGTCGGCGCCGCCCGCGACCGCCAGGCCCGGATGACCAAGCCGCCCGGCTCGCTCGGTGCCCTCGAAGCGCTCAGCGAGCAGCTGTCCGGGCTCGCCGGGGTCTGCCCGCCGCCGATGCCCGAACCGGCCGCGCTCGCTGTGTTCGCGGCCGACCACGGCGTGCACGCCCAGGGCGTGACCCCCTGGCCGCAGGAGGTCACCGCGCAGATGGTGGCCAACTTCCTGGCCGGCGGCGCGGTCGTCAACGCGTTCGCCAAACAGGTCGGCGCGGAAGTGTGCGTCGTGGACGTGGGCGTCGCGGCGGATCTGCCGTCGACGACCGGGCTGATCCCGCGCAAGGTGCGCTACGGCACCGCCGACATGACCCAAGGCCCCGCCCTGACCCGCGAGGAAGCCACCGCCGCGATCGAAGCCGGCATCGAGACCGCGCGCGACCTGGTCGCCGCCGGGAACAAGTGCCTGCTGACCGGCGACATGGGCATCGCCAACACCACCGCCTCCGCCGCGCTGATCGCCGCGTTCACCGGCGCGTCCCCGGCGCAGGTGACCGGGTACGGCACCGGCATCGACGAGCAGACCTACGCGCACAAGGTCGAAGTCGTACGCGCCGCCCTCGCACTGCACCGGCCCGACCCGGCCGACCCGGTCAGCGTCCTGTGCGCGTTCGGCGGCCTGGAGCACGCGGCCTTGGCCGGTTTCATCCTCGGCTCCGCCGCCCTGCGCATCCCGGTCGTGCTCGACGGGGTGATCGCCGGCGCCGCCGCGCTCGTCGCACAGGCCCTGAGCCCCGAGGTGACGGCGGCGTGCGTCGCCGGGCACCGGTCGGCCGAACCCGGGCACGCCCTCGCGCTGGAACAACTCGGCATCACCCCGCTGATCGATCTGGAGCTGCGCCTGGGCGAAGGCTCCGGCGCCGCCCTCGCGCTGCCCCTGGTCGGCGCCGCCGTGCGCGCGCTGCGCGAAGTCGCCACGTTCGACGACGCCGGGGTCTCCGACGCCTCAGCCGAGGCCGTCGTACCACCGCACCCGGCCGAGCGGGAACGCGCGTGACCACCGGCGAACCCGACCAGCCCGGCACACCCGGCGAGGCGTCCGGGGCGTTCGCGAACCCGTACATAGCAGGCCTGCGCCTGCGCGGGCGCCGCGTGGTCGTGGTCGGCGGCGGGCCGGTCGCCGCACGCCGCGTCGCCGGACTGCTCGACGCCGCAGCCGTCGTCGACCTGGTCACCCCGCACGCGACCACCGCGCTCGACGCCCTGGCGGCCGACGGACGCATCACCTGGCACCAGCGGCCCTACCAAACCGGCGACCTCGCCGGCGCCTGGTACGCCGTGGCCGCCACCAACGACCCGGCGGTCAACGCCGCCGTCGCCGCCGAAGCCGAAGCCTCCCGGGTGTTCTGCTCGCGCGCCGACGACGCCGGCTCCTCCACCGTCTGGACCCCCGCCGTCGGGCGGCACGCCGGCATCGAGGTCGCGGTCCTCAGTCCCGGGGCCATGCACGGCGGCGACCCGCGCCGCTCCCAGCGCGTGCGCGACGCGGTCATCGAGGGCCTGCGCGAAGGCACCCTGAACGCGCCGCGCTACCGCGAACGCCCCGCCGGGGTCGCGCTGGTCGGCGGGGGGCCGGGCGACCCGGACCTGATCACCGTGCGCGGCCGGCGCCTGCTCGCGGAAGCCGACACCGTCGTCGCCGACCACCTCGCCCCCCGCGCGCTACTGGACCAGCTCGCCGCGGACGTCGAACTGATCGACGCCTCGAAGATCCCCTACGGGCGCGCGATGGCGCAGCAGGAGATCAACCGGATCCTGGTCGAGCGCGCGAAAGCCGGCCGGTTCGTGGTGCGCCTTAAGGGCGGGGACCCGTACGTGTTCGGCCGCGGCTACGAAGAGCTGCTCGCCTGCGCCGAGGCCGGCATCCCGGTGATCGTCGTTCCCGGGGTCACCAGCGCGATCGCGGTACCCGAGCTGGCCGGGATCCCGGTCACGCACCGGGCGCTGACGCACGAATTCACCGTCGTCTCCGGGCACCTGACCCCCGACAACCCCGAATCCCTCGTCGACTGGGCCGCTCTGGCACGCCTGCGCGGCACCCTGGTGCTGATGATGGCCGTCGAACGCATCGGCGCCATCGCGCAAAGGTTGATCAGCCACGGCAAGGACCCGGACACCCCGGTCGCGGCGGTCCAGGACGGCACCACCCCCGAACAGCGCACCGTCCACACCACCCTCGCGCAAGCCGCCGTCGACCTGCCCGCCGCCGGGGTGCGCCCCCCGGCGATCGTGATCCTCGGCCCCGTCGTAGCGCTGGCCCAAGACCGCGAGAACCGCGAGGATTGACGCTGCACGATACCCATCAGTAGCTTCGGGTTTCGGATTTCGCGGCACCACGCGGCGGCACGGTTTCCGGCGGCACAAGCGGGGCCTGGGGGAGGAGGAGCGAGGGATCGGGCCAGTGGACGAGACGAGCGCAAACGGCGAGGTCACCGCGGCCAGGGCGCCGGCACTGTCCGCGCTGCCCGGCGCCCAACGCGCCGTCGCCGAAGCAGCCGAACAAGCCCTGGCCGACGGGCCCGGGGTCCTGCTGACCGGCCCGGCCGGCATCGGCAAGAGCCACCTGGTCGCCGCCCTGACCGCGCGCGCACGCGCCGCCGGGACCCTCGTGCTGGCGTGCGCCCCCGCCGAAGCGGAACTGCAGCTGCCGTTCGTCAGCCTCATCGACCTGCTCGCCCCCGTCCCCGACAGCATCATCGACCGGCTGCCGGTGGGCCAACGCGCCGCGCTGCGCGCCGCCCTGCTGCGCGGCACCGCCGCCGAACCCGTCCCCGGCGGACCACAGGTACGCGTCGCCGTCCTCACCCTCCTGCGCGCCCTGACCGCGCGGCGCACGGTGTGGATCGTGGCCGACGACCTGCCGTGGATGGACCAGCCCACCGCCGAAATCCTCGCGTTCGTCTCCCGCCGCACCGCCGGCCTCGCGCTACGCATCCTGGCGACCGAACGCGTCGCCCCCGGCGGCGAACCAATCCGCGCCGACCTGTGCCCCCCGGACACGATCCGCCTGGCCGTCGCGCCGCTGGGCGCCGACGAGGTGCGCGGCATGCTCGAAACCCGCACCGGCGCCAACGTCACCGCCACCCTCGCCCGCGAGATCCACCGCGCCGCCCGCGGCAACCCGCTCTACGCCATCGAACTTCACCGCGCCCACCCCGCCACCCCCGATACCACAACCAACACCACCCCCGGCGCCGCGCTGTGGGCCCTGGACGCCGCCAACGACAACGACCCCGTCGCAGGCGTCGGCGAACCGCAACCGGTACCCCCGCGCCTGCGCGCCCTGCTGCTCGCCCGCCTACGCCCGCTGCCCGCCCCGGTGCGCGCCACCCTCCTGCTGGCCGCCGCCGCAGGACGCCCCGACCCCGCCCTGCTCGAACGCGCCGGCGGCCCCAGCGTCCCCGCGGACCTGCGCCGAGCCGCCGAACTGGGCATCGTGCGCCCCACCGGCGACGGCCAACTGGAATTCGAACACCCGCTGCTGCGCACCGTCATCTACACCGCCGCCCCCGGCCACCAGCGCCGCGCCGCCCACGCCGCCCTCGCCGCCGCCGGCACCGAACCAGTGGAACGCGCCCGCCACCGCGCCCTGGCCGACCCCGCCCAAGACGAACACGTCGCCGCCGACCTGATGCGCGCCGCACAGTTCGCCCGCCAACGCGGCGCCCCCGCCACCGCCGCCGACCTCGCGGACCTCGCCGCCGCACGCACCCCCGCCGCCGCCGAACACGTACGCGCCGAGCGTGCCCTGGCCGCCGCCGAATACGCCTACGACGCCGGAGCGTGGGAACGCGCCCGGCGCACCGCCACCGCCCTGCTCGCAGCCGCCACCGCCAACACCGACACGGACCCGCTCACGAATGCGGGCGCAGGCGCGCACACCCGGGACCCGCAGGTCAGCGTCGGCGCACGCCTGGTGCTGATCAAAACCGCCGGACAAGCCCTCGACGCGCGCCGGCGACCTGATCGACGCCGGCCTGGCCGAAGCCGCAGGCCACCCCGCCCTCGAAGCCCGGCTACGGCTGTGGTCCTCCACCCGCCACCTGATCGCCGGGCGCCTGCCCGACGCCGCCGACGAAATACGCCTGGCCGCCGACCTCGCGCAACGCGCCGGAAGCAGCGAAGCGGAAACCCGCATCGAAGCCCTCACCGACCTCGCCTACATCCACCAGCTCGGCGGCGACCCGCGCGCCGAACCCACCCTGCGCGAAGCCTTCGAAACCGCCGCCGCCCACGGCATCGACGACACCCGCATGTGGGAAACCCTGATCACCCGCGCCATCCTCGACCAGCACGCCGGGCGCCTGCATCAAGCCGAGGCACACCTCGAATCCCTCATCGACCGCTACGGCGACCTGGTCGGCGTCGAGGAACAATTCGCCGCGCACCTCGCCCTGACCGATGTACGCGCCCGCGCCGGCGACGGCCCCGGCGCCCTCAAAGCCGCCCACCGCGCCGCCCAACTGTTCGAAGACACCGACGATTCCAGCGGCCCCGCCCTCTACGCCCAAGCCATCGCCGAATCCGTCGGCGGCGCCCTGAGCCGCGCAGCCCACCTCGCCGAACAAGGCGCCGCCGCGGCCGAACGCGACGGCGACCGCTTCTGGCGCCTGTGGAACCTCGCCGCCCTCGGCCGCATACGCTTGCTGCTCGGCCAAGCCGCCCCCGCCGCCCGAGTACTGCGCGAGGTACAGGGCATCCACGCGGACATGGGCATCGTCGACCCCGCGATCGGCCGCTGGCAACCGGACCTGGCCGAAGCCCTCATCGCCCAAGGCGAACTGGCCGAAGCGCGCACCCTGATCGACGAAACCGCGGCCGTCGCCGGGCGCCTGAACCGTGGCGGGGTCCTGGCCGCGCTACGCCGCGCCGACGCCCTGCGCTACCTGGCCGCCGGCGAAACCGAAACCGCCGCCGACCTCCTGCGCGAGGCCGCCGCCGCCCTGCGCGAAGCCGGCGAACCCCTCGACCTCGTGCGCACCCTCCTGGCGACCGCGGACGTCGAACGGCGCCGACGCCGGCGCACCGCCGAACGCGCCGCCCTCGCCGAAGCCCGCGCCCTATGCGAAACCACCGGCGCCACCGCGTGGCTCGCCCGCGTCGAACAACGCGCCGCCGGCACCGAAACCCCCACCACCACCCGACGCACCCCCGCGACACGCGGCCACGCCGGGGCTGGGGGCAGCGAGAACAACAGCGCCGACAGCGGCGGCAGCGCAGGCGGTGGTGCGCAGGACCGGCTGACCCCCGCCGAACGGCGCGTCGCGTACCTGGCAGGGGCCGGAGCCACCAACCGGGAGATAGCCGCCGCCTGCTACCTGAGCGTCAAAACCGTGGAAGCCACCCTCTCGCGCGTCTACCGCAAACTGGAAGTGCGCTCCCGCACCGAACTGGCCAACCTGCTGCCCGCATCCGCTGACGGCAACGACGCGTAACACACATCGAGGGACCCCGACCCCGTGCCCGACACCCCACCAGTCAGCATAACCGCAACCGGCCGCACTCCCGACGCGGATGACGCTGCTCTTGTCGCCGACCTCGCGGCCGGGCCGCAGGTGATCCGCATCGAGCGCGCCGACGACCCGCGCCTGTACGACTACACCGGCCTGACCGACATGCAGCTGCGCACCCGCACCGAACCCGAACGCGGCCTGTTCATCGCCGAAGGCGACAAAGTCATCACCCGCGCCGTCGACGCCGGACACCCCATGCGCTCGATGCTCTTGTCGGACAAATGGCTCGACCTGATGACCCCGACCATCCAGCGCACCAACGCGCCGGTCTACCTCGGCGACCCCGCGCTGCTCGAAGAAGTCACCGGATTCCACGTACACCGCGGCGCCCTGGCCGCCATGGGCCGCCTCCCGCTGCCGGACCCCGCCACGCTGCTGGAGCGCGCCCGGCGCGTGGTGGTGCTCGAAACGGTCAACAACCACACCAACATCGGTGCGATCTTCCGCGCCGCCGCCGCCCTCGGCATGGACGCCGTCCTGCTCGCCCCGGACTGCGCCGATCCCCTCTACCGGCGCGCCGTACGCGTGTCCATGGGCACCGTCTTCGCCATCCCCTACGCGCGCCTGGGCGAAGACCCCGCGCACCCCTGGCCCGGCGTCCTGGACCTGCTCGACAGCTACGGCTACTGGCTCATGGCGCTCACTCCCGCGCCCGACGCCGTCGACTTGCGCACCCTGAGCCTGGACCCGCGGCAGAAAGTCGCGCTGCTGCTCGGCTCCGAAGGCGAGGGCCTGTCACCGCGCGCACTGGCCGCGTGCGACCTGCGGGTACGCATCCCGATGGCCGAAGGCGTGGACTCCCTCAACGTCGCCGCCGCGGCCGCCGTCGCCTGCTACGCGCTGACCGGATCCTGACATCCGCAACTTGCTGCCAGCACTATGACGCCTGCGACGTGGCAGAATGGGGGGTTACGCGCCGACGGCGGTGAGGCGCTCCCCGCGCAGCTGCAGCGCCCACCGGTCGTCCACCGGGGACGCGGCCGGGTTGCCGTCGGCCCAGCTCAGCAGCAGGTCCGCGAGCGCGGGATTGCGCGCGAGCACCGGACCGTGCAGATACGTCGCCGCGATCTTCCCCGTGTGCGCGCCGTCGAAGCCCGCCCCCGCGCCGTTGCCGTTGCCCACCCGAACCGTGCCCAGCGGCCGTACTGCGGCGCCCAGCAGCGTGGTGCCCGCGTGGTTCTCGAACCCGGTCAGCGCCGGCAACCTCTTGCCGCCGATCGTGAGCTTCGCGTCGGCGTCGGCGACCACCTCGCCCACGCAGCGCACCGAGCCGCGGTGCGAGGTCACGTCGATCAGCCCGAGGCCCGGCAGGACGCCCTCCTGCTCGTCGTAGAAGGCGTGGCCCATCAACTGGAACCCGGCGCACACGGCCAGCAGCGCCGCGCCGCGCTCCACCGCCCGCGTCAGACCGGGGTCGCGGCGCAGCCGCTCGGCCGCGAGCCGCTGCGGACGGTCCTCGCCGCCGCCGATCAGATAAATGTCCCCCTGCTCGGGAATCATCTGATCGCTGCGCACGTCGATGCGCTCCACCCGGTGCCCGCGCGCCGCCGCGCGGTACGCGAGGATCAGCGCGTTGCCTTGGTCGCCGTAGGTGGACAGAAGGTCCGGGTAGATCCACACGATCCGCAGCGCACTGACCGACACGCTCACGCACCCACCTTCTGCCGCAACTGCTGAAACGCCGTGTAATTCGCGATCACGTCGATCAGCCCCGGCGGCGCCGCGTCAACCGCCGCCTCGACGTCGTCGAATACGCGGAAAGCGACCCCGGCGACCTGCAGACGCACCGCCAGATCCAGACGCCGCTGCCCGATCACCAACACCGGCCGCCCCGCCAGCCGCGTGTAATCGACATCCCACAGCCACGAGGTATCCGTGCCGTCCGCGGACAACGCATTCACCGACAGCAGCACCGGATGCCCCGCGCTCACACCCGACCCGCCGCCTTCACCGTCGGCCGCCGACGCGCCGTCAGATCCCGCCGCCACCGCCGCAGCCGCGTCCGCCGCACGATCCGACGCCACCAGATCGAACGTCTCCAGCCACCCCGCCGGATTCTTCGCCAGCAGCAGCCGCAACCGCCGCCCCCGGTAGGTCACCGTGTCATACCGGCCCGCGACGGCCGCCACCTGCTCCATCCGCCGCACCGCGACCTGCGTGTCCACCCCGAGAATCGAGGCGACCGCCGCCGCCGTCGTCGCGTTCGCCCGGTTCGCCCGCCCCGGCAACCGAAGTGCGCCCAACTCGACGCGCACCCCGGACGGGTCGCGCAACGCGTCCCCCTCCAACGCCCACGCCGGCGGCGGCCGGTGAAAATCGCACGAATCGCAGCGCCAGTGGGCGTCGGGCCGCTGCAGCACCCCGCCGCACTGCGGACACGACCACGCGTCCTCCTGCCACGCCTGCCCCGCCGCGACCCACACCACCTGCGGCACCAGCCCCGCCGCCCACACCACCAGCGGGTCGTCCGCGTTGGCCACCACCGTCGCCTCGGTGCCCGCCAGAGCGTCGCGCCAGCGCTGCGCCAGCATCCGCGTTTCCGCGGCGCGGTCCAGCTGGTCGCGCGAGAGGTTCAGCAGCGCGATCGCCTTAGGCCGCGTCTGCGTCGCGACCGGCGGCAGGTACTTCTCGTCGACCTCTATCACCGCGTACCGCGCGTCGCGGTCGCTCGCCATCGCCGCGGTGATCCCCGCCGGCATGTTCGCCCCAAGCGCGTTGGACACCACCGGCCCGATCGCCCGCAACGCCTCGGCGACCAGCCGCGTCGTGGTCGTCTTACCGTTGGTCGCCGACACCAGCACGCACACGCGCCCCGCCGTCAGCCGACGAAGCAGCTCCGGATCCAGCCGCAGCGCGACCCGCCCGCCGATCACCGCACCCGAGCCACGCCCAGCCGCCCGCGAAACCGCGCCGGTCACCTTCCCCGCCGCCACCGCCACCCGCGAACGCGCCGGCAGACCGTGCGCGACCGACGACGCCGCGCCCGCCCCGGTCCCGGCCTCGGTCTCGTCGCTGCCCGCTGCCACGCTCGTCGTCACCCGGTACCCTCTCCGCTCCACACGCCCATCTCACGCCGCGCAAAGCCTACCGCCGCCAAGATCGGCAATAATCCAGCGTTAAAACAGCCCGAGGTCCGCACACGAACGCGCCGTACGCCGCGCCGCACCCTCAGGCACCTCGACGCTCACCGGCTCGCCGAACTCGAACAGATCCACGCTCACCGAATGATCCGCCGTCGGATCATCCGCCGGCGTCCAATGCGGCAAGCCGATCCGCAGCCGCACGATCTTCGGTTCGCCGTCATCCTCGTTCTGCGCCTGGTCGACGAACGCCGTGACCACCACGACATTCGCGCCATGATCACGCAACTGCCGCGCCAAACGCGCCAACACCCGATTCGGATCCCCCGGCTTCGGCTTAAGCGTCACCGCATACGCCGACAACTTCACCCCGTCGAACTCCTCCGCGTCACGCGCCTGCACGACACCCGACGCCCGCACCCCCGCCGCGAGCACCGCCGGCTCGGCATAAGCGTGCACCCCGCACGCGTCATGGTCGCTGAACCGCTCCCACACCGACCCCGCCGCCGACTCCGACGCTAATCCCGACCCCGACTCCGACGCCGCCTGCTCGTGCGACGCGCCATCCTCACCGTCGTCGCTGCCCTCGATCTCGCCGTCGTCTTCGCCGTCTTCGCCGGCCTCACCCTCAGCGTCGAGCTCAGACTCCGCGTCCTCGCCGCCCTCCTCGTCGTCGCCGTACGGCTCTTCAGCCTCAAGCGACTCATCGAACTGGGCGCCGTCGTCCTCTTCCGCGTATTCTTCGTCTTCCTCGCCGCCGTCCTCGGCCTCCAGCTCGGGATCGAACTCCTCGCCATCCACCGGCTCAGGCGCGTCCTCGTCCGCATCGACGTCCACCAGCGCGCGCGCCCCCGCCGACCCATTCACGCCCGCACCCACGCCCGCGTCCTCATCGGTGACCGGCGCCCGGTACACGCTCGCGCCCGACCGCACGTACTCGAACGCGTACTTGCCGCGGATCACCGTCGAACGCGAGCGACCCGTGGTGAAATCCACCGCGCCCTCACCGATGCTCACCCCCGCGCTGTGCCGACAGCGCCACGTCGTCGACATCGACGCCGCCGCCACAGACTCCAGCACGTCCGCGATCAGCGCCGCACCCACCGCCGGGCCGCCCGCCGCGGCCGCGTTCCTACCCCGCCCGAACAGCCGTATCGAAGCCATGGCCGCACAGCGTAGCGGTCCAGGATTAGCGGACGGTAGCACCCGCGCGCACTGCGACAATGAACATCGTGGACCTCTTCGACCGGCTGCCCGACACCACCGACCCCGACGCGCTCTACGCCGCGTTCACCGGCTGGACCGGCGAGCGCGGCATCAGCCTCTACCCCGCGCAGGACGAGGCGCTGATCGAACTGTTCACCGGGAGCAACGTCATCCTGGCCACCCCCACCGGCTCCGGCAAATCCCTCGTCGCGGCAGGGGGCCACTTCGCCGCGTACGCCCGCGGCCAGCGCACCTACTACACCGCGCCCATCAAGGCCCTGGTCTCGGAGAAGTTCTTCGACCTGTGCAAAGCCTTCGGGTCCGCCAACGTCGGCATGCTCACCGGCGACGCCTCCGTGAACCCCACCGCCCCGATCATCACCTGCACCGCCGAAGTCCTCGCGAACATCGCCCTGCGCGACGGCGCGAGCGCCGACGCCGGCCTGGTCGTCATGGACGAATTCCACTTCTACGCCGACCCCGACCGCGGCTGGGCCTGGCAAGTCCCCCTCCTGGAACTGCCGCATTCCCAGTTCCTGCTGATGTCCGCGACCCTCGGCGAAACCGGCCGCTTCGAAACCGACCTCGCCCGGCGCACCGGCCGCCCGAGCGTCACCGTGCGCTCCACCGAACGCCCGGTGCCGCTGTCGTACACGTACCGGATGACGCCGCTGCACGAAACCGTCGAGGAACTGCTCAACGGCGGCCAAGCCCCCGTCTACGTCGTGCACTTCACCCAAGCCGCCGCCATCGAACGCGCCCAGGCCCTGATGAGCGTGAACGTGTGCAGCAAAGCCGAGAAGGACGCGATCGCCCAGCTGATCGGCAACTTCCGGTTCACCACCAAATTCGGGCGCACCCTCTCCCGGTTCGTGCGGCACGGCATCGGCGTGCACCACGCCGGGATGCTGCCCAAATACCGGCGCCTGGTCGAACGCCTCGCCCAAGCCGGACTGCTGAAAGTCATCTGCGGCACCGACA
Organism: uncultured Actinomycetota bacterium; assembly: GCA_963714445.1. Lineage (GTDB taxonomy): Bacteria > Actinomycetota > Actinomycetes > Streptomycetales > Catenulisporaceae > Actinocrinis. Next base: position 12,808 of record CAVQPP010000312.1, read on the forward strand.
CCCTCGGCGTCGGGGTCAACGTCCCGATCCGCACCGTCCTGTTCACCGCCCTGTCGAAATACGACGGCCGCCGCACCCGCCTGCTGCGTGCCCGCGAGTTCCACCAGATCGCCGGCCGCGCCGGGCGCGCGGGCTACGACACGATCGGCTACGTCGCCGCCCAGGCCCCCGACCACGTCATCGAGAACGAACGCGCCCTGGCGAAAATCGGCGACGACCCCAAACGCCGCCGCGGCTACACCCGTAAAAAAGCCCCCGAAGGCTTCGTCGCCTGGAGCGAGCAGACCTTCGAGAAGCTCATCGAGGCCGAACCCGAACCCCTCGTCTCACGGTTCCAAGTCACCCACGCCATGCTCCTGGCGGTCATCGCCCGCCCCGGCAACGCGTTCGACGCGATGCGCCGCCTGCTGACCGACAACCACGAACCCAAAGCAGCCCAACGCCGCCACATCCACCGCGCCATCGCCATCTACCGCTCCCTGCTGGACGCCGGCGTCATCGAACGCCTCGACGAACCGGACGAAACCGGCCGCACCGTGCGCCTGACCGTCGACCTGCAACAGGACTTCGCCCTCAACCAGGCCCTGTCAACCTTCGCCCTAGCCGCATTCGACCTGCTAGACCCCGAATCCCCGCAGTACGCGCTCGACGTGCTCTCCGTCGTCGAATCCACCCTCGACGACCCCCGCCAGATCCTGGCCGCCCAAGAAAACAAGGCCAAGGGCGAAGCCGTCGCCGAGATGAAGGCCGCGGGCATCGAGTACGAGGAGCGGATGGAAGCCCTCGCCGAGATCACCTACCCCAAGCCCCTCGCGGACCTCCTCGCGCACGCCTACGACCTGTACCGCCGCGCCCACCCCTGGATCGGCGATCACCCGGTCAGCCCCAAATCCGTCGTGCGCGAAATGTACGAGCAGGCCATGACCTTCTCCGACTACGTCGCGCACTACCAGCTTGCCCGCGTCGAAGGTATCGTCCTGCGCTACCTCGCCGACGCGTACAAAACGCTGCGCCATACCGTCCCGGACAACACGAAAAGCGAAGACCTGCACGACCTGATCGAATGGCTCGGCGAGATCGTCCGCCAAGTCGACTCCAGCCTCGTCGACGAATGGGAAGCCCTCGCCAACCCCGACGCCATCACCGAGTTGCAGCCAGACGACGACACCCCGCCGCCGGTGACCGCCAACCGCCGCGCCTTCCGCGTCCTGGTACGCAACGCCCTGTTCCGCCGCGTAGAACTAGCCGCCCAAGACGACGCCGACGCCCTCGCCGAACTAGACGCCGAAGACGCCCTAGTCCTGCAAGAGCTAAACCTGCCCCCCACCGACGAATGGGACGGCCCCTACAGCGCCGGGGACTGGGACGACGCCCTAGGCGACTACTACGACGAACACGACGAAATCCGCACCGGCCCCGACGCGCGCGGCCCAAGGCTCCTGTTCGTCGAAGAAGAGGAACGCAACTCCAACCAGGACGCGGTCTGGAAAGTGCGCCAAGTCATCGACGACCCGGCCGGTGACCGCGACTGGATCCTGCGCGCCGAAGTAGACCTGGCCGCGAGCGACGCCGCCGGCCGCGCAGTGCTGCGCGTCCTCGACTTTGCCCGCCTCGGCTGACCGAAGCCGAGGCGGGCAAAGTCGAGGCAGCTCACACCCCCGTCAGGCTTTGCGCCCCACCAAATCCCGCACGTCGAACTGCACCCGCACCCCAGCCACGTCGATGTCGACGTCCTTATCCCAGTGCTCCCGCTCGCCGTAGCCGCCGGGCATGAGCTGGAAGGTGTACAGATGCGGCGAACCATCGTGAAAGATGTCGACGATCCAGTACTGCGCGATACCGGCGTCCGCGTACTCGGACATCTTCTCGATCCAGTCCGTGATCATCGACCCAGGCGAGACGATCTCGGCGACCAGGAGAGCGTTATCAGCTCGCTGGAACAACCCATCATCGTCAGGCCCGTTTTCCTCGCGCAGCACATACACGTCGGGCTGACGCACCAGCGTGCGCAACGGGTCGCGTTCGTCGAGAATCAGGTTGGCCTCCATCCCGACGATCAACGCGTTTTGTTCAAGGGCATTGGCAAGGCGGCGCCCAATGTTGAAGTGCGGGCGTCCTGCGGCTGGGCTCACGACGATCTCCCCGTCGACAAGTTCGATGTACTTGCGGGGGTCTCGTGCGTACTCAGCCAGAGTGGTCATGACAGTCATAGTCCCATCTCCGTTCAAAGCGTGGAAGTTGCGATCATCCGTACGGACCCGTCCGTGACACCTTCTCAGGGGTCGACGGTGTGGCGCAGTAGCTCCCTAGGGAGATCACACGATCGTGTGATCTTCTAACGTGTGAATCACGGCGACTACCGGGAGGCCTGCGTGCTGATCACGAACCACGTGCTGTCTGGCGCGGCGATCGGGGCCGTCGTCGCGCGGCCTGAAGCGGCGTTGCCGCTGGGTGTCGCGTCGCACTTCGTGCTGGACGCGGCGCCGCACTGGGGCGGGTGGAAGGGGGAGGAGCACTTCCTGCGCGTTGCGGTCGCCGATGGGCTGGTTGGGCTTGGGGCGATGGCGGCGGCGTATGCGCTGGCACCGCCTGGGCGGCGGGCGGCGGTGCTTGCGGGGATGATTGGGGCGGCGTTGCCCGACCTGGATAAGCCGACGCGGGTGTTTTTCGGGTTCTCGCCGTTTCCGGTGAGCGTGCAGAAGTTCCACGGCCGGATTCAGGACGAGGCGCCCGGACGGTTCTACAGTCATGAAGTGGTCGGCGGTGCGCTTTTCGCGGCCGTGTTCGCGGCGGCGAGTGGTGTGCGGCGGGTGAGGGGCCGAAAGAGGGGCGCAACGCGCGCATGCTCGTGACACGCCCGCAACGGTGAGGAAACGGCACGTGGTGAGACTGTCGGGGCCGGGGGCGAGACGGGGACAAGGCAGGACACAGCAGGGCAGGCAGGGCGGGATTGGACCGGATGTCGGGACTGACGGGAAGAGGACGCACGTGCTGCTGCGGCTGCGGATCTGGGTGGCGGACCGGCCGGGTGCGCTCGGGCAGGTGACCCGGGAGCTCGGTGCCTGCGGCGCCGACATCGTCCAGGTCAGCGTGCTTAGCCGGGAGCTGGGGCGGGCGCTGGATGAGATCACCGTGTTCCTGCCCGAGGAGCGTCATCGTGACCGGCTTGAGCGGGCGCTGCGGGGGCTCAGTGGCGTGAGTGTGGAGGGGATTCGGCCGTCGGGCGAGGTGCCGGGGGCGTTCCCTGATCTGGATCTGCTGGGGCGGGTGGCGGCTGATCCGCGGGCCGCGCTGAACATCTTGGCGGATGCGCTGCCTCGGATTCTGGCGGCGGATTGGGCGGTTGTGGTGCGGGCCGGTTCCGCGGGTGCGCTGCAGGCTGGGGCGGTGCTCGGGCGCAGCTGGGATGCGCCTCGGGAGATTGTGCTACCTGAGCTGCCGCAGCGAGCGGGGACGGTGTCGGTGGGCGCGACGCGGTACGCGGGGGCGCCAGTGGGGGAGGGTGCGGTTCTTGCGGTGGTTTGCCGGATCGGCGATCCGCCGTTTCATCGGTTTGAGGTGCTGCGTCTGACGAAGTTGACTGAGGTTTGTGCGGCGGTCGCGGGGGCGCGGCTGGGTGGGCGGACGGTGGGCGGGGGTACGGCCGTGAGCGGCGGGGCGGCGGCCGGGGCGTAGTGACGTTGGGCTGGTGAGGGGGACGTGCGGGGGCTGTTGGTGGGGGAGTGGGAGGGGCAATCGGGGAGTGAGTGCGGGCGTGCGGCGGGGAGCGGGGCAGGGCGTGCGACGCGGGAGGCGCGGGGCAGCGGGCGGTGATACAGGGGCGGGTGTGCGGTGTTTCACACATGCGCGACGCTAAAAGAGGCAATCGCGGGGGTGATCGGGAATAGCCCGGCGTGGCACACTCTTACCTAAGACAGCAAGCGTGCTCCGGGGTCGGTGAAACTCCGAACCGGCGGTTACAGTCCGCGACCCGCGAGGGACGCGCACCGGGCGAACTCTTTGCCCGTGGCGCTACCGAACGGTTGACCCGGTGGAACTCCGGGACCGACGGTTAAAGTCCGGATGGGAGGCAGCACGCGGGAGCGTCGGCACGTGCGCGCGCACGCGTCGGCGGATCTCGGCGCCCATTCGGCGTCTGGGAACCGTCGCGTATCGCGCCGCATGGCTGGACGCTTCTCGAACGCCGCCTCCCCTCGCCCAGCTCCGGAGACCGCCTCGCGGTCCGGACCGGCGAGAGGGAGAGACGAAACGGTGTTCACCGGAATCATCGAAGAACTCGGCGAGATCGTCGCCATCGAGCCGCTGCCCGACGCCGCACGACTGACCGTGCGCGGGCCCCTGGTCACCTCCGACGCCGCCCACGGCGCATCCATCGCGGTCAACGGCGTATGCCTGACCGTCATCGACGCGAGCGGGTCGGCTTCGCTGGAGCGCGGCGAGTTCACCGCGGATGTGATGGCCGAATCGCTCAAACGGTCGAGCTTGGGTGATTTGGGGGTTGGTGACCGGGTCAACCTGGAGCGGCCCATGGCTGCCGACGGGCGGTTCGGCGGGCACATCGTGCAGGGACACGTGGACGGCACCGGGACGGTGCTGCGGCGCGAGCCCAGCGAGAACTGGGAACTGGTCACCGTCTCGCTGCCCGCTGACCTCGCGCGGTACGTGGTGCAGAAGGGGTCGATCACGGTCGACGGCATCAGCCTGACCGTCTCGGACCTTCAGGACGGGGCTGACGGGTCGGCGTTCACGGTCTCGCTGATCCCCGCGACGCTCGCGCAGACCACGCTTGGGGTCAAGCAGGCGGGCGCGCGCGTGAATCTCGAAGTCGATGTGATCGCCAAGTACACCGAGCGGCTGCTGGCCAGTGCCGGCGCACACGAAGGGGAAGCGGCATGAGCACCGAGACGCTGGAGCGCACCACCCTGCTCGACACCATCGACACCGCCGTCGCGCAGATCGCCGCAGGCCGGCCCGTGGTCGTCGTCGACGACGAGGACCGCGAGAACGAAGGCGACATCATCTTCGCCGCCGTGCACGCCACCGCGCAGCTGCTGGCGTTCACCATTCGCTACTCCAGCGGCGTGATCTGCGTGCCCATGGACGAGCCGCGCGCCGACCTGCTCGACCTGCCGCCGATGACCGCGATCAACCAGGACCGCAAGGGCACCGCGTTCACCGTCAGCGTCGACGCGCGCGAGGGCGTCACGACGGGGATCTCGGCTGCCGACCGGGCGCATACGATCCGCACGCTGGCGGACCCGGGGACGACCGCGACGGACCTGACCCGCCCGGGGCACGTGTTCCCGCTGCGGGCCCGGGCCGGCGGCGTGCTCGAGCGTCCCGGGCACACGGAGGCGGCGGTGGACCTGGCACGCATGGCCGGGCTGGCGCCGATCGGGGTGCTGGTGGAGGTCGTCAACGACGACGGGACGATGGCCCGGCTGCCCGACCTGCTCCGGTTCGCCGAGCGACACGGGCTCGCGATCATCTCCATCGCCGATTTGATCGCCTATCGGACGCCCACCGTGCGCTGACGCGCGACACGGTAGCGTCGTAACCGGCCCCTGCGTAACCGCCCACTGGACGAGAACCCTGGAACTGGAGAGCACGCGTGTCCGGCACCGGAGCACCCGAACTGGCCGTCGAACCGACGGACCTGCGCAAGTGCGCGCACCTGCGCGTCGGCATCGCCGCCGCCCGCTGGCACACCGAGATCATGGACGCCCTGCTCGAGCACGCCCGCAAGGCCCTGGCCGAGATCGGGATCGACGAACCCACCGTCGTACGTGTGCCCGGGTGCTTCGAACTGCCGGTGGCCGCGCATGCGCTGGCTAAGCACCGCTACGACGCGATCGTGGCGCTCGGTGTGGTCGTGCGCGGGGGTACCCCGCACTTCGAGTACGTGTGCCAGGCCGCGACCGATGGGCTGACGAAGGTCGCTGTCGAGTCTGGGATCCCGATCGGCTTCGGTGTCCTGACGTGCGACACCGAGCAGCAGGCGCGTGAGCGTGCCGGGCTGCCCGGCTCGAGCGAGGACAAGGGGCGCGAGGCCGCGCTTAGCGCGGTGGCCACCGCGCTCACGCTCAAGGGGCTGGGCGAACAGTGAGCACGAACAGCAGCGAGAGCCACGGCGCGCAGGGCACGAAGAGCAAGAGCTTCGAGGAGCTGTTCGCCGAGCTTTCCGCGAAAGCGGCGGCGGGCACGCCGGGGTCGCGCACCGTGGAACTCGTAGACGCCGGGGTGCACGCGATCGGCAAGAAGATCGTGGAGGAAGCCGCCGAGGTGTGGATGGCGGCCGAGCACGAAAGCGCGCAGCGTACGGCTGAGGAGATCAGCCAGCTGCTTTACCACTTGCAGGTCCTGATGCTCGCGCGCGGCTTGGACCTCGACGACGTCTACGCCCACCTATAGCCCGACCGGCCAGTAGCCGGACGAAAGCGACGAAAGGCCCCACGACCATGCTGCGCATCGCCGTGCCCAACAAGGGATCGCTGTCCGAGGCGGCCTGCGAGATGCTGCACGAGGCCGGATACCGCCAGCGCAAGGACCGCGAACTACTGGTCGCCGACCCCGCCTCCGGCGCCGAACTGTTCTTCCTGCGGCCCCGCGACATCGCCGTCTACGTCGGCTCCGGCCGCCTCGACGTCGGCATCACCGGCCGCGACCTGCTCCTCGACTCCGGTGCCCCGGCCGAGGAGATCATGCAGCTCGGGTTCGCCCGCTCCACCTTCCGCTTCGCCGCCCGCCCCGGCACCGCAGCGAGCGTCGATGACCTCAAGGGCCTGCGGATCGCCAGCTCGTACACCGGTGTCGTGCGCTCACACCTGGCGGCGGCCGGTGTCGATGCCGAGGTCGTGAAGCTTGATGGCGCGGTGGAGATCGCGGTGGAGCTGGGGGTCGCCGATGTGATCGCGGATGTGGTGGAGACCGGTACGACGCTGCGTCAGATGGGGCTGGAGCTGATCGGCGAACCGATCCTGCAATCCGAAGCCGTACTCGTACGCCGACGCGACGCCCAGGCGGATCCGGGCGTCGAGCAGTTCGTGCGGCGCATGCAGGGCGTCCTGGTCGCCCGCCGGTACGTGATGATGGACTACGACGTGCGCGCCGAACAGCTGGAAGCCGCCGTCGCCGTCACCCCAGGCCTGGAATCCCCGACCGTATCCCCGCTGCACACCGAGGGCTGGCTCGCCGTGCGCGCCATGGTTCCCCGCGAGGAAGCCCAGCACATCATGGACGACCTTTGGGACCTGGGAGCGCGCGCTATCCTCGTGACCGACATCCGGGCGTGCCGCCTGTAAAACTCCGTGGCCCTTGCCTGCACCGGGAACCCCATGCGAAGACGGGATCGATGGCACCGAACAGCGAGCTGAGCGACGGCGCGCTCGGCTCACCGGGCGAGGACGGCCTACCGGTCCTGCCGATCACCTGGCGTCCCGCCCGCACCCGGGTCATCGTCTTCGCCGTCGCGGTGCTGATGGCCGGTTCGATGAGCCTGGTCGCCGCGCTGCTGCCCAGCGACGGCGGCGCCCCCTGGCCGCTCCCGGACCGCATAGCGTTCGGCGCCATCGGATTCGTCGGCGCGGTTGTGCTGTGCGTGCTGGCGCGGCCTAAGGTCGTGGCGGATCGCGGCGGTTTGACGGTGGTCAATATGCTGCGAACCCATCGGCTGGAGTGGCCCCAGATCGTGCGCGTCAACCTGCGGCCCGGCGACCCGTGGGTGCTGCTGGACCTGGACTCCGGCGACACCCTGGCCGCGATGGGGATTCAGCCGTCCAACGGCGCTACGTCCGCACGTCAGGCTGTTGCTGATCTGCGGTCGCTGGTGGAGCTGTACTCGTATACGGGACGCGGCGACTAAATCTGGGTTCTGACGCGACGCCGGTGTTGGCGGCAGGTCAGGCGGAGTCGCGCAGGGTCAGCGTGGTGGGCAGGGTGACCGCGTCTACGGCAGTGCCCTCCATGCGTGCGAGCAGTAGACGCACGAGGTCCCGCGCTACCTGTCCGATCGGCTGGCGCACCGAGCTGAGCGGCGGATCGGCCGCCTGCGCGACGCCCAAGTCGTCGAACCCGACGACGGCGACGTCGTCAGGCACGCGCCGTCCCGCCTCGCGCAGCGCACGTAGCGCGCCGCGCGCCATCAGGTCCGAGGCGCCGAACAGTGCGTCAAGGTCCGGGTCGGCGGCGAGAAGTGCTTGCGCTGCCTCGTATCCGGAACGTTCGGTGAAGTCCCCGTGCACGGCGCGCGGTTCGAATCCCGCTGCGGCTACCGCTAACCCGTAGCCGGTGAGCCGGTCCTGACCGGCCGTCATGTCGAGCGGCCCCGCGATCGTGGCGACGCGTCGGCGGCCCAGGGAAAGCAGGTGCTCGGTGGCTTGGCGCGCGCCGTAGATGTTATCGACATCCACGTACGGTATCGGCGTCGAGGCCGCCGGGCGGCCGCCGTGCACGACCGGGACGCCCGCGTTGACCAGGATCTTGGGCAGGGGATTGGCTTCATGCACCGAGACCAGGATCACGCCGTCTACGTGCCCTGAGGTCACGTAACGCTCCATCCGGCCGCGCGCCGGACCCGCGCCGCCCTGACCCTGCATGACGAGCACCAACTGCAGCTCGGTCTCGTCGAGGGCGCGGTTGACCTCGGTGACGAGGGTTGTCAGATACGGGTCGGCGAAGAAGAACGCGTCCGGCTCCGGGATGATCATCGCGAGGGAATCGGTGCGACGCGTCACCAGCGTGCGCGCCGCGCGGTTCGGTACGTATCCCAGTTCGTCGATCGCCGCCTCGACGGCCTCGCGCACCTCGGGGGAGACCTTCGGCGAGTGGTTGATCACCCTGGAGACCGTCGCGCGCGAGACCCCCGCGTGCGCCGCCACCGTCTCCAGCGTCGGCGCGGGGCCACCGGTCATCGTGCTCATCCGCGTCCTGTCCCTGTGCCCTCTACGCCACCGGCGAAGCACCGCCGTCGAACCCGCGAAAGTCAAGCTACCAGCAGGCGAGCCGCTCACCGCAGAATTGCGCTGTGCGGACGCGCGGTGGCGTGGAACGGTCGCGGCGCGGCGGCCGCAGGCGGGTGGGTCAGTGCGATCCGCCGGACAGGCCGCCGACGAGTTGCCCGACCAGACCCGCCAACCCGCCGACGACCCCGGACACCGCGCCGCCTAGCGCGCCTGCCGGTGAGTCTGACGGCGACGGCGAGGGCGGCGCGCTGTGCGACGGGCTCGCGGACGCGTCTGGTGACGAGTTCGGTGACTGCGACGCACCGCCGGACTCAGCGGCGGGGGAGGAGGGCGGGGCGACCGGGACCGCCGTGCTGACTTGCGCCGCCGCGCCGCCGGCCGTCTGCTGTACGCCGCCGGTCACATTGCCGCCGCTGCCGCCGCTGCCGCCGTCACCGCCGCCGAGGGCATAGTTCGGCGCGGCCGGTTGGACGGTCAGGATGCCGGTCGGTGCGTGCGTGCGCGGCGGGGGGCTTTCAGCGGCGACGGCGGGTGGCATGCCGCCGGCGTGCAGCAGGACCAGCAGGCCGCCGACCAGCGCCATGCCTGCCGCGCCGGAGACGACGACTTCGATCGTCTGGCGCACGGGACCGGCTTGCTTGCGATGCGCGCCGCCGCCGGGACGTGCGTTCGCCGCGTCGGCGGTGGGGGGTGTGCTGGCTGCGCGGCTGCCGTTGCGCGCGCCGGAGCGCGCGTCCGGGTCGGTCTGCCCTCGCGCACTCGGGCCGTTGCTCGTGTTCGCGCGCGTGCCGGATCGCTCGCGCTGTTCGTGTCGGACGCGCGGACCGCCGTGCGCGTCGCCCACCCCTGTCACCGCAGCAGCCTCCGCACGCCTCGGTTCGCGCCGCTCAGCCCGTCGATCCCGGCGGGCAACCATCGCTGTTCACTCGTTCGAGTGATATCACCTCAGGTTCCCACCGTCGCCCCCGCGCAGTCTCGATCTCTGCCGAATTGAGGCGGACTTGCGGCGGACGCACACCGGACTCGCGCCCCTACGCGACCCACTGGGAGCTGCGCACTCTCTCCGCGGCTTCGGCGTCGGTGTCTACGTGTCGAGGGCGTGGTACATCACGTGCAGGCCGACGTACCCCAGCGTCGGGTGGCGGAACGCGCCGGGCACGGTGCCGATGACCTCGAATCCGGCCGAACGCCACAGGTTCACCGCGCGCGTGTTGCTCGCGGCGACGGCGTTGAACTGCATCCCGCGGAACCCCGCCTCGCGCGCCCACGCCACCGCGTACTCGACCAGTGCGCGCCCGACCCCGCGCCCCGAGCGCGAGGGATCGACCATGAAACTCGCCGTGGCCACGTGCGCGCCCGGACCCTGCTGATTCGGGCCCATCTTCGCCGAACCGAGCACCGCGCCGTCCTCGTCGACGGCGACCACGGTGTGCCCCGGCGGCTGCTGCATCCAGATCGCGCGGCCCGTCTGCTCGTCCATGGCGGGGTCGTAGCAGTACGTTTCCGCCGCCGCGACGATCGTGTGGAAGAACGGCCAGATCGCCGGCCAGTCGGCGCCCGTAGCCTCGCGGATCTCGAACCCCCGGCCCGTGCCCGCGTCGCGGGCCGCGCTGTCTCCCGCCGCCTGCTGGTTTCCCGTCTGCACGGCGCAAGCATGCCCCGCGGCGAACGGCGGCGCCACCGGATTGCCCGTTGCCCGGGGACGGCATCAGGCCCCGCCCGGATGCGAAGGGCAGGGCCTGATGTGCCGGCCGAGATGTCGACGTGTGTCGTGTCGTGGCGCCGCGCGGCCCCCAGCGCAGCCGCGCGGCGCCCACTCGGCCCGCATCGCCCGCCCGGCCCGACCGCCGGTCAGCCGCTGCCTAGGGCCAGCAGATGCCCGCAGGTCAGCCGATGCTGCAGGTCTGTCCTTCGAGCGTGTCCTTGAACCCGATGATGTCGACCTGGTTGCCGCACGCGTTCACCGGGATCGAGCCGGCCAGGTTGACCACGTTGCCGGACAGGATGCCGCCGGACTTCTCCGACGCGCCGGTGGCCGACGCGCCCGGGGCGTAGCCGTTGGTGCCGATGGTGCAGCTGGTCGGCTTGTTCTTGGCTTTGACCGAGATCACGCCGACCTGGTTTCCGCACGCGTTGACCGGCACGGCCAGCGCGCCGTCCACCACGTTGCCCGCGCCGATGCCGCCGGACTTCTCCGCGCTGCCGGTCGCGATGGCGCCCTGGCCCGCGCCGATCTTGCACCACGAGCCCTCGTTGACGTCCTTGAGCGCGATGACCAGGACCTGGTTTCCGCACGCGTTGACCGGGATGGCGATCGGCGCGTTCGCGACGTTGCCGGAGGCGATACCGCCTGAGTGCGACGCCTCGCCGGTCGCCGTGGCGTCAGCAGCGGCGATGCCCGCCGTCCCCAGGACCAGGCCTGACGTGGCGGCGGCGAGCGCCAGCCCCCGTTTGGCAAACCCATGCATCTGTTGACCTCTGTTGCTCTAGACGGGACGGGAGCGCACTGCCTGACGGCACCGCATCAGCTCCCCTTCGCCCAGGGGCAACGAAAGCCCATGATCCGGGTTACGGCGCACTACTGCATAAAGCCGCCGAATCGCCCAGATAGCGCATTCCACGTCAATCGCATGAACAGGATGCTCGCTGAGCACACGACACGGGCCGGCCGCGCGCTCAGCGCTCGCCGCCGGCCCCGGTCCCGGCTCCAGACGCGTCCTACCGGTGCAGCTTCGGCAGCACGTCGCGGCCGAACACCTCGATCCACTCGCGCTGGTTGCGACCCACGTTGTGCAGGTAGATCCGGTCGAAACCCAGGTCCAGGTAGCGCTGGATCTCGGCGCGGTGCACGTCGGTGTCAGCGGAGATCACCATGCGGCCCTCGAAGTCCTCCGGGCGCACCAGCTTGGCCATCTGCTCGAAGTGGAACGGCGAACGGATATCGCCCTTGTCGAACTTCATCCCGCCGTTCGGCCACTCCGTCATCGCGTTCGCCATAGCCTGCTCATCGCTCTGCGCCCACGACAGGTGCAGCTGCAGGATCTTGGGCATCGTGTCGGGGTCCTTGCCCGCCTCGCGGGCGCCCTCGGCGAACTTGCCCAGCACGCCCTCGATCTTCGCCGGGGCCGCGCCCGGGGTGATGATGCCGTCCGCGACCTTCCCGGTGCGCTTGGCGTTGATCGGCCCGGCGGTCGCGATGTAGATCTGCGGCGCCTGCTGCGGCATCGTCCACAGCCGGGTGGATTCGAGGGTGAAGTACGTGCCCGAGTGCTTCACGTCGCGCTTCTGCGTGCCGCTGGCGAACAGCTTCTGGATAACCTCCAGCGCCTCCCACATGCGCGCGCTGCGCTCGGCAGCCTCCGGCCAGTACCCGCCGGTGATGTGCTCGTTCAGCGCCTCGCCCGCGCCGAGACCGAGCCAGTGCCGACCGGGGTACATCGCCGCGAGGGTCGCCGAGGCCTGCGCCACGATCGCCGGGTGCATCTTGAACGACGGGCACGTCACTCCGGGCCCGAGGTCGCCGGTGGTACGCGCGCCCACCGCGGTGAGCACGTTCCACACGAACGGCGCGCTGCCCTGCTGCGGCACCCACGGCTGATAGTGGTCGGCCGCCATCACGCCGGTGAACCCGGCGGCCTCGGCCTCGGCGCTGTAGTCGGTCACCTCGATCGGCCCGAACTGCTCGAGCATGGCCGCGTAACCGATATGGGGTGCGCTCATCGCGATTCTCCAAACGCCCGGGGTGCCAACGCGAATACTGATCCACCCTATGCGAACCCCCCCGCACGCCACGACGGGCAGCTAGGCACGTGAGGGCTACGGCGCAGCAGGCGGGGAGCAGGGTTGTCTGAACCAGCGCGCGAATGGGTAGGGGCGCACCCGTGCAACTGGACCACGTCTCCTACGCCGTGGGGTGCTCTGAGTTCCCCTCCACGGTCAACCGCCTCGGCGCCCTGCTCGGCGCGCCGTTCGTCGACGGCGGGGTACACCCGCGCTACGGCACCCGCAACGCCGTGCTCCCGCTGGACGGCGGCAGCTACGTCGAGGTCGTCACGCCGCTGGACCACCCGGCCACCGACAAGATGCCCTTCGGCCGCGCCGTGCGCCGCCGCGCCGAACTCGGCGGCGGCTGGCTCGGCTGGGTCGTCAGCGTCGAGGACCTGGCCCCCTTCGAAAAGCGCCTGGGGCGCCCCAGCGCCGAAGGCCACCGGCGCCGCCCCGACGGCGTCCTGCTGCAATGGCGCCAGATCGGGCTGCTGGAGCTGATCGACGACCCACAGCTGCCATACCTGGTCGAATGGTGCTGCCCCAACACCGAGCACCCCTCATCCGGCGCGGACGGCACGGTCGGCATCGACCGGCTGGAGATCTCGGGGGAGCGCGGCGCGATCCTCGACTGGCTCGGCACCCCGCAGATCGACCCGCTGCCGCACGTGCACGTCAACTGGCTCGAACCGACCGACCCCGCCGTCGCCTACCAGGACGCGGGCCTGGTCGCCGTCGACTTCCACACCGCGCACGGCCCCGTACGCATCGACTGACGCGCCGTCAGAGCACAGCGGCCCGAACTAGAACGGCGTGGGCGGGCCGCCGCTCGGGCACGCCGAGATCGTCAGCAGCTGCTTCCCACCCAGGCCGATGCCGATCTCCAGGCCGACGCGCAGTTGCAACCCCAGCAGGTTCAAATCGATCCCCGGGCACATCACCACCGGCGCCTGCGAAGGCGACGGACTCGGCGACCGCGACGGACTCGGTGAGGGCGGCGGTGGCGGCGGGCTGCTCGGCGGCGGCGAACTGACCACCGGACTCGGGCTCGGCGACGGCGACGCTGACGCAGGCGGCGGGGTCGGCGGCGGGACGACCACCACCGGGCTGGGACTCGGGCTCGGGCTTGCCGAGGGTACGACGACCGGGACCGGCGCGGCCTTCGACGCGGGAGCGGCCACGGCACTCTTGGACGGCGCGGGTTTGGCGGGGGGCGGGACGTTGCCGCCGGTCAGTGCGAACGCGAGCGCGGCGGCGACCACCGCGGCGGCGGCGGTGATGGCGACGGCCTGCTGGCGGGGGGAGGCGTGGCGGGCCTTGGACAGGCCGCGGGTGAACATCCCGGCGTGCGCGGCGTTGGCCGACGTGCTCGCCCCGGCGGCGATCGCCAGGAGCTCCTTGGTCGCCACCGCGGTACCCACCGCGGCCGGGGCCACCAGGACGCCGATGTGCGCGTTGACGTACTTGAGCATGGCGAGCAGGCCCGCGCACTCCGCGCACGTGCGCAGGTGGCCCTGCAGCTTGGCCTTCTCGCGCGGCCCGAGTTTCCCGCGCGCCGCCGTGCCCAGCTTCTCCGCGTAGGGGCGGCAGGTCTCCTTGCCGATCTCGGTGATGTGCGCCTGCAGGTACGCCTGCTTCAGGCCCTCGCGCGCCCGGTACGACAGGGCGGCGACGGCCGCCGGCTCCATGCCGAGCTTCGGGGCGAGCTGCGCGGGGCCCTCGCCCTCGACCTCGGTGTGCCACAGGACGGTCTGCCAGCGTTCGGGCAGCGTCATGAACGCCTGCCCCGCCAGGGACCGCTCCAGGGCGGCGATGACCGGGTCGGCTTGCGGCTGCGGGGCTTCGATGTCGATCAGGTCCGGGACCAGCAGCAGCCGCCGGTCGCCTTCGGCCCAGTCGCGCGCCACGTGCCGCATCGTGGTCAGCAGGTAGGGGCGGAACGCCTCGGTGGGGCCGTTGCCGTTGCGGATCGCGTGCAGCACACGCGTGAACGCCTCCGCGCGCAAGTCCTCCGCCGCCGCCTCGGTACGCGCCCAATGGCGCGCGTGCAGCAGCGCCGAGCGGGCGTGCCGCTGGTAGAGCGGGTCGTACGCCTCCAGGTCCCCGCCGCGCACCCGGTCGATCAACTCGCGGTCGGGCGGGAAGCTGTCCGGCTCGGGCGGCTGCTCCTGCTTGCCGTGCTCCCGGTCCATCCGCCGCCCCTCGCTCGCCGCCGCCTGGGGAGCGCACGTGCGGCGCACCCGGGGATCCCGCGGCCGAAATGCCGCCGGGATCCCGCTCGTTCTACGCCCCGGATTCCCCGTGGGGACGGCTTGCGACCAAACCTCACCCGATCGAGTAGTTCAGACCGCTGATACTTGACATGAAGTCAGATCCCGTCCTTGCTCCCGACCCAGGGCCCTGCGAAGCGCGCCGAGCAGCAGCGCCGGGTCCGTCGCCGCGCCCGGCGCGCCCTCGGGGGGCACCAGCCACTGCAGGCGGGCGCGGGCGTCCCCGACCAGCGGCGGAAGCGCCACCACGTCGCCATGGGACGCCAGGCGCAGCCCGTGCGCGCGGCACCACCAGGAGAACCCGTGCAACCTGGCGAACGTGCCGGCCGGCAGCAGGAACCCGACCCGGCGCACCTGCGCCCGGCCGTCCGCCGCCACCGGGCCCAGCGGCGCTCCGGAGCGCAGCAGCAGGTCCAGGGCCTCAAGCCCCAGATCCATCGCGACGCTGACCACGTCGAACAGCGGCCCGCACGGCACCGCCGCGACCCGGGAGGGGTCGGCGTAACTGGCTCGCAGCGCCGCCGCCGCGGTCGCGACCGGAGCCAGCGGCGCGACCGGGATCAACGCGGCCGCGACCGCGGTAGAGGAGCGCGAGTCGGCGGGCAAACGGTTGTGGGGGAAGGACATTTGCGTCTCCTTACGAAGGACCTCACCCACCCAGAGCGCCCAGGTCCGCGGTTATGACGCCGGTTTCTCCAGGTCGCCTCGATCTATGCGCCCACCGGTGTCAGAAGCCCGCGATACCGTGGCGGTTATGAGCTCGCGCGAACCGATCCAGACGCTCGACTGCGTCGTCGAGTTCGTGCTGTTCGTGCGCGAAGACGGCTTCACCGCGCTGCGCGCCGCTGGACCTGATGGCGCCCTGCTCACGGCCGTGGGCACCGAACTGGCTGGCGCGCGCCCCGGCGAAGGCCTTCGCCTGACGGGGCGATGGACCGAGCATCGGCGGCACGGCACGCGTTTCACCGTCGAGAACTGCCGACGACGGCCCCCGGCCGGAGTGCCCGCGATCCGCCGCTATCTCGGTTCTGGGCTGGTGCGCGGCGTCGGGCCACTGCTCGCGCAAGCCATCACCGACCGCTTCGGCGAGACCACCCTGGACGTGATCGACCGCGACCCGGCGCGCCTGGCGGAGGTCTACGGCATCGGCGAGCGGCGCACCCGGCGCATCACCGAATCCTGGCAGGCCCAGAAAACCATCAAGGAACTGATGGCCGTGCTGCGCGCGGTCGGTGTTTCCCCGCTGCTGGCCGAGCCGATCCACCGCGTCTACGGCGAGGAATGCCTCAAAACCGTCGCCACCGACCCGTACAAGATGGTCGGCGAAGTCGACGGCATCGGCTTCCCCGCCGCCGACCGCATCGCCCTGGCAGGGGGCGGCGCCTTGGACAGCCCCGCGCGCATGGAAGCCGCCGTGTGGGAGGTCTGCGCAGTACGCGCCCGCCGCGCCGGACACTGCTACCTGCCGGCCGATGAGGCCGTCGGCGAAGCGGTCACCCTGGTCGAACAGGAACCCGGCCTGCTACGCGACGCCGCCACGCGCCTGACCGTCGGACGCGGCGCACCCCTGACGGTCGAGGAACACCCGATCACCGGGCAGACGCTGCTCGCGCCCCGGGCACTGCGCCGCGCCGAGAACCGGCTAGCGCGCTCCTTGGCGCAGCTGGCCGACGCCGAATCCGACCTACCCGAGGCCGTACGTCGCCGCGTCGCCGCTGACGACTTCGGCGAGGGCCTGCACCAGGGGCAGCGCGAGGCGGTGCGGATGGCTTTGACGCACCCGGTCTCGGTGCTGACCGGGGGCCCCGGCTGCGGCAAGTCGCA
This sequence comes from uncultured Actinomycetota bacterium, assembly GCA_963714445.1. GTDB lineage: Bacteria > Actinomycetota > Actinomycetes > Streptomycetales > Catenulisporaceae > Actinocrinis. The sequence continues at coordinate 29,627 of CAVQPP010000312.1, forward strand.
CACCGTGCGCGCGATCGTCGAACTTGTGCGGGCAGGAGGCGGCAGCGTCACGCTGGCCGCGCCGACCGGCAAGGCCGCGCGACGGCTGGCCGAGCTGACCGGTGCGCGCACGATGACCGTGCACCGCCTAGCCGCCGACCCCGCTCACGCAGGCGACGATGACCAGGACGACGACGCACGCGGCGAGCGCGGCGACGATGAGGCGGACGGCGGCAAGCAGGACAGTGGCGCGCCGGAGGCGCTGTTCGGGACGCGCACCACGATGGTGCACCTGATCGTCATCGACGAAGCCTCGATGCTCGACGTGCACCTCGCGGCCCGTCTCGCCGGGCAGATCCCCACCGGCACCCATCTGCTGCTGGTCGGCGACACCGACCAGCTGCCGTCCGTCGGGCCCGGCGCGGTGCTCGCCGACGTGCTCGCCGTTTCCGGGGTCGCGCGCACGGAGCTGACACACGTCTTCCGGCAGGCGCAGGATTCGACCATCACCTCGAACGCCCACCGCATCCGCGCCGGGCAACTGCCCGAACTGCGCCGCGCCGACTTCTGGTTCGCCGAACTCGACGACCCGGGCGAGATCGCGCGCCTGGTCGTGCAGATCGCCACGCAGCGTCTGCCCGCGAAACTCGGCGTCGACCCCGGCGACGTCCAAGTCCTGTGCCCCACGCGTCGAGGCGCCGCCGGCACCTTCGAACTCGGCCGGCTGCTGCAGGAGCGGCGCAACCCGCGCCAGGACAACGAACCGGAATTCTGGTCCGGCAGCCGCGTCTTCCGCGTCGGCGACCGCGTCATGGCCGCCCGCAACGACTACGCGAAGGGCGAGCAAGGGATCTTCAACGGGACGCTGGGCACCGTGGTCAACCTGGACCTGAAAGACAGCCGACTGGAGGTGCACACCGACGACGGAGAGGTGGTCGCCTACGACTTCACCGAACTCGACGACCTGATCCACGCCTACGCCCTGAGCGTGCACAAAGCCCAAGGCAGCGAATTCCCGCACATCGTCGCCCCGATAACCCTCGACGCGCCGCTGCTGCTCACTCGGTCGCTGCTCTACACGCTGGTCACCCGCGCCCGCAAAACCGTCGTCCTCGTCGGCCAACCGCGCGCCCTACGCCAAGCCCTGGAAACCCCCGCGCCGCGCCGCAACACCCTGCTCGCGCACGAGCTCGAAGCCCGGCTCGCCGAACGCGGGCGCTGACTCAGGCGCGAAAGCGCGCGAAATCGCGGCGACACGCCGTACCGGCGCCGTTTACGCTTTCGACCATGGATTCGTCGACCGGCACCGTGCTCTCGGTCAACATCGCCGCGCACCTCGCCCACACCGACGCCGACGACACCCCCGGCAACCTCACCGGCATCGGTAAAACCGCCGTCACGCACCCGGTGCGCATCCAGGCGCCCGGCCTCAAAGGCGTCGGCGGCAGCGGCGTGATCGGCGACCAGATCTGCGACCTGCGCCACCACGGCGGCACCGACCAGGCCGTCTACGCCTACTCGCGCGAAGAGCTCGACTGGTGGCAGGCGCGGCTCGAGCGCGAGCTGCCCGCCGGGATGTTCGGGGAGAACCTGACCACCCTCGGCCTGGACCTGAACGACACCCGCGTCGGCGAACGCTGGCGCATCGGCGACGACGTCATCCTGGAGGCCTGCAGCCCCCGCATCCCCTGCGCGACGTTCGCCGAGAAGATGGGCGAAAAGCGCTGGATCAAACGCTTCACCCAGCACGGCGCCACCGGCGCGTACCTGCGCGTCATCGCCCCGGGATCGATACAGGCGGGGGACCGGATCACGCTGGAGTACCGGCCCGAGCACGACGTCACCCTCGGCCTGTTCTTCCGCGCCGTGACCACGCAGTCCGAACGGCTCGAAGAACTGCTGGCCGCAGGCGACGCGCTGCCGTTGGACGCCCGCGAGAGGATCGCGCGCCGCACCAAGGCCAACGGCGCGGCATAACCGCCGCGTGGCGCACTAGCTGGAGACAGCGGCGAGACTGCGCAGGTGCGAGGCGTCGTTGTAGTCGGTCAGCTTCAGTTGCGCCCCGTCGGCGACCCACCGGGTCACCGTGCAGTTGCCGATCGCGCCGCCCGCGTCCACGATCCGGCTCAGCGCCGGCTCGTCGAGCCCGTCGAAGATCATCCGCAGCATCAGCACCACCGCGTCGTGCGCCACGATCAGCAGATGCCGGCCCTCCGCCGCCGGCAGCGCGTCACGCAGCACCGAGCGCACCCGCAGCGCCACGTCCGGGAAGTTCTCCCCGCCCGGCGGCCGGAAATAAAACGGCCCCACGTGGTCGCGGCGCGCCATCTCCTCCGGGAACTTGCGCCGCAGCGCCGCCGTGGTCAGCATCTCCCACGACCCGGTCTCCCGGTCGCGCAAACGCTCGTCGAACCGCAACTCGGGCGTAGGCGCGTCGGCGTCGGCCAACTCGCCGAGGACCGCCGCGAGGGTCTGGCGGGTGCGCAGATACGGCGAGCAGAACACGACCTGAGGGGGGTCGGCGGACAGCCGGCGGCCGACCGCGCCGGCCTGCGCCGCGCCTAGATGCGTCAGCGGCAGATCGGCGTCCCGCTCGGTGATCGGGACGCTCAGGGCCCCGGTCAGCGCGGCTTCGGCGAACGCGGCGTTCGCGGTGGACTGGCCATGCCGCACGGCGCTGAGCTGCGCGGGAAGCGGCATGCTCCATGCGGGGATGGTGTCGGTCTGCAGTGATTTCGAGACGGTCATGAACTGACCAGACACATTCGTCCCCTCCGTCGCATGTGTCGCATGCTTGTAATGTACCTGCGATCACCGGGCGCACGCTGCGGCGCGGCGGAGGCACCAGGGGCGCGCCGCCGCCGGTCGCGGGCTTTCAGTGCTGACTGTGCGCGGGTTTAACGGCGGCGGTTGTCGTTCAGATTTGTCCGGTCACCCCGGCCGCGAAACCGCGCCGCGACCCAGCACAGCAGAACCGAGACGGCCAGGAACGCGGCGGCCACCAGCACACAGCCGACCGCCACGGCGCCGTACCCGTGGGTGCGGGGATCGAGGAACGGATACGGATACCAGCCGACCACCGGGCCGCGAACGAGCGTGTAAAGCAGGTACAGCACCGGGAAAACCAGCCACACCAAGGCGCGCGGAAAGCGCGGCACGCGCCGCGGCGGGTCGATCAGCCAGTCCGCCGCGAACACCGCGGGCGTCACCCGGTGCACCACGATGTTCACCCACGGAATAACCTCCGGAGTGTCGTAATGCGCGAGGGCGATCCCGTACACGATCCCGGTGATCACCAGGTAGAGCGCTGCGGCGCCGCGCAGCAGATCCGGCGCACCGGGCCGTCCGGACGCGACCGCTGCGACTGCGGCGAAGAACACCAGCGTGCCCAGGATGTTGCTCAGGATCGTGAAGAAGCTGAAGAAGTTACCCAGCCCGCCGCTCAGGCTCGAGCGGTACGCGGTGAACCCGAGCGCCACCGCCGTGAGCACCGCGATGCCCAGCCGGCAGGCGGCAATCAGAATCACCAGGCCTCGGCCGCCGTTGCTGCTGGCCGACGCGCGCGCGTCCTGCGACAGTGACACCACGCCTCAGTGTTGCCCCGCATAGTGCGCGGCGGATCGCGCATGCCGCCGAAAGAGTGGCGGACCCCGGGCAGGGGGCTTGGGGCTTAGCGCAGGGTCGCGGTGGCCAGCTTCGCGGCGAACCCGAGGAACAGCGTGCCCACCCCGCCGGTCATCGACGCGGACAGCCGCTCGCGCCGCCGCAGCGCGCCCGCCAACCGGTCGCCACCGAGGATCAGAGCGCTCAGATACAGCACCGAGAACGCCTGGATGATGACCCCGAGCAGCGCGAACGTCACCGCCGGACGCGGGTAGGCCGGGTCGACGAACTGGGTGAAGAACGCCAGGAAGAACAAGATCGCCTTCGGGTTGAGCAGGCTGACCACCAGCGCCCGGCGAAACGGCCGCTCCGGCGGGGCGCTCGCCGCGGCCGGCGGCCGCGCGTCCGCGGCGCAGCCGGGGTCAGCGTCGGCCTTCCGGCGCTGGCGCAGGGATCGCAGCGCCGAGCGCAGCATCCCGACGCCGAGGAACGCCAGGTACGCGGCGCCCATGTACTTGACCGCGTCGAAGGCCAGGGGCCAGCGCGCGAGCAGCGAGGCCGCGCCGAGCGAGGTCAGCGTGATCAGGGTCGTGTCGCCCAGAAACACCGCGGCAGCGGCGCGGTACCCGGTGCGCACGCCGCGGCGCGCGGCGACCGACAGCACGTACAGGGAGTTCGGGCCGGGCAGCAGGATGATCAGTGCCGCGCCCGCGATGTACTCGGGAAGGTGGACGGTTCCCAGCACGGCGTTCCCCCTGGACTCGAGACGCGGATCGCGGATCGGCGGGCCGCGACGACTGGTGGTTTTGCGCCGGATGTTGCGGCCGTTGCGCCATCATCGCGGTGAAGCGCCTGCTGGTGCAACAGACATTGTGTCGTTGCGCCCCTTACCGGTGGGTCGCGGTCTCAGAGCGTGAACGTGTCCGGCGGCGGCTCGGGGGACCGCGTCGCGGTCGCGTCGGTGACCGGCGCGGCGCCGCCGATCCACGCGTCCAACTCCGCCTCGGCGATCACGCGCGCGGGGAACGCGTCGCCCGCCGTACGCCGCGCCAACTCCGTCACCGGCAGCGGCTGGCGCGACCCGGCCAGCACGAGGTTGCCGAAACGCCGCCCGCGTAGCACCGCCGGCTCGGCGATCAGCGCCGCGTACGGGAAGACCGCGCGCACCGTCGCGGCCTGCGCGCGCGCGAACGCCAGCGGCGCGCCGTCGGCCAGGTTCGCCGCGTACACCCCGCCCGGCCGCAACGCGGACGCCGCCAACTGCACGTACTGCACGCTGGTCAGATGCGCGGGCGTACGCGCCCCGGCGAACACATCCGACACGATCAGATCCGCGCTGCCCGGCCGCCGCGACGCCAGCGCCACGCGCGCGTCCTCGGTGCGCACGCGCAGCCGCCAACGCCGATCCCACGGCAGGTGCTCGCGCACGAACGCCGTCAGCTCCCCGTCGATCTCCACCGCCAACTGCCGACTACCCGGACGCGTGTGCGCCAGAAACCGCGCGAGGCTGAGCGCGCCGCCGCCTAGATGCACCGCGTCGATCGGCGCGCCTCGCGCGAACGCGGTGTCGGCCAGGTGCGCGAGGCGTCGTACGTACTCGAACTCCAGGCGCGCCGGATCATCGGGGTCCACGTATGACTGCGGGACCTCGTCGACGGTCAGCAGCATCGCGCCGGGCCGGTCCACATCGGGCAGCAGCCGCGCGACCCCCATCGCGGTCAGCACGGCGGCAGGCCGCGCCTCGGCAGCGCGGCGCCCACGCGACGACGACGGCATCCCCGAACCCTAGCCCTCGCCCGCTCACCCGGCGTCAGCCGGCTCGGCGGCCGGCTCGCCCTGCTCGGCGAATTCGGCCAGCAGCGCGGCCCCGGCGGCGCGCGCCTCGTCCACCAGCAGCCGCACCTCCCGCTCCCCGGTGCGCGGATTGATCACACAGGCGCGCTGAATCGGCCGGCCCTGATACACCGACCCGGTCACGAACGCCGCACCGCGCGCCTGAATCGCCGCCGGCAGCGCCGCGTTGACCCGATCGATCAGCCCAGGCGCGACGCCGGGCGGGGCGTAGCGGAACGCCGCGATCGACACCTCGACCGGCGCGGCCATCTCCAAATCAGGGGCCTGCTCGACCAACTGCGCCAACCGCCGCGCGGCGCTCGTACACGCGGCGATGTCCCGCGCCACGCCGCTGCGTCCGCGCGCGGCGATCGACGCCCACACCGGCAGCGCCCGAAACGGCCGGGTCTGCTCGATCCCGTACTCGCTGAACCAGCCCAACTCGTCCCCGCCCTCGTCACGCAGATACGGCGGCACCAGCGAGAACGCCTGGCGCAGCAGCACACGCTTACGCACCAACAGCGCCCCGACGCCGGCCGGGACCTGCAGCCACTTGTGCGGATCCATCGCGAGGGAGTCGGCGCGCTCCATCCCCGCGTAACGGTCAGTCAGCCGCGGGTCCAGCACACCGAACGCACCGTACGCGCCGTCTACGTGGAACCAGATCGCGCCGCCAGGCGCCTCGCACATGTCCGCGATCTCATTGAAAGGGTCGATCGCGCCAGTGTTGACCGTCCCCGCGCTGCCCACCACCAGCATCGGCACGCACCCGGCCGCCCCATCGGCGTCGATCAGCGCGCGCAACCCCTCGGGGTCGAGCCGTCCGTCGCGCTCCGGCACGGTACGCAGCGCCCGAGCGCCGATACCGAGCAGCTCGACCGCCTTACGCACGCACGAGTGCGCCTCCGCGGTCGCGTACACGGTCAGCGTCGGCGCCCCAAACAGGCCGCGCTCGCGCACGTCCCAGCCGACGCGCTCGAGCGCACGATGCCGCGCCGCCGCGACGGCGACGATCGTGGCCACCGACGCCCCTGACGTCAGCAGCCCCGCCCCGGTCTCGTGCGGGAAACCGACCAGGTCCGCGAGCCAGCGCACCACCGCGCGCTCCAGCGGGACGTCCGCGTGGTCGCCGCCCGCGCTCGACGGGTTCATCGCCCCGGCTAGAAGCCCTGCGGCGAGCGCGGCCGGGTGCGGGGCGGCGTTGACCCAGCCGAAGAACGCCGCGCTGCCGTTGCCCATCGGGTACGCGAGCACATCGCGCTCGGCCTCTGCTAGAAGGTCCGTCAGCGTCTGGCCGTCCTGCGGCAGCGGCGCGTCCTGCAGCGCGGCCCGCAGCGCGGGCGGCATGGGCTGCCAGATCGGGGGCTCGTCGCGCGAGCGCAGGTGCTCGAAGGCCAGATCAGCGGCCGAGCGCAGATCCTCGCGCAGCTTTTCGCTGACCGCGTCGTTCAGCCGGTCATCCATCGGATGATCATACGGCCGCGTCCCCGCCGCCTGCCGTGTGACCTTGCTCCCTTGCCTCGGCGTCGTCCGCACCGGAACCGGCGCCCGACTCGGCGCCGGTGCGCGCGTCCGCCGTCCCGGCGTCGAGATCGGCGTCCGGGGCGCGTTCGGTGATCAGGGCCCGCAACGCCTGATGCGTACGGTTCGCCCGCACCGCCGCACGCTGCTCACGCGCCGTGGCGTCGATGTAGTTCTGACTCGTCGTCAGCGACGCGTGCCCCAGCAACCGCATGATCTCCACCGCGCTCGCCCCGTCCTCCGCCAGCCGCGTCGCGAACGTATGCCGCAACGCGTGCACCAACGCTCCCTGCGGCACCCGCCCCGCCACACCCGCCTCCCGATACGCACGCCCGACCAGGTACTGCAACGCGCCGCGCCCCATCGCCGCCCCGTCGTGCCCGATGAACAGCGGCTCCCCACGAGCCGGGGAACGCCCCGCGAACCGTGCCGAACGCGACCGCAGATACTCGTCGACCACGGCGTCGAGTTCGGGTTCGATCGGGATCGAGCGCTCCTTGCCGCCCTTGCCGCGCACTTTGAGGTACCGCTCGCCCTCCCGGCCGTCCAGGCAGCCGACCGTCAAATCCAGCAGCTCGCTGGAGCGCAGCCCTGCGCACAGCAGCAGCGCGACCACCGCGAAATCCCGCTCCGGCCACGGCTGCCGCCGCCGCGTACGATCCGGCGGCGCGGCACTGGAAACCAGCAGACGCTCCGGGGTGTCGGTGCCGCGCAACGGCTTGGGGAACCGGTGCGGCGGGCGCGGCCGATCCACCGTCCCCATCGGATTACCCGCCACCACCGCGTCGGCGACCAGGAAGGAGAAGAACTGGTTCCACACCGACCACGCCCGCCCCACCGACGCCGCCGACCGCGGCGTCGCGTACTCGGCGAACGCCTGCCGCAACGCACGCCCGGTCACCACGTCGATCGGCAGCGCGGCCGGATCGTCATAGCCCTGCTGCTTGGCGATCAGCGTGCCGAGCGCGTCCAGGTCACGCCGATACGCCGCGAGGGTGTTCGCGGCGTGCTTGCGCGCTTGGCGCGCCCGCAGGAACTCCTCGACACACGCCCCCAGCGCCCGCGACCCGTCCGCCGCCTGCACTCTAGACGCCGCGCCGCGTGCGTCTCGCGCAGTCGGCGTGGCGTGCGGATCACTCATCTCCATGCCGCGATTATGCGTGACAGCGATGGGTATCCGCCGAAAGAACAAGCGCGCGACGACCTGCGCGGCGCGCACTACGGGAAGGCACCCTCGTCGTGGCCCAGCCCGGCTCCTCCGCCGCCCGCCACCGCATCCGCAGCGGCGACGAACCCACCCACGCCCGCAGCCCCCTGCGCCTACGCCTGACCCTCGCCCTGATCGGGCTCGCCAACGGAATCGCCGGCGTCGTCCTGTTCGCGCTCCTCGGCAGCAGACTCCTGACATGGGCGTTCGCGCTGCTCGCGATCGTCGCGCTGATCAACGTCGCCGTCGTCGCCCGCCACATCCGCCAAGGCGCGCACTACCAGCCCGGCCCGGCCATCCCGCCCTACCATCCGCTCCCGGACGACCGGCCACCGCCGACCGCGCACGCGCCCGCGACCACGCGCGTACGGCGCCGCCGGTACCTGGTGATGATGGGCCTGTGCGTGCTGCTGCTGATCCTGGCCTGGGGCTGGATCCGGCTGTACTCGACCACCGCCGCCGTCGCGATGAGCGTCGTCGCCGGCCTCATCCCGCCGGCCGCCGCCGTCCTGGCCAACGTCGACAGCCCGATCATGCGCGACGACGCTAACGAGCCGCCACGAGATCCGAGGTGACCTGCGCCAGGCTCGCCGCTCCGGCAAGGGCCATCGCCCCGGACAGCTGGGCTTGGTACGACTCCAGCAGCGCGCGCACACCCTGCGAACCGCCGACGGCAAGCGCCCACAGCACCGGACGCCCCACCAACACCGCCCGCGCGCCGAGCGCGAGCGCGATCAGCACGTCCGTGCCCGTGCAGATGCCGCCGTCCACGAGCACCGGCACCTGGTCGCCGACCGCCTCCACCACCGCCGGCAACGCGTGCGCGCTGGCCACCGCGCGGTCCAGTTGCCGCCCGCCGTGGTTCGAGACGATCACCCCCGCCGCCCCGGCCTGCACGCAGCGCGCCGCGTCATCCGCCCGCAGCACGCCCTTGACCCACACCGGCAGGCCCGACAGCTCGGCCAACTCCCCGATGACCTGCGGGCCGATCGACGGATCCTGCTCCCGGCTGCCCGCGCGCAGCCCCGGCGCGTTCTCCCAGATCTCCCGCTCGCTCGGGGAGAGGGGCAGCGGATCGCGCACCCGCGGCTTGGCCGCCACGTACGGCGCGTCGACGGTCAGCACCAGCGCCCGCGCCCCCGCCGCGGTGGCCCGCAGCACCTGAGCACGGGTCGCCTCCCGGTCACGCAGGCAGTACACCTGGAACCACCACGGCCCCGCCACGTCGGCTACCTGCTCGATCGGCCGCGAACTGCGCGAGGAGAGCACCAGCAGCGACCCGGCGCCCGCCACCCCGCGCGCCGTGGCCACTTCGCCCTCCGGATCCGCCATCGCGTGCATCGCTGTCGGCCCCGCCAATACCGGCGCCGTCAGCGGAATGCCAGCCAGCGTCAGCGAGGTGTCGACGCTGGAGACGTCCCGCAGCACGCGCGGCAGCAGCCGCATGTCGCGCCACGCCGACGCCGCCTCGCCGGTGCTGATCTCCTCGCCGGAGCCCGCCGCGTAGTACGCGAACGCCGCCGGATCCAGCTTCTCGCGCGCCGCCGCTTCCAGGCGCGCGACCTGGTCGAGCCGCGGATCATCCGGATCCACGCCGCGCCCGCCATCCGCCGCGTCCACCACCTGCGCCACCAGCGACCTCCGCGCCCCGACCAACATCGACGAGCCACATCATCCACCGCCGCCGCCCCGCCCGCCCGCCGCGTCGGGAAAATCCCAGACCCACAGCACGGACACGGCGCCGGACACAGCTAAGCGGCGCGCCTGCGGGGGAGGGGAGCACCGCAGACGCGCCGCCGTCGAACGCCGGCCCGCCGGGTGCGCCGCCCGGCAGGCCGGCAGCCTGAGTAGTCAAACCGCCGATCTAGACCGGCCGCTGCTCGCCCGGAGCCGTGTGCGGCAGCTTCCCGGCCGGGATCACGCCCATCTTCCCGGCCTTGAAGTCCTCGAACGCCTGGTAAAGCTCTTCGCGGGTGTTCATCACGAACGGCCCGTAGTGCGCCACCGGCTCGCGGATCGGCAGCCCGCCGAGGATCAGCACGTCGAAGTCCGGTGTACGGCTGTCCGGACGCTCACTGGCCGAAACCGTCAGCGCGTCGCCCGCGCCGAACACCGCCAGCTGCGAGCTCTCCATCGGCCGCGAGTCCTCGCCCACCGTGCCGCGCCCGGACAGGCTGTAGACCAGCGCGTTGAAGTCCGCGCGCCACGGAAGCGTCAGACGCGCACCGGGACGCAGCGTCGCGTGGATCATCGTGATCGGCGTGAACGTGCTGCCCGGCCCCTTGTGCCCGGCCACCTCGCCCGCGATCACCCGCACCAGCGCGCCGCCGTCGGGAGAGGAGAGCAGCGTGGCCTGCTGGCCCTCGATGCTCTGGTAGCGCGGCGGATTCCACTTGTTCGCCCTCGGCAGGTTCACCCACAGCTGGATCCCGTGGAACAAGCCGCCGGAGACCACCAACTCCTCCGGCGGGACCTCGATGTGCAGGATTCCGGCGCCCGCGGTCATCCACTGCGTCGCGCCGTTGGTGATCCGCCCGCCGCCGCCGTGCGAGTCGGCGTGTACGAACTCGCCGTCGATGATGTACGTGACCGTCTCGAAGCCTCGGTGCGGATGCCACGGCGTGCCCTTCGGCTCGCCCGGCGCGTACTCGACCTCACCCATCTGGTCCATGTGGATGAACGGGTCCAGCTCGCGCATCGACACCTCCGCGAACGCCCGGTGCACCGGGAAGCCCTCGCCCTCGAAACCCTTCGGCGCGGTCTTCACCGCGCGCACCGGACGCTGACGCGTCTCCTCGTCCGGCAGGGCGGGCACACGCGGCAGCTCAAGGGTGCTGTCCACGGTCACGGCAGGCATCGCAACCTCCTGAGATCTTGTGCCGCCGCGCCGGCGAAGCGTCAGGCGGCGGCCCTCGGAACGTTCATGTTGTTGAACGTTCACCTATCTCAGGATAATCCCGCGTCAGCGCCCCGTCGATCCGGGCGAGCACGAATCGACGCGAATCATGCCGCCGCAGCGACCAGCGGCGCCACCAGGGGTGTCACGCGCTCTCGCTCGAAGCCCGGCGGCGGACCCTCCTGCGGCCCGAGCACCGGCTCGAACGCTGCCGTGTACTGCGCGAACAGCGGCTTCCACGCGGTCGGCGACGCGGTGCGCCCGGCCAGGTTCTCCAGGCACACATGCCACCCGGCGGCATTGCGCGCCGCGATCCCCGGGGCCAGCTCGTCGAACAGCACCAGGTGCGTGCCGCCGGCGTCGGTCGGCGTCAGCTCGAAGCGCAGGGTCTCCTCGCCCCACGTGTACGCGAGCACCTGCGGCTCGTCGCACTCGAGCACCACGCCGCCCAGGTTGTACTCCTCGTGCTCCGGGAACACGAAGGTCAGCGCCGCACCCACCTCCCACCGCTCAACCGAGATCTCGCACGGGAACCAGGACTTCAGATCCTGCGGATCCGTCAGCGCCCGCCACACCTGCGACGGCGGATCGGCTAGGTCACGCTCCAACCGCACCGAAGGGCGTGCGCCCGTGTTCACCAAGCTCGCATCGTTCATGAAGATCTCTCTTAGCCCTCGTCCTGATCGCTTCGCGTTCTTTCCTTGAGGTGATGCTCAAGCCGGTCGAGCCGCTCGTCCCACAGCCGGCGATACGGCGCCAACCACGCGTCCAACTCCGCTAGGGGCTCCGGCCGGATGCGGTAGTGCCGGCGCTGCGCGTCCCGGCGCACCTGCACGAGCCCCGCCTCGCGCAGCACTCGCAGATGCTTCGAAACCGCCGGCTGCGCAAGCCCGCTCTCAGCCGCCAGCCAGCCCACCGACCGCTCGCCGCCCAGCAGCAACTCCACGATCCGCCGCCGATTCGGCTCGGAAAGCGCCTCCAGCACCGCGGCCACGGACCCGATCTCTGGCACCACCCCAATATGCCCCCCGGGGAATATTCCCGTCAAGGAATGTACGAGACGAGGCACGTGCTCGCCGAAGTGCTGTCCATCGTGATCCTCGTCGTGGTCCTGGCCTGCGCGGTGGTAAGCCCCGTCGGCTGGCCGGAAGCTGTCGTCGCGGTCCCGGCCGCCGCGCTGCTGATCGCGACCGGCGCGATCTCACTCGACCACGCACGAGCGGAAGCGGCGCGGCTCGGCCCGGTGGTCGGGTTCCTCGCGGCGGTGCTAGTGCTGGCGAAGTCGTGCGACGACGAGGGACTGTTCACCGCATGCGGAGCGTGGATGAGCCGCGCCGCCGCCGGCAGCCCGCAACGGCTCCTGGGCTGGGTGTTCGTGATCGCGCCCGTCACCACGCGCGATCGGCGCCCCACGCAGGAGTCCCGCCGCCAGCCCCGCGACCACGACCACGATGCCGAGCCACACGGACACCCCCGGCGCACGGCCGGTCAGGACGGTCCCGGCGAGAGCGGCGGCGACCGGTGCGATACCGGTCAGCACCCCGGCCACCGCAGCGCCGAGTGCCGCGACCGCGGAGTACCAGAGGACGAACGCGACCGCGGTCACCATCACCGCCAGGAACGCCACCGCAGCCCACTCGCTCGCCGTCAGGCGTGCCACCGCGCTGGGGCCCTCGGTGGCGAATCCGAGCACTGCGAAAATCACCGCGCCGATCCACACCGAGTGCAGCGACACGCCCCATGCGCCGTGACGCGGCAGGACCGGCACGGCCAGCAGCGTGAAGCAAGCCTCGCATACGAGGGCTACCGCCGCCCACGCGATCCCCGTCGCATCCGCGCGCCCCGCGCCCTCGACCAGCGCGCTGCCCGCGGTGACGGTGACCGCGGCGAGCAGGATCCTGCCGCTGGGCACCCGGCGTTCGAACGCCGGGCCGATCACACCGAGCACCACCGGCACGCACGCGACCGCGACCGCGATCACCGCGGGCTCGGCATGTGCGACGCCGCGCACGACCGCGACGTTGAACAACACCAGGCCGAGCGCCGCGATCCCGGTCAGCCAGAACCACTGCGCGCCGCGCGGACGCGCCAGCGGCACGCGGCCACGCTTCGCCAACCCCAGCAGGAGCAGCCCGGCCGCGGTGTACCGGATGGCCTGCGCGGTGAACAGCGGCGCGGTACCCAGCGCCCGCGAGACCCCGACGCTCGTGCCGACCAGCGACATCGCGAACGCCCCCGTCGCGATGCTGCGCGCGCCGGACCCCTTCGGTATTCCCATGCACCCACTGTGCGGGCCAGTATGGACTTGTGAACAGATCCAAACCTTACCCGCTCGACAGGTCCAATCTGGGCAGCGACTTCCTCCAACTCGAGCCGGAAACCGCGCCGCCCGGCGGATTGTCCGCGTATCTGGCCGCCCAACTGCGTCGCGCCATCGCCGACGGACGGCTGCCCATCGGCGCGCGCTTGCCACCTGGACGCGTGCTGGCGGAGGAGCTTCGGGTCTCACGCGGCGTGGTCACCGAGGCATATCAACGCCTCGTCGAAGATGGACAGGTCGCCGGGCGCGGGCGCGCCGGAACGTTCGTCGTCGCCGCGCCCCTCGCCGTCGCACCGCGCCCCGACTCGCCCAGCGAGAACGGCGAGACCAGCGAGCGCAGGACAACTCCCGTGAGCCCGGCAGCCACGCAGGAACCCGCGCCGCGCGTCGAGTTCGGCGGGGTCCCGGGCTCCGACATCTTCGACGCGATGCGGGCCAGCCCGGCGCGCGTCGACCTGACCCCGGGCGTGCCCGACCTGGCCGCCTTCCCGCGCAGCGCCTGGCTGCGCGCCGAGCGACAGGTCCTTGCCACGCTCAGCCCCACCGCGTTCGGCTACGGAGACCCGCGCGGCGCCGCCCGATTCCGGCAGTCGGTCGCCCGCTGGCTCGCCCGCAACCGCGGCATCCGCATCGACCCGGACGAGATCGTCATCGTCACCGGCGTGGCCCAAGCGCTCGGACTGGTCGCGCAGGCCCTCAAGCAGGAGGGCATCGGCGAGATCGCGCTGGAAGACCCCGGCTCGCTCGGCGTGCGCCAGCACCTAAGCAGCCAGCGGCTACGCACACCGCCGATCCCCGTCGACGAATGCGGCCTACGCGTCGACGCGCTACGCGCCAGCGGAGCCCCGGCGGTCGCGCTCACCCCGGCACATCAGTTCCCTACCGGCGTCGTCCTCGACGGCGCCCGCCGCCGCGACCTGGTCCGCTGGGCCGACGAGGACGGCGGGCTGATCCTCGAAGACGACTACGACGCCGAACACCGCTACGACCGGCCCCCGGTACCCGCGCTGCGCGCGATGCTCGCCGATCGCGTCTTCTACGCCGGCAGCGTCTCGAAAATCCTCGCCCCGGCGCTGCGCGTCGGCTGGCTGATCGCCCCGCAGCGCTATCAGGGCACTGTGATCGCGGCCAAACGCTACGCGGACCTGGGCAACCCGATCCTGCCCCAACTCGTCCTCGCCGAGCTCATGGACTCAGGCGAGCTCGAACGGCACCTGCGCACGCTGCGACGACGCCACCGCCGACGCCGCGACGCCATGATCGAAGCGATCCACACGCACCTGCCCGAAGCCCGCGTCCACGGCGCCGCCGCAGGCCTGCACCTGACGATCACGTTCGAGGCCGAGTTCAACGACGCCGACCTGGCCGCCGCCGCCCTCAAGCGCGGGGTCAAAGCGCAGCCGCTGTCCTGGCACTATCAGCAGCCGAACAAACCCGGGCTCGTCCTCGGCTACACCGCGTCGACTCCGACCGACCTGGCGGAAGGCATCGCGATCATCGCCTGCGCACTGCACGAAGCGCTGTGACGAGTCGCGGATATCCGCATCCACGCCGACGATGGGATCAGCGAGAACCACGGAGGCCGTGATGACGAACCTGCGATACACGATCATCGACGGGGACTTCCCGGCCGGATCCAAGAACAAGACCGCCACCCTGATCACCGGCCCCAGCGAAGCGCTGCTGATCGACGCCGGCTTCACCCGCGCCGACGGACACCGCCTGGTCGCCGCCGTGCTCGACTCGGGCAAACCGCTGACCACCGTGGTCATCTCCCACTGCGACCCGGACTTCTACTTCGGCGCCGAAGTGATCGCCGACGCGTTCCCCGACGCCCGCTTCCTCGCCACCGTCGAGGTCGCCGAGGCGATGGCCGTCACGTTCGAGGGCAAGCTGAAGGCCTGGTCCTCGCTCGGCGCCAATGCGCCGACCCGGCTGATCGAGACCGCGCCGCTCGCGGGGGACCTGCGCTTCGCCGGCCACACCTTCCAGCTGCGCGGCGCCTCCACCGTGCTGCCCGACCGCACCTACTTCTACCAGGCCGAAGACCGCGCGATCCTCGGCGGCGTCCTCGTGTTCGCCGAGGAACACGGGTGGATCGCGGACACCCCGCGCGAGGAACAGATCGACGCCTGGGACGCACTGCTCGCCCAAATGGAGTCGCTGAGCCCGACGCTCGTCGTGCCCGGCCACCGGCTGCCCTCCGCCCCGCTCGACGCGAGCGCGATCGCGTACACGCGTCAGTACCTCGCCGACTTCCGCCGCATCGTGGCCGCCGCGCCCGACGGCGCCACCGCCACCGAGCAGCTGCTCAAGGCCTACCCGGAGGCCGGGATGGTGCTCGCGGCGCAGCTGAGCCCGAGGGTCGTCAAGGGCGAGATGACGTGGGGGTGAGCGAAATGACCCCGCGCAGCCAGTCGAGCCAGAGTTCGAATCCTTCGCCGGTGACGGTCGACAGCCGCGCGACTTGCACGTCCGGGCTGACGGCGCGCGCGTTCGCGGTGAACTGCGCACCGTTGAAATCGACGTAGGGCAGCAGATCGGTCTTTGTCACCAGGACCAGGTCGGCGGCCCGGAACATGTGCGGGTACTTGAGCGGCTTGTCCGCCCCCTCGGTGACTGACGCCAGGACGACGGCAGCGCGGGCGCCCAAGTCGAAGAGAGCGGGACAGACCAGGTTGCCGACATTCTCGACCAGGATCAGCGTGCCGCGGGACGGCGCGAGGGTGCCCAGCGCGTCGGCGAGCATCGAAGCGTCCAAATGGCATCCCGCGCCGGTGTTGACCTGCACGACGCGGCCGCCGGCCGCCGCGATGCGATTCGCGTCGAGCAGCGTCTCCTGGTCGCCCTCGACGACAGCGAGCGAGATCGCGGGCCCGAGTTCTCGGACGGTCCGCTCCAGCAGCGCGGTCTTTCCGGCGCCGGGGGAGCCCATCACGTTGACTGCTGCTCCGCCGAGCTCGGTGAGGCGCTGGCGGTTGCGGTGCGCTAGCTCGTCGTTCTTGGCGAGTAAGCGCTCTTCGAGGGCGACGATGTGTCCGCCACCGGCGCTGTGGTCGTGCGCGCGGTCGTGGCTGTGCGGGTGATCGTCGCCGTGTTCGTGCGCATGCGGGGCCGGGGGCGGGGCGTTGAGGTCGGTGATGGTCGTCGCGGCGCCTTCGCCGCAGCCGCAGGTCTCACACATGGTCGCGCACCTCCACCGAGCGGATGAGCAGTTCCTGCCCGGCGATCACTTCGAGCTGCATACTTCCGCAGCGGCAGATCGCGAGCAGGTCGTCACAGGTGAACTCGTCGCCGCAGTCGAGACAGCGCATCCGGCCAGGGGGCTGCTCGACGTGCAATTCGGCTCCCGCGAGCGCGGTGCCCTCGGTCGCCGGGCCGAAGCAGAACTCCACCGACGCCGCCGACACCCCGGAAAGCTTGCCGATGACCAGGCACACGCGGGTCACCTGCGCGTCGGGCAGGCGCCGGGTCACGCTCTCCACGATGCTTTCGGTGATCGCCAATTCGTGCACCGCAATTGCTCCTCTAGTGGACGATATCCTCGGCCGCTTCCTGCGGGAACACGGCGACGTCGGGCGGTGGAGCGTCGAGCGCGACTGCCGCGTCGTCGGGCAGCGGCCAAACACGGGACAGACCCCACGTCACCCGGTCGCCGACGGCGTGCTGAGGCGGGCCGGCGACGCGCAGGTCGAGAAGACCGGCCGGGGTCTCAAGCGTGCACCCGGCCGCCGAGCTGATCGAACGGCTGGCCGCAGGCGAGGCGGCCACCTCGCCGCGCCGATCGCAGACGGAGCAAAGCGGGGCGAGACGAGGAGGACGAACACCATGATCGGAAAGCTCGTAGGCGCAGCCGCCATCGCGCTGGCCGTTGCCGTCGTCGTGCAGTCACTGCCGGATATCAAGCGCTATCTCGAAATCCGCGAGATGTGATCGACGTGATCCGCGAGATGCGTATCGAAGGAGCGAAGCATGTGTCTCGGCCTAGCCGCACGCGTCCTGGACGCCGACCCCGGCCACGCCGACCTCGCCGTCGTCGACATCGCGGGCGTCCGGCGCACGATCAACGTCAGCCTCCTCGACCAGCCACCCGCGCCGGGGGACTGGCTGCTGGTCCACATGGGATTCGCCCTCGACCCGATCCCCGACGACGAACTGGACGGCGTGCTCGCATCCCTCGGCCTGATGTCCGAGCAACTCGAAGCCGACCACGGCACTCCTGCGGACGCGGCGCTGGAGCCCCCCATGGACGCACTGACGGCCCCCGCCACGCCGACCGCGTCCCACGACCCAACCCCGCGCACGCTCGCCGGCCCGCAGCTGTTCATCCGCTATGCCTACCCGCCCAACTCCCTCGGCTACTGCGGCCCAGCCGACAACGCCGCGTTCTTCCAATACGGCGCATCAGGCGCCATCGATCACGGCCTCGTCCAGCTCGCCCGCGCCTTCGAGGGCGCTTGGCCGTACCTCGAACTGATCGCCCGGGCGACCGGAATCGGCGACCCGCTCGACCGGCGCGTCGTCGAGGCCTACTGGATCGGCAACGACCTCCTGCCGCACGTCGGCCTCGCACCGACCGCCGAATCGATGGAGGACCGGTTCCGCCCACGCACCGGCCGCCAGTTCACGCACCTGCTCGATGCGGTACTCGGCGGGGGAGTACCCCACCACAGCTTCCACGTGTTCTGCGTCTACCCGTGGGTCGGGCTACTAGGCGACGACCGCAAAGCACCGCACGCCCTCAACGTCCTCGACCGCTGCCGCATCCGCTGGGGCCGCGTCCAAACCGTCGACGGCGACCAAGTCACCGTGGTCAGCCGACCCCTCACCTGGGACGGCCACACCCTCGCGTTCGGCCCGCCCCGCCCCGAAGTCGCCTTGCGCGCGGCGAACGGCGTCGGCTACCTCGCCGACCTTCAACCCGGCGACTGCGTATCCCTGCACTAGGACTGGATCTGCGACAAACTCACGCCCCGCCAATACCGGTACCTGCGCGGCTACACCCTGCGCCAACTGGAGATCACAAACCGCACCGTCATGCCCGCAGGCGTAGCCACAGTCCTCGGCAGCGCGTAACGCGCTCTAGCGATCTCGTCCGGCCCGCCAGTAAGCCGGTGGCGTGCCGTAGCGGTTCTTGAACGCACGACTGAACGCCGCCTCTGAGGTGTAACCCACCCTCTGCGCGACCAGCGCGACCGGAAGAGCGGTGTCACGCAGCAGGTCCGTCGCGGCGTCCAAGCGCACATGCGCCAGATACATGGCCGGAGGCTTGCCGACGCGAGCGGCGAACCGAGCGGCGAATGTCGACCGCGAAAGATTGCACGCCTGAGCCAGCCGCTCAACCGACCAGTCCTGGCCCGGGTCCCGATGTATGGCGATCAATGCCGGACCAATCAGCGGGTCGAACGCGCCGGCCAGCCAGTTCGGCTCCGCGTCCGGACCGGCGGCCCACGCGCGCAGAATCTGAATGAAGAGCAGATCAAGGATGCGGGCGACCATCACCGCCGATCCCTGCGACGGCGACTCCACCTCAATCATGATCATCCTGCGGGCGATTTCGAGCCCTTCGAGCGCCGGTCCGTGGTCGCCGCGCAGGATGATCACGGCCGGCAGGCTCCCGAGCAGAGGGCTCGCCTGCCGGTCGCCAATCGTGAACCTTCCGCACAGCCAACGCGCCGGCTCAGGTGCGTCGTCCTCGTCCCCGGCCGCGCTGGCACGCAGAATCGACTCCGCGCCTCTGCCCGCGTCGCTCAGGCGGTGCGTATCGCCGCGGGGGAGCAGGACGACATCGCCGCTGCGTACATGCTCGACGCGTGGGTGTCCCTCGATGCGCAGCGCGAGTTCGCCCTCCTCCACGATGTGCAAGCTGCCGACATCGGTGAAGCCGATCGAGAAAGTGCGCGGCGGGGCGTATGCGACCACCCGTTCTCCGCTCAGGCGGACGCTGCGCAACAGCCCCGAAAGCAAGTCGTGCGACGGCTTATCCGCGCCGAACTCGAGCGCGGCGTCCTCGGACGGTATTGGATCGTCCTCGGCGATCGCCCCCGGACGCTGAGCAAGATTTTCCAGCGAAACGGTCATGGCTGCTGCTCATTCCTCTAAATACGATCAGCGGCGAGCACGGAGAGACCGAGACTAACCCTCCGGGAGAACACCATGACGGAGCAAGGCACACCGACCAAGATCAGCTTCGTGTATTCCAACCCCACCGACCCGGACGCCTTCGAGGCGGCCTACGACGAGCAGATAGCGCTCGCGCGCAAGCTGCCTGGTCTGATCCGGCTGCAGGCCTCGAAGGTCTGGCCCAAGGAAGACGGCAGCCCGACTCCGGCGTACCGGATGTTGGACCTGTACTTTGCCGACTACGCGGCCGCCAGCGCCGCCGCCGCAGCGGCAGGTCCCCTGGTCGGAGCCACCTTCGAGCACGCCACCGGGGGAGTGATCATCGCCTTCGCGCAAATCCTCGAAGACGCCTGAGCCGATGAACACCGGCCCTCGTCCCGTCCCGTGATACGAGATCCACAACGTTCGTGCGTCAGCGGATGCGATACTTCACAGGTATCGGACGGCGTCCGCTGCCCGCACCAGCTGCGGCTCGCGGGACCAGCCTCGCGCAACAGGCACGACGGGAAGGGCAGGGAGTGCGATGATCGGTCGCAAGCGCATCGCGTTCCAAGGCGAGCCGGGAGCCAACTCCCACATCGCGTGCCGCGAGGTGTACCCGGAATTCGAGGCCGTCGCGTACACGACCTTCGACGAGGGCTTCGAGGCTCTCGAAGAGGGCACCGTCGACCTGGCGATGATCCCGGTGGAGAACTCGACCGCTGGCCGCGTCGCGGACATCCACCGCCTGCTCCCGGAATCCCACCTGCACATCATCGGCGAGCACTTCCTGCGCATCCAGCACTGCCTGCTCGCCCTGCCCGGCGCGAGCGAGGAGCAGCTTCAAGCCGCGTACAGCCACCCGCAGGCGCTCGCGCAATGCCGCGAATCGCTCAACGCGCTGGGCCTGAAGCCAGTACTGTCGGCCGACACAGCCGGCGCCGCACGCGAGGTCGCACAGGCGGGAGACCCGACCCGGGCCGCGATCGCATCGCGACTGGCCGGAGAGATCTTCGGACTTCAGGTTCTGCGGGAAAGCCTGGAAGACCACCCGGAAAACACCACCCGCTTCATCATCCTCTCGCGCGAGGACCTGCGTGCCGCCGCGGGCATCGGGCCGATCGTCACCACGCTCGTGTTCAAAGTCCGCAACACCCCGGCCGCGCTCTACAAGGCCCTCGGCGGCTTCGCGACCAACGGCGTGAACATGACGAAGCTGGAAAGCTGCATGGTCAGCGGCCAGTTCTTCGCCACGCAGTTCCTCGCCGACATCGAGGGCCACCCCGACGAGGTCCCCACCGCCAACGCGCTGGAAGAACTCGGGTTCTACGCGGACTACCGGATACTCGGGGTCTACCGCGCCAATCCGGTACGCGACTTCTACAAGTCGGCCCTCGCGAACCCGACCGCAGGCCCCGGCGACACCCTCGGCAACGCGGGCGGCCTCGACGCGCACCTGGCCGCCGTCACCAGCATCTAACGAAGTCACCGGAGGCGGGCGAAAGCGCCGGACATCGCCGATCGCCCGCCCCGGCTCCTCCCTCTTCGACGCCGCCGCCGGCCGGCGCGCCGGTCAGCCTGAAACGCTCGCGCCGCCGGTCTCGACGTGTCCGCTGAAGCGGCGCGACCACGAGGCGTCAGTGCTCACCGTGACCGTGAAGTCATACCAGCCATTGCAATACGCGACCTGGTTGAAGTAGTCGGAGACGCTGCCCCCGGCCGGGACGGTGTACTTCCACGGACCGTCGCCGCGGTAGTGATTCGACGCGATGGTGAACGTGGCCGGCGCGGAACCGGAGTTGGTCATCGTGAACCAGACCGCTTCCTTGCCGGTGTCCGGCGCCGCCGCGTACGACGAGGTGACCTCAGCGTGCTGCCCCGCCGTCGTCGCATTGCCCTGGAAACGCCGCAGGAAGCGATTCGGCCCGAGCAGCGTCAGGTCGTACTGGCCCGAGCCATAGCCGCTGCCGACGTTAAAGAAGTCACTGACCGTCCCGCCCGCCGCGCACGTGTACTGCCACGGGCCGCCGCTGCGATATGCGTTGGCGTAAACGCTGAACGCAGCCGCGCTAGTCGCCTGCGCACCTTGATTCGCCATCTCTATCCACAACAGGATCTGACCGTTCGCGCCGTACTGAAGCGAGCTGACATAACCGTTGGGCTGATAGGGCAGCGCGCGTGCGGGCCTGGTGCCGGACTCCTGAGCCGGCAACGCGTTGGTCGACGCGGACGGATTCAGCATGATGTCGCAGTAATAGATGCTGATCGTCGAATCCGTGGCAGGTAGGTTGGACGGCAGGCCGTAGACCGGGTTGGCGAAGTCGAACGCGCCGGTCAGGTCCCCGCAGACCTGCCGCCGCCAGGCGCTGATGTTCGGACACCTCGCCGCAGTGCCCAGGGCCGCGGTCCAGGTCTCCAGGAAGCGGATCACCGAGGTGTGGTCATAGGTCTGCGAATCGACCC
This sequence comes from uncultured Actinomycetota bacterium, assembly GCA_963714445.1. Lineage (GTDB taxonomy): Bacteria > Actinomycetota > Actinomycetes > Streptomycetales > Catenulisporaceae > Actinocrinis. The sequence goes on from CAVQPP010000312.1 coordinate 51,551, forward strand.
AGCCGCCGCGCGTCCACGGCGACGCGATGATCATCGGCACCCGGTAGCCCAGGCCCAGCGGCGTGCCGTTCTGGATGAACTCGTCGGGTGTGCCGGCCGGGGGAGCGGGCGGCGGGACGTGGTCGAAGAAGCCGTCGTTCTCGTCGTAGTTGACCAGCAGCACAGTCGAGTCGAACACGGCCTCGTCGGCGGCCAGCGCCGAGATGACCTCGTGCAGGAACTGCGCGCCGTCCTCCGGCGGGGCGTCCGGGTGCTCGGAACACTGCTGGTTGGCCACCACCCAGGAAACCCGCGGCAGCGTCCCGTTCACCACGTCCTGGCGAATCGCGGCCGCGATATCGGTCGGCGTCGAGCCCGTGGTGCCCGCAACCGAGCTCATCCCGTTGAGGTAGAGCGGGGAGTTGGCCGACGCGTTCGCGAACTGCTTGAAGTACGCCAGAGCGTTGTCGCCGAAGTTGTCACTGGCGACCTGGTACACCTTCCAGCTCACGCCCGCGTTCTGCAGCGCCTCGGCATAGGTCTGCCAGCCGAGCCCGGATTCCGAGCTGCCGTCGTAGGCCGGGCCCGCCCGCCGTCCCGTTCGGGTCGATCATCCCGCTCCACAGGTACGTGCGGTTCGGGCCGGTCGCGCTCAGAATCGAGCAGTGGTACGCGTCGCACACGGTGTAGGCGTCGGCGAGCGCGTAGTGGAACGGAATGTCCGAGCCGCGGTTCGAACACCGTGAACACTGCACGCGGATCGACCGGCGCCGCCCCTCGCCTGCACTTCGCGGACGTGTCAGGCCGTGCTCACGCGGCGCCGGGCGGCCGGAGTCTCGCCGTAGCGCTTCTTGTGTGCCCTGATGAAGTGGCTGCTGTCGCTGAAGTGCCAGCGCGCGGCGATCTCCGCGACCGTCCACGAAGTGGACAGCAGCTCTGCTGCGGCCTGCTCGAGTCGTCGTTCGCGCACGTGTTCCATCACCGTGCGACCACTGGTGGCGAAGGCGCGGTGCAGGGTGCGAAGGGAGATGTGTAGCGCGTCCGCGATTGTCTGCGGGTCGAGGTCGGGGTCCGCGAGCAGTCGGCTCTCGATGCGTTCGTGTGCGGCCCGTACGAGTGCGACGGAGAACGCTTCGTCGTCGATGACTTGCTCGTTGAGCAGGCCGTGGAAGAGCTCGAGGGTCGCGTTGCGTGCGGCGACGCCCAGGCCGTCGCCGAGTTCCATGCACGTGCGCAGGTGCGCCATGAGCAAGCGTGCCGCGGGCGTGTCGCACTCGGCCATGACCGCCCGGCTGGCCGCCCGAAAACGGACGTCTTGTGCTGGCAGCGACAGCATGAGCGCGTGCGTGCCGCGGCCGACCTCGAAATCCCACGGCGCGTCATTCCTCCGCACGCATGCCTGCCCCGCCGGAGTCTTCGACGTCTGTCGTCCGGAGGTGAAGCTCCACATTCCCTGAAATGTCATGTGGGTGACAATCCGGTCTTCCAGGTGACCGTTCGGGCCACCGGTGAATCCGGCCACCGCGTCGCTGTACTGATTCTCGATGACCACATCGAGAACACTCACTCGGCGGATGCGCACCGTATAGGTCCCGTTGCGTCGCTGCGGAAGCGTGAGCGGTGGCGGGGGTACCAGATCGCCGGCCTGGCGTCGCCACTCGCTGATCAGCACGTCATCGCGCTTCTCGTGAGCATAGGGAACGGTGATGTCGACCGCGAGGCGGCCAAGACCGTCGTCGGGTTGCACAGCGCGGCTCCCTTCGAACATGGCACGGAAGTTCAATACCGTCGGCGCGGACGTGCAATACGCGGCGCGCGGGGTCTTCTAGCGTTCGTCGCGATGCTTTTGATTTCGGCGAATGTGCTCCAGAACCAAGGAGAATCGCATGTCTGAATCCGTGGTGTCCGTCTTCGACGAACTCGTGACGGCACGGCCACCGGACGAAAGGCGCTTCCTGCTCGACACCGCGTGCGTGCTCGGGGGCAGCGTGGCCGGACTGCTCGCGGCGAGAGTCCTGTCCGACTACGCGCGCAGCGTCGTCATCGTCGAACGCGACGACACGTCCGATCTGACACGTTCGCGCCCTGGCACGCCGCATGATCAGCAGGTGCACACACTGCTTCCGGCGGGTCAGCACTGGATCGAGCGCTGGCTGCCCGGTTTCACCCGGGAGGCGCTGGATCTGGGGGCCACCCTGTCGGGGACGGATACGACGCTCACCGCCTTTGACGGACGCCGCCAGGTGGACAGCGGAGCCGAAGACCATCGGCTGCTCCTGGCCGGCAGACCGTTTCTCGAAGCCCGCATCCGCGCGCGCGTCGCGGCGCTGGCGAACGTCCGCGTCCTGCGCGCCCGGGCGGCGGGCCTTCAGTATAGGAACGGCGCCGTCAGCGCCGTCCGCTACGTCGGCGACGATGACTTGGGCGGAGCCCTGGATGTGGACTTTGTGGTAGACGCCATGGGACGGTCGAGCCGCCTGTCGGACTGGCTCGGTCAAGACGGTTACGACCGGCCGGCGCTCGAGCGGCTCAAGGCCCCGATCAACTACGCGACCGCGCTGTTCGAACGCTCCGCGACCGGCGCCGAGTTGGACGCCGCCGCGATCCTGTCGATCCACACGCCGCAGTGCGCCGCCGACGGCGTCTCCGTCGCCGCCGCCAACGCCATCGAGGGCGGGCAATGGCTGGTCATGCTGATGGGCTACGGCGATGACCGGCCGGGCACGACCGTCGAGGAGTTCCGGGCAACCTGCGGCAAACTCCTGCCCGTCTTCGCCGAGGCGACCAGCGGCCCGGTCACCCGCGACGTCGTGACGTACCACCAGGACGAAAGCCGACGCCGCGACTTCAGCCGGCTCGGCCGCTTCCCGACGGGCTTGGTCGCCGTCGGCGACGCGGTGGCCTCGTTCAACCCGGTCTACGGGCAGGGCATGAGCTCCGCTGTCCTACACGCGTCCTGTCTCTCCGCGTATCTCGCCGCGGATCCCGACCTCACCGCCACGGCCACCGACTTCTTCCGCTCGCAGCAGGTCGTGGTGGACGCGGCGTGGGCGATCTCCGCCGGCGGGGACACCGCGCGTCTCGATGCGGCGGCCGGCGTCGAGGCTCCTGAGGAAGCGCGGCAGCAACGCTGGGCGCTGCAACAGGTGATCGGCGCCACCCTCGTCGACCCGGCCGTGGCACGCGCGTTCAACGACGTCTCGTACATGCTGCGGCACCCGGCCACCCTCGCCGACCCCGCGCTGCTGGAACGGGCCATCACCGCGAACCGCAACGTGTCGGGCTGATCCGAAGGCCCGCATGATCGCGGGCGGCGTGCGCAAGTGCCTTAGAAGATCAGGCTGCGCATCGTTGACGGCGCTCCACGCGTTCGAGCCCGGTCGGTCCTAGCACTCGGCCGCGCTCAGGGCCGGGCGGCGGGTGCGGAAGGCTTGCTCGGCGATGTCGGCAGCGCGGCGGACCGAGCCGAGGCCTTTGATCGCGTCCTGATACTTCTGTGCGCTGGCCCGGTACGACGGGTTCGACCACACGGTCTCGACCGCCGCGCAGCTTGCGCACGGCGGCCCTGCGTACCGGGATGAACTCGGCGACGCCCCGATGGAACCCGACTCAGCTCATTGACGAACTCGAAGCCTGGCTCGGCGACAAGACGGCCAAGGGCCGCACGGCGCCTACTCCCAAACTAC
>CAVQPP010000313.1:0-12138 GCA_963714445.1 uncultured Actinomycetota bacterium
GGCCGCGTGGCGCGCTAGTCGGTGTGGCGGCGGCGATGAAGCTCACGCCGGTGGTCTTCGTGCTCTACTTCCTCGCGCGGCGGCAGTGGCGCGCGGCGGCGACCACGATCGTGTCGTTCTTTGTGGTGACCGGGATCGGCGCGCTCTGCGCGCCGCACGACTCGGCGAGCTACTGGACGAAGCAGGTGTTCCAGACCACGCGAATCGGCCCCCTGGTGTTCGCCGGGAACCAGTCGCTCAACGGTTTCCTGCTGCGCACGCGGCTGACCGGGAGCACCGAGAACCACCTGTGGCTGGCCGTGGCGGCCGTCGTCGGCATCATCGGCGTCATCGCGATCTTCCGCGTCGCACGCGGCGGCGACCGGCCGCTGGTCACGCTGAGCCTGACGGCGGCCCTCACGCTGCTGCTCTCGCCGGTTTCCTGGACCCATCACTGGGTCTGGTGCGCGCCGGTCCTCTTCACCGCGGCCATCGCGTCATACCGGGCCCGTGACCGACGCGCGTTCGCCTTCGCATGCGCGGGGCTGCTGCTGTTCGTGGTCTCACCGCAGTGGTGGTTCCCGGGCAGGTTGAACCGCGAGCTGCACTGGGGCTTGTGGGAACAGCTGATCGGCAGCGCTTACGTGTGGCTCGCGCTCGGCGTGCTGACCGCAGCGGCGCTCGGCTACCTGGAAAAGCTGCTACCCGCGCCCGCGGCGAAGCCAATGCCACGAGACAGCGCGGAGTTAGCGCGAGCGAGCTAACGAGTTCCAGATCCGATAATCGCATCGAGCAGCTGCGGGAACGCCTCGTCGAGTTCTTCACGCCGCAGCGAAACCAGCCGATGGGTACCCTGCGCGCGCGTACGTGTGACACCCGATTCGCGCAGCACCTTCATATGGTGTGACAGGGTCGACTTGCCGACGGTCAGCCCGGCCAGCTCCCCCACCTTGTTGCAGCACTCCTCGCCCTGCGCGGCCAGCGCGCGCACGATCGCCAGCCGACCCGGGTCCGCCAGCGCGGCGAGTACGGTCGGCAGGTCAAGCCGATCGGCCGCGGGCTCCCCGAGCGCCGTGGGACCGGAGAGGGTTTCCTCGACAAGCATTCTCTTACTGTAATACCGCCGCTTGGTATGCGACGTCAGTTCGGTGCTTACTCAGCCTTCTGACGCACCATCGGATTCGTGGTGAGCCGATTCGTGCTGCGCCGAATCATGATGAGTCGAGTCGTGTTGGACCAAATCCGGATGGAGCGGCTTCGGGGGTCGCATGTCGGCATCGATCCAGTCGAACAGCACGCGCCGAGTCGCCGGATCGGCAGCGACGAGCTGCACGCGCAGCTCAGCGCCCTGCCGCAGGTCGTGGCCGTCGAGGCGACCTATCACCGCCGGCTCACGCAGCATCACGACGCCCGCGTCGGGCTTGCCGTTGCGGTCCCAGTCCACCCGATCGTTGAGATCAAGCACGACGCCGTCGAAGACCTCGCCGACGCGGTCGCGCAGCAGCACCGACTCGACCAGATCGACGCACGCGCGTTCGACCGCCTTTGCCCGCCGGTCGCCGACTTCCATCAACTGCGGGAGCGTGGGCAGCGCCTCGCAGACCCAGTCCGGCACCGGATCGCCCTCGCACAGCGCGACGCAGATCTCCGTGCCGAATCGGTCAACCAGCCGCCGTAGCGGCGCAGTTACATGCGCGTACGGTGTCGCCAGCGCCGCGTGCCCGGGACGTTCCGGGATCTTGCCGTCGAAGACCTCGTAACCGGCACCGCGCAGCAGCGAGGTCGCTTCGGTCAAGAAGGCAGCGTGCCTCGGCTTCGCCGGGTCCATCCGACGCACGAGGGTCGCGTACGGCTCGCCGTCGGGCCAACGGACCCTCAGCGCGCGAGCGGCGCGGCGCAGCCGGTTGACGGTCGCGTCCCCGGGCTCGGGCAGCACTCGCAGCACACCGACTTGTCCGTAAAGCATCAAATCTGCAGCCGCGAATCCGGCGAGCAGAGAGATCTGCGCGTTCCAGTCCTCGATCGGCAGCGCCGCGCGGTACTCGAGCCGCCAGCCGTCGTGATCCGCCACAACCTGCTGTACCGGAGCGTTGAGGCTGATACCGCCGCGCAGCGCCTCGCGCTCACGCAGCAGCTCGCCGACCTCGCGCAGTAGGTTCATCATCCCGGGCGCGGTGCCAGCGTCGAGTTCGCGCTGCATCTGCGGATAGTCAAGGCGCGCCTGGGAGCGGACGACGGCGCGCCGCACGTCGACAGCGGTCGTGTCGCCTGCCGAGTCCAGATCGATACGCCACAGTACGGCCGGACGTTCCTGGCCCGGCAGCAGCGACGCGGCTCCCTCGGAGAGCACCTGCGGATGCAGCGGCACCCGGCCGTCCGGCAGATAGAAGGTCTCGACGCGAGCGCGCGCCTCTACATCCAAAGCCGAGCCGGGCTGAACGAACGCGGCCACGTCGGCGATCGCGTACCAAACGCGGTAGCCGCCGCCGTCGCGCCGCTCGATCGCCATCGCCTGGTCAAGATCCATCGAGCCGGGCGGATCGAGCGTGATCAGCGGCAGGTCGGTGTGATCGACGCGGCGCGGCCCGGTTTTGTGCGCCTGCTGAGCCGCGCGCTCGGCTTCGGCGAGCACGGCGGGCGGGAATTGCGTGGGCAGGGCGAATTCGGCGCGGATGGCGTCGAAACCGTTGCACAGAGTGGCGCGTGCTTCGTCGGGCGCATCGGCGCTGTCGATCACCAGTACTCGGCGTGGCACAGCGCGCAGCGTAGCGGCTTAGTCAACTCCGCGCACGGATCGGGGCGCCGATCAGGCTCCCGTGGAGCTGGTGACGGGACGGTCTTCGTCGACGTCGCCAGCGAAAACGCCAGCCACCGGAGCGTCAACGACTGGAGTGTCGCCAGCTGGAATGTCGACCGCCTCCGCCTCACTGACCTCGGCCCGCTCAGCCTGCAGGGCGGCGCGGTAACGCCAGGGCAGGAACGGCCCGGTGACGGTATCCCGCCACAGATCCACGAAGCCGATCGTCGCCGCGGCGAGCAGCAGACCGTCGCGAAGAACCAGCACCAGGATCGGACCGCCGGCGAATTTCACCAGCGAGCCGAAGTTGTACGGGAACAGCCACTGCGTAAGCGGCAGCGACAACAGAACGAGCAGCGCGCTGCGACGTTGCGAGGTATCCCGAGACAGCACGCAGAAGGCTGCCGTCGCCAGCAACCAAATGAGGTACTGCGGGCTGATTACCCGACTTGTCACGATCATCAGAAGTGTTGCTACCAACGTGGCATCCGCGACGACGCTCGGCCGCCACCGCTTGCGCCACCACCAGTACGCCAGCAACGAGAAGACGACGATCGTGGACACGAGCGCGATCTTCCCGACTCCATCGACGCCGTGGCCCAGCACCTCGAGCGAGCCGTAGTGGTTCTTGATCTTGCCGTGCCACAAATGGAAGTGCCTGGCAAACAGGAACGGCACGGCCCACACGCTCTCGATCTCGAGGCCGCGGTTGCCCTGCGTGTGCAGGAACCAAGTCCCGTTGGTGAACGCGTACATGCAGGCAAGACTCACGGCGCTGGCTGCGCCGATAGCGGCCGCGATGGTCTGCCGGCCGCGTCGAGTGCGCGGAAGTCCGAACAGCGTCAGGGCCGGCCAAATCTTCACTGCGGCGCCAAGCCCGATCAACACGCCGGCGAGCATGCGCCGATCGTTGAGCTGCCGCACGCCGCGGTCCGCGCCCGGAACCGGCAGCCCCCTGCCGAGCAGCGCGAAGGCCGCGACGACGAACAGCGCCGAGAAGACGTCGAAGCGTCCGTAGATGATCGGCCCGAGGAACGGCACGCTCACGATCCAGAACCACGGCCCGAGCCAGCTACCGCGCCGCCGCGCCGTCCACAGCAGCGTGACCATCACGATCGCGTCGGCGAGGAAGGCGAGCCGCACGAACTGGCCCTGGTAGCCGCCGCCGGGCATCCACTGCGGGATCAGGAGCAGCGGGCCGACCAGCGGCGGATACTGCCAGCTGTTGTCCCCCATCGGCAGCGCGCCGTGGCTGAGCGAGTGATCCACCCACTGCTTGTAGATGGTGATGTCGCCTATGTCAGTGCGTCCGTACCAGCCCCAGAGGTGACCGGTAACCATCAGGTACAGCGGGACGCGGCTGGCGAACCACCCGAGCACGACGTAGAGCGTGCGCCGTTTTAACCGCGACATGCGCGACATCTCGGTTACTCCCCCCGTTTGTAATAGACGCTGCTCTCGAGCCCACGCAGACGATCAGGCCGCCCCCACCGATCGGCCGGCAGGTGCGGGTCCTGCGGCCAGCGCGCCCCAAAGACGCGGAACAACTGATCCCCGGTTCCTCGACGAGCCCGGAGCCTACACGAGCCAACGTTGCGCATGCACAGCCACTAACACACAAAGTGTTTAACGCGGAACGCAGTGTCTATTACATGCAAGTGTCTAATGCACACGCGGCAGCGCCTAGTACAGATGCGCAGTGTCGTTGACGCACCGCACGTTCGCCACGGCGTCGCCGTAGTAGTCGATGACGCTGAGCGAAGCCGGTGTCAGCTCCATTCGCTGTACCGCTTCGAGTGGCGCGCCGAGCGCCTGGCAGATAAGCGTCTTGATTGGCGTGACATGCGTGACGATCAGCACGGTCTTTCGCGGGAAGCGGACAATCGTCCGGTCACGCGCAACGGCCGCGCGAGCCGCGACCTGTTCGACGGATTCGCCGCCAGGAGCCGGAATCTTCGGCGACGATAGAAAGCCGGCCAGCTCCTGCGGGTACCGCTCGCGTGCTTCGGCGAAAGTCAGCCCCTCGAACGCACCGAAGTCCAGTTCCCGGAAACCCGCCTCGAGCCGAGGTTCCAGTCCAGTCGCGTCGGCGACGGCGAGCGCAGTCTGCTGAGCACGGCGAAGCGGCGAGGCGATAATCGCATCAATACGGCCATATCGGGGATCTCCGGCCAGCCGCCGCGCAGCGGCTTGCGCCTGCGCGAGACCGTCCGCAATCAGCTCAGGATCGCCGCCGAGCCCGGAGAAACGCTTCTCACCGGTCAGCGGCGTCATCCCGTGACGGAGCAGAAGCAGTCGCGTCGGCGCCCCGAGGTCGGGCGACCAAGCCGCCGCCGGCATGGCCGGGGATTCCGCCACGGTCCGCGCCGCGTCCACACCGTCCTCATCGACGCCGCCACGTCCGCCGCTGCTGCCGCCGCGACTGACATCGCCGCCGAACAACGACTCTTGCTCAGCCTCTCCCGATGTCCCCGCCGCGGGGTCCGCCTCCGATCGAGCGGAAGATCCTGACGCCCCGTCAGCGCCACCACGTCCGCCCCCGCCGCCACCACGCCCGGCCGCTGGACGAAACACCTCGCCCCGCGCCGCCGCGTCCAGCGCCTGATTAGCCAGCTTGTCGGCGTGCTTGTTCTGACTACGCGGCACCCACGCGAACGTGACGCCATTAGCCGGGAACGCTCTACGAGCGCGCTCGTAGAGCGGCTTCATCGCCGGGTGCTTGACCTGCCAACGCCCGGACAACTGCTCGACCACGAGTTTCGAGTCCAGCCGCACCTCGATCCGCGCGTCCGGGTCGATCTGGCGCGCGGCCTCCAGTCCGGCGATCACGCCGCGGTACTCGGCCACGTTGTTGGTCGCATGGCCGATCGCTTCGGCCAGTTCGGCGAGCAGTTCGCCGGTGTCACCGTCCCGCACGACCGAGCCGTACGACGCGGCGCCCGGGTTGCCGCGTGACGCGCCGTCGGCCTCGATGAGCAGGGTTCGCACAGCGGTCACAGCCCCGAATCCGTAGTACGTACGAGGATCCGGCGGCACGAGTCGTGGCGCAGCACCGCGTCCGGCGCGGCCGCCTTGATCTCGTTGATCTCGGAGATGTCCAGCTCCAGCCGACAGCCCTCGCAGCGGCGCCGCTTGATCGCAGCCGCTCCTATGCCGCCGTACTGCGCGCGGATCTTCTCGTAGAGCGCGATCAGATCGGCCGGGAGGTCCGCTGCCAGCAGGCGCCGCTGCGTCGTGGTGAACTCCACGTCCTTGTCGACGCCAGCTCGCTCGGCGGCCAGCGCCGCGGCGACGCGATCGCGATCGGCCTCGGCCGCCTCGCGCTGCTTGCTCAGCTCGGTGGTCCGCGTGGCCGCCGACTCAACGCGCTCCATCACGTCGAGCACGATGTCCTCGAGATCCGACTGCCGCTTCGCCAGCGACTCGAGCTCGCTCTGCAGACCGGAAAGCTCCTTGGCGCTCGCCGAGCCGGAGTCCGCGATCCTCCGATCGCGCTCGGCCCGCGCGCGCACCTGCTCCACGTCGGCCTCGGCCTTGCGCTGCTGACGATCCAGGTCGGACTGCGCGGTCGTCGCCGCCACCAGCAGGTCGGCCAGCTGCCCGGCCCGCGTCTCGAGCGCGGCGTGCTCAGCCAACTGCGGAAGCGTACGGCGCTTGTGCGCCAACTGGTCCAGCTTGGAGTCGAGCGCCTGGAGTTCGAGCAGTCGCTGCTGGTCGGCGGGCGCGGCGTTCACAGCTGGCACCTCAGTTCACTCTTCTCTTCTTTAACTGCGTTTCTTCCGTCACTACGTCTTCGGTCACTACGTCTTCGTCACTTCTGCGGCGTGTGCGCCGTCCACGGGTCGGTGACCAGCTTTGACACACGGACCTCAACCGTACCGCGCCCGGCAATGCCCCCATGACCAGCGCTGCTCTCGTCGTCCTCGTCGTCGTCACGTGCCCGCACCTCGCCGAGCGCGGCGGTCAGCAGTGCGGCCGCGTCGGCCAACCACGGCCACTCGCTGGCCCAATGCGCGACGTCGATCAGCGCCGGCCCCGCGCCAGGCGTGTCGAAGGACCCTGCCTCCAACGCCTCAGAAGCCGCGTGGTGACGCAGGTCCGCAGTCACGTACGCGTCGGCACCAGCAGCGCGCACAGCCGCGAGAAGTGCCCGATCGTCCCCGGCGCCGCCGCACACGGCCACGAGCCGCATCAGTCGGTCAGGATCGCCAGCGACGCGCACGCCGGCGCTCGTCGGCGGCAGCGAGATGGCGACACGATCAGCGAACGCGCGCAGCGGAAGGGCCTCCGACAGCATCCCGAACCGCCCGAGACCGCGCTGCGGGTCATCCGGCGACGGCAGAATCGGGCCGATAACCGAGAGATCGAGCGTGTTAGCGAGCGCGTCGGACACGCCCGGGGCCGCGACGTCCGCGTTGGTGTGCGCGGTCAGCAACGCGATGCCGTGCTTAATCAGACGATGTACCGTGCGGCCCTTGAACGTCGTCGCCGCGACGCCGTGCACCGGCTTGAGCAGCAGCGGATGATGCGTTACCAGCAGATCCGCGCCCCACGCGATCGCCTCGTCGACCACGGCGTCCACCGGATCGACGGCGAACAGCACCTTGTGCACGTTGGCCGACGGATCGCCGCACACCAGCCCGACCGCGTCCCAGGGCTCCGCCCAACGCGGATCGTAGGCGGCGTCCAGGATCCCGACGACTTCGGCGAGCTTCGGCATGCGGAAATGCTACGACCCGGCACCCGACGCGCTGCGGCTCCACGCGGGACCAAGAGCCAGAATGGTCCCGTGAAGACCGCGAGGACCCCGCAGCCGACTGCGCCGACCGCCGCTCAACAGGCCGCGGCACACGGAAAGACGATCCCTGACGTGATCGGCCCGAATCTTCGAGTGCTGTTCTGCGGCATCAACCCCGGACTATGGTCGGCCGCGACCGGCAAGCACTTCGCGCGCCCCGGAAACCGATTCTGGCCCGCGCTGCACGCCGCCGGCTTCACCCCGCGGCAGTTCAGCCCCTACGAGCAGGACGAGTTGCCAGACCTCGGCCTCGGCATCAGCAACGTCGTCGCCCGAGGCACCGCCCGCGCCGACGAACTGACCCCCGACGAGTTGCGCGAAGGCGGCCGGATCCTGGCCGCGAAAGTCGCCCACTATCAGCCGAGGTGGGTCGCGATCCTCGGCATCGGCGCGTATCGCACCGCCTTCGATCGCAAGCGCGCGGCGATCGGCCCGCAGCAGGAGACGCTTTCCGGCAGCCGAGTCTGGGTCCTGCCAAACCCGAGCGGGCTCAATGCGCATTGGACACCGGCCACGCTCGCCGAGGAATTCGCTCGGCTGCGCGTGTCTGCTGACGAGCCCTGATATCAGAACCCAGTGCCTGTTCAGAATTCAATTACCGTGCGGATGGCTTCGCCTGCGCGCATCAGGTCCAGCGCCTCGTCGACGCGTTCGATCGGCAGGCGCGCGGTGATCATCGACTCGAGGTCGAGTCGGCCGGCGCGCCAGAGCCGGACCAGGCGGTCGTACTCGACGCGTGCGTCGCCGCCGCCGTACCAGGTCGGCAGGATGCGCTTGTTGTCGTAGAAGAGCTCTGTCATCGTGAACGAGACCTGATCGTCCCGGCCGCCCGCGCCTACGACGACGACCGAGCCGCCGCGTCGCGTCAGGTCGTAGGCCTGGCGTACCAGGGTGCCGCGTCCGACGCATTCGAAGACGTAGTCGAAGCCTCGGCGTCCGGTCACGTGCTCGCGGGCTGCCTTCGCGTCCTCGGGCGCCACGGCCAGGGTCGCGCCGAATCGGCCGACGACGCTTCGCTTGGCCTCGCTCGGATCGATCGCGACGATGTCCGCTGCGCCGGCGATCCTCGCGCCCTGGATCGCTGCGATGCCGACGCCGCCGCAGCCGATGACCGCGACCGTCGATCCTGGTTCGACCCGCGCGGTGTTCAGGACCGCGCCGACGCCGGTCGTGACGCCGCAGCCGATCAGGGCCGCTACGTCGAAGGGCACGTCGGCGGCGACCGGGATCGCGCATTGCCACGGCAGCACGACCTCCTCGGCGAACGTGCCGGTGCCGGCCATGCCGTAGATCGGTTCGCCGTCCGCGGCGAAGTTCGGGGTCAGCGCGGTTGTCGCGAACAGCTCAGTGCACAGATTGGCCTGGCCGTTCAGGCAGTCCGTACAGCGCCCGCACGGCGGTACCCAGCACACGATGACGTGGTCGCCGACTGCCATTCCGGGCATCCCGGGCACGTTGGCGCCGACCTCGACTAGCTCGCCTGCGGCTTCATGGCCTAGGACGAACGGCTTCTTGTTCGGCAGCACGCCGGCCATCGCCGAGAGATCGGAGTGGCAGACGCCGCTGGCCTTGACGCGGACTCGCACGTCGGGCGGTCCGACCGGGCGCGTGGTGATGTCCGTCCGGACCTCGGCCCGTTCCTGTCCGCTTCGCCGCACCAGCGCCGCGCGCATCGCTGACCACTCGCTTTCCGGTTCCAGCCCGCTTTTAGATCCAGCACAGTTTCGGGCGCTCGGGGCTCGCTCCGCGCTCCGGCTGCCCGATCGGGATCAAAGCTATCCTGGACCCATGCGGCGCGATCCGATCACCCGCGAGGTCCTGGACCTGATCGCCGGGATGACGATTCGGTTCTATGACGAATACGACGCCGCGGCCGAGGCCCACGACCTCACCGGCGTGCAGGCGAGGCTGCTCACCGTGGTCTGCGACCACCCGGAGCCGATGAACCGGATCGCCGCGGTGCTGCGTTGCGAGCCCTCCAACATCACCGGCCTGGTCGACCGGCTGGCCGCGCGCGGCCTGGTCACCCGCGAGCCGAGTCCGCACGACCGGCGGGTCAAGCTGGTCGCCGCGACCCCGGACGGCGCGCGGCTGTGCGGCGAGGTGTGGGAGGACCTGGACTTCGCGGCGGAGCCGCTGGCCGCGCTCAGCGACGAGGAGCGGCTGAACCTGCGAGACCTGCTGCTCAGGATCGAGGGTGGGTACGCGGACGGGAAAGCCGCCTGAGCAGGCATTCGCCTCGTCAAGTTGTTCAAGCCTTGTTACTGCCTGGTAGCATAAGCGGCCCATAGTAAGATCCGGCGTTCGCAGTCGCAGCTACGAAATTTGCCAGAACAGGGAGTCGGGCTTGGCACACGGCGGGCCGTCCGGCGCCCGAAGCGAACCAGTCATCAGCGCGACCACGGGGGCGACCACGGAACCGAACTCGGGCACGAACGCGCAGGTCAGCGCGCCGCCCAACGCACCGAGCGGAGCGGCCGCAGCCGACTCGCTGCGTATCGCGCTGCTCAGCTACCGGGGCAATCCATTCTCCGGCGGACAGGGCGTCTACGTTCGCAACCTCTCCCGCGAGCTGGTCGCGCTCGGCCACCGCGTCGAGGTCATCGCCGGGCAGCCGTACCCGGTGCTCGACGAGGGCGTCGGCCTCACGCGGCTGCCGAGCCTCGACCTCTACCGCGAGCCCGACCCCTTCCGCCGCCCCCGCCGCGACGAGTTCCGCGACCTGATCGACGTGCTCGAATACGGCACGATGTGCGCGGCCGGTTTCCCCGAGCCGCGCACCTTCTCGCTACGCGCCGCCCGGCACCTGGCCACCCGGCGCGGCGAGTTCGACGTCGTACACGACAACCAGTGCCTCGGCACCGGCCTGCTGCGGCTGCCGCGCCTCGGCTTCCCGACGCTGGCGACCGTGCACCACCCGATACAGGTGGACCGCGAGCTCGAACTGGCCGCCGCGCACGGCATCCGCCGGTTCACGCTGCGCCGCTGGTACGCCTTCACTCGGATGCAGACACGCGTGGCCCGGCAGCTGCCGGAGATCATCACCGTCTCGTCCTCCTCCGCCGCGCAGATCACCGAATACCTCGACGTGCGGCCGGAGCAGATCACCGTCATCCCGATCGGCACCGACGTCGAGCGCTTCTCCCCCTCCCCCGCCGTCGAGAAGGTGCCCGGCCGGATCGTCACCACCGCCAGCGCCGACTCGCCGCTCAAGGGCCTGACAGTGCTCGTCGAGGCCTTCGCCAAGGTGCGCACCGAGTACGACCACGCGCAGCTCGTCGTCGTCGGCACGCCGAAGGAGGGCGGGCCGGTCAGCCGGGCCGTCGAACGGCTGGGGCTGGCGCCGCATATCCGTTTCGTCTCAGGGCTCAGCGAAGAAGACCTCATCAAGCTGCTGCGATCGGCGCAGATCGCCTGCGTGCCGTCGCTTTACGAGGGCTTCTCGCTGCCGGCGGTTGAGGCGATGGCCGTCGGTCTGCCGCTGGTATCGACGACCGGCGGTGCGATCCCCGAAGTGGCGGGTGCCGATGGCGAGACGACGCTGGCGGTGCCGCCGGGCGACTCGGCGGCGCTCGCCGCGGCGCTCTCCCGGCTGCTCGGCGACCCGGAGCTGGGCGCGCGGCTCGGCGCGGCGGCCCGCGAGCGTGCGGTGAGCCGCTTCACCTGGCGCGCGGCGGCGGCCGCGACCGTAGACCGCTATCGTGCCCGCATCAGTACCCGGATAGGAAAGGCCGACTGAATGCTGACGGTCGACTTCGACCGGTTCCCGGTCGGCCCGGCGGACCGAGTGCTGGACTTGGGATGCGGCGCGGGCAGACATGCCTTCGCCATGCTGCGCAAGGGAGCCGACGTCATCGCGCTCGATTATTCGATGTCTGAGATCGAGTCGGTCACCGCGATGTTCCGGGCGATGCGTGAAGAGGGCGAGGTGCCGGCTGGCGCGCAGGCTGTCGCAGTGCGCGGCGACGCGTATCGTCTGCCGTTCCCTGACGCGTCCTTTGACGTGATCGTCGCCGCCGAAGTGCTCGAGCACCTGCACGACGACGCGCGTGCCTTCGCCGAGCTGGAGCGGGTGCTCAAACCCGGCGGCCGGATCGCGGTGACCGTGCCGCGCTGGTTCCCGGAGCGCGTCTGCTGGGCCTTGTCAGACGCCTACCACCAGGTCGAGGGCGGCCACGTCCGGATATACCGGCGCGGCCAGGTGCTGCAGCGGCTGCGAACTCAGCAGCTGCGGCCATACGCGACGCACCACGCGCACGCGTTGCACTCGCCCTACTGGTGGCTCAAGTGCGCGCTCGGCATCGACAACGACCAGGCCGCGCCGGTGCGGATCTATCACAAGCTGTTGGTCTGGGACATCATGAAGGCGCCGCGGCTGACCCGGGTCGGCGAGGCGCTGCTCAATCCGGTGCTGGGCAAGAGCTGGTCGTCTACGCCACCAAGAGCGCATGACGGCCGCGCACCTGGCCGCCGCCGGCGTGTTGGACACGCCGCGGATAGCCCGCACCGTGACCGGAATCAAAGCCCTACAGCGGCCGGACGGCGCCCTCCCGTGGTTTGGCGG
>CAVQPP010000314.1:0-12388 GCA_963714445.1 uncultured Actinomycetota bacterium
ACCGAAAGACATCCCTGGAGTTGGCTGTGTCAAGTAGCAAGTGGTTCGGCATGGTTTGCCCAGGCGGTGGCCTCGTCGTAGAGGGTGCCGTTCTTCAGGCAGCCGTGCAGGATGCCGACGAGCCGGTTGGCGACCTGGCGCAGGGCGGCGTTGTACCCGGCGCCGCGGTCGCGCTGCTTGTCGTAGTAGGCGCGGGCGCCGGGCGAGACCTGGATGGCTGTGGAGGCCTGGAACATCAGGGCGTCGATGAGCCGGTCGTTGTGCACGTGCCGGGCCGCGACCACGTGTTTCTTGCCGGAGGCGCGGGTGATCGGGCTGGTGCCGGCGTAGTTGCGCCGCGCTTTGGCGTCGGTGTACCGGTCGGGATCGTCGCCGAACTCTGCGAGCACCCGGGCGCCGACGACCGGTCCCAGCCCCGGCTGGGAGACGATGATGCTAGCGGCCGGGTGCCGGCCAAAATACGCACCAACCTCCCGCTGCAGGCTCTCCACCTGCGCGTCGACGGTTGTGAGCACCGCGACCAGTGCGCGGACACTGGCGGCGTAGGCGGCCGTGACCGCAGGGGGCTGCCCGAGGTGGGGTGCGCGCAGTGCGGCCTGGATCCGCTCGGCCTTGGCCTGCACGTCCCGGCGCCGGGCGCGTCCCAGCGCCGCGGCGATCTGCGCGCGCGAAAGCCGCGCGGCCACGGCCGGGTCGGGGGCCTTGGCCAGCAGCTCCAACGCGTCCGGGGCATCGAGGTCGTCGAAGGCGGCCAGCGCGGCGGGGAAGTAGTCGCGCAGCGCGTGCCTAAGGCGCTGCGTGTGGCGGGTGCGCTCCCAGATCAGGGTCTTGTGCGCCCGGGCCAGTACCTTGACCGCCTCGGCCAGGTCCGAGTCCCCGGACACCGGCCGCAACTGGTGGCCGTCGGTGCGCACCATGTCCGCGAGCATGTGCGCGTCCGCGGCGTCGCTCTTGGCGCCGGAGACCGCACGCCGTTCCCGGTAGCGGGCCGCGACCAGCGGGTTGACCGCCAGCACCGTGTACCCGGCGGCCACCAGCGCCCGCACCCACGGGCCGCGGTCGGTCTCGATCCCGACGATCACCGCCGTCTCGTCATCCTCGGCGCGCTCGCCGAGCCGCTGGGCGACCATCGCGTGCAGCCGGGCGATCCCGGCTACGCCCTCCGGCAGCCTCGCCTTGGCCAGGCGCCGGCCCGAGGCATCCATCAACTCCACATCGTGGTGCTCCTCGGCCCAGTCGTCCCCGATGAACAGTCGCAACGTCCCTCCCTGATCCGACACCGTGACCGGCCAGCGCGCGGGAGAACCATCAGCGACCTAATGAACCAGTGCTCACGCCCGAAACGGACGGGCACGACATCCCATCAGCGATCAACTCTCCCGGCCGACCGACAGGGGCACGATCTTTCAGCAGGACTCGAAGTCCTGGGAGGGGCAGTGCTCACCCGCCGGCGGCTGACCAACCAGGAGTCTGCCGGATGGCTCACTCCCAGAACTCATTAGGGTGGTGCCGGTCAAGGGGTGGTCTTGTCCGGGGGAGCTGCTCACTCAAGCTGTCTTGCGCGAGATCGCGCAGGAGACGGGCACAAGCGGCGTGACCTTGGGGACGGCCATCGCGGTACAGCGGCGACCTCACTCGGCAACGGGCCAACCGCGCGTCACCGTCTACTTCATGCGCGGACGACCGAAGCCCGCGAGAGCTGGACCCACACTGTCGCCAGCCCGGATGGTGATGGCGATAATGGGATGGTCTTCTGTTGCTACTTCATCCCTCTACCGGACGCTGTCGGTCTACTCGCTGATGGTCAGGACGAGGTCATCCATCTCCTGGAGCAGGCGCTTGTGTCCGGTAGCGGCAGCAGCGGTGGCACGCCGGTTGCGCCATAGACTGCACTTCGGTTGCGCCATAGGCTGCGCTACGCGCACCCTTCGGCTAAGGTCGTCCATGTATGGAGCGGAAAGCGCAGCGCGAACCTGTTCGGTTTCAGGCTCGGGGCGTGCGCTCCATGAAGGAGAATTAACGAGTATGGCAACTGGCACCGTGAAGTGGTTCAACGCGGAAAAGGGCTTCGGGTTCATCGAGCAGGACGGGGGCGGCCCGGACGTGTTCGCCCACTACTCCGCGATCGCCACTTCGGGCTACCGCGAACTGAAAGAAGGACAGGCCGTCAGCTTCGAGGTGACCCAGGGCCCCAAGGGCCCGCAGGCCGCCAACATCCTGCCGCTGTGATCTGAGGCTGCGTAAGCCACGTATGACGTTGGGGCCGCCGGACACGTTCCGGCGGCCCCAACGCGTTGTAGCTGCATCTGAGGGCGTGCACTCGGCTTCGTGTGAGCCGCCCTCCGCTGAGCGGGGTGGGTGATCAGTACCGCCTGCGGTTCGGGGTCGACGCCTCGACGTGGTAGGAACGCGAGTCGCCGGCGGCGGCCAGTTCGGCGATCTGAGCGGCGGCCAGTTCCTGAGAGTCGTACTGGAAGGCGTTGGCCCGCACGAACGTGACCCCGGCCTTCCCGAACGACCTGCCCCAGTAGCTGCCGGTGTCCGTCGCGATGATCCAGCTCGTGGAGTCCATGGCGCCAGCCTACGGCGTCGGGAAAGCCCGTAGGTCAAGCGAGCGTTAGGGCCTGGTCATCGCCGCAATCCGGGCGCGGATCGCGGATCGTCGGTAATTGTCGGTGGTCGCGCGTAGGTTCACGGCATGGCTATCGCACGCTTCCCGAGTCTCGTCATCGACTGCCCAGATCCCGGCGCCCTCGCGGCCTTCTACGGCGCGATGTTGGACTGGAAGGTCGAGCTCTCGCCCGGTTGGGCCGAGGTGAGGGCGGATTACGGCCAGTGCTTCTGCTTCCAGCAGGTGGAGGACTACGTCCCGCCTAAGTGGCCGACTCAGCAGGTGCCCCAGCAGATGCACCTCGACGTCGTCGTCGACGATCTCGACGCTGCCGAGGAGGCGGTGATCGCGCTCGGTGCGACAAAGCACGATCATCAGCCCGGCACGACGTTCCGGGTGTTCCTCGACCCGGCCGGGCACCCGTTCTGTCTGTGCGTGAACTGACTTCGATTCGCCAGTTCACTCCGGAGCCTTTAGGGCGAATGCGCCTATCTGATAAGAGATATGCGCATGACTAACGAACCGAGCCCAGGATCGAGCGGAGGCCGCATCTTCGGCGGCGTTCCGCAGATGAGTCGCAGGCGCGGTCTCGCGGCCATCGCGGCGCTCGCCGGGATCGGCGTGGGCACGTACTTCGGCGTTTCCAGCTGCTCGGACTCCACCGCGCCGGTCGCGCACCCAAAGCCGACGCCGAGAGCTAAGCCCACGCCGAAGCCGACGCCAAAGCCGAAGCCGCCGCTCGGGAACCCGTTCACCGGAATCGGCACGGCAGGCTCCGTCCTGGCCGTGAAGATCGACAACGTCGGCGAGGCGCAACACCTGCACGCCGGGCTGAACTCGGCCGACCTGGTCTACGTCATCCAAGTCGAAGGCGGGCTAAGCCGCTACCTGGCCATCTTCGACAGCAACCACTTCCCGCGCTCCATCGGACCGGTGCGCAGCGCCCGGCAGACCGACATTCCGCTGTTGGCCGCCTACGGCCGCGTCGGGCTGGTCTACTCCGGGGCGATCTATGGACTGTTGAAGCCCCTACGACGCTCCAACCTGGACACCATTAACCCGCTCGTTGCTGGTGGGCTGTTCAGCAACGGCGGCAACGACCCGACCTACGTCAGTCCAGCCTCGGTCTTTCGTGCCTATCCGAAGATCGCACAGGCGGTCGACATCGGCCTTCGATTCGGCGGCATACAGCCCGGCGGCAAGCCGGTCGGATCGGTGTCGGTATCGATGCCCAGCGCCTCGTTCGCATTCACCGTTTCGGGAGCCCGCTGGCTGGTGTCATGCGACGGCGCCCCGGCGATGACCATCGACCAGGGCCGCGCGTTCGCTGACAACGTGATCATCCAGCACGTCAATGTCGTCCACGGCCTGTACACCGACCACAACGCCACCGAAGCGGCCAACGAGGTCTTCTCCCAAACCACTGGCCACGGCGCCGCCGAGTTCTACCGCAACGGCTACGTCTGGCACGGTCAATGGTCCAAGCCGACCGACACCTCGCCCACGTCCTACACAGTCAATGGCGTCCCGTTCCAACTGCTGCCCGGCCGCACTTGGATCGTTCTACTCGGCAGCGGCTACGTGGGCTAGTGCCCGGGCACTAGCGACGCAGCAGCGCCGCGGTTACGGCGGAGACGGGGTGCCGGGCGCTGGAACGGGGGATGGAATGACGATTGGCTTGAGTGGCTTGAGGGATGGCGTCGGTGCCGGCCTGCTTGATTCGCGATGCGTCACCGGCGCAGATGTTGTCGTGTTCGCCGAGATCGGTTCTGGGGGCGGCAACGGTGACGGTGAGTGCGAGACGGTGGGCACGGGAGCGTGCGTAGTCGGCGGCACGGGTGTGGTGAGCGTGACGGTAACGCTTTCCGGCGCGTGTGTGCTCGACTGCACTGAGGGTGCGGGCCGCACCAACCCCGTCTTGTTCGCAGGCGACGACCCATAGGTGACTGCGAGGGCGACGCCAAAGCCCGTTGCGGCCAAGCCAGCCGCTATCCCGATCTGGGCCTTGCGACTCGGTGCTTTCACCGCGACCCCCTCCTTACAGCTCGCGCGGCTGTTGTGCGAGCAGCCCACGCGGTGCGATCGGCGCACGCCAATCGAAGTCGGCTGAGACTACCGTTCTGATGGCACAGGCCGCGCACGTGAGGTGGCTGTGGCGTGTCAGCGTAGCCCGGCCCCGAGCGGTGAGCGCCAGCGAGTCGGGAGCACTCGCGTGGTCGATTGCAACCGACGAGCGGAAACCGGCCCCGGGGAATCGGGGCCGGGGAGCCGGGGTTACTCGGCCTTGGCGATGCCTACGGGGCAGGCGACGCCGGTGCCACCGAGAGTGCGGTGGTCCGTCGTTGCTCGCGTGCTGCTGGTGGCTCATCCGAGCCGTGCGTGCATGTGATAGCAGCTGCTAGCATCGGTGCTATGGCGAAGAAGATGCTCCCAGCCCGATTCGAGGAATCGGAGATCGAGCAGATTCGTGCGCAGGCGGCGCTTGAAGGCCGCAGTTTGCAGGACTACGTGCACGACCTGCTCATGAGCGCAGTCGACGCGCGAGCCAAGCGGCGCGTCGAGGTGTTGGACCGCGTGCTACGCGTGAGCGAGGGACTGAATAAGCGGCTTGCGCAGTGATCGATTACTTGACGATCGACGACCTGATCGAAGTCGCACGGCGGGTCGTGGACGGCGAAATGCGCATTCGTGACGCTGGTTTGCTGGCGTCTGCCGCCGCTCGTCCGAAGACGACTGTGTTCGGGCAGGACGCCTACCCGGGCATCTGGGAAAAGGCAGCCGCGCTGATGGAGTCCCTGGGCCGGAACCACTGCCTCATCGACGGAAACAAGCGGCTTGCCTGGATCGCGACCTGGCTGTTTCTCGGACTCAACGGACACGAACTTCGTGATCCTCTGGACGAGAACGCGGCGGAGCAGTTCGTGATCGATGTTGTCACCGGCAAGCTGGAGATTCCCGGCATCGCTGCGGGACTGTTGCAGTTCGCCGAGTGACTTCCTGCGTCGCTCGCTCGGACACGCCCGTACCGGATGACCAGTCTAAAGACGCTGGATCAGTGTTTCCGGCCTGGTCGCAGGCCGGAAACACTGGCACGGGATCAACCGGTGGCACTCGCCGTGCCGTCGGTGGTGATCAGGCCGGTCGGGCAGGAGCCCCAGGCGTCTTCGCCAGGGTCACTTATCTTGACGCCGGTGCCGCCGAGGCCGCAGTGGCTGCGGTTCTCTTCCCGCGCAGCGGCAAGTGGTAGTTGCGCGACTCCAGGCGGCTGCGTTCTGTGCTCCGTGTTCCGCTCTGGTCTGCGACGACACTATAGGGTGCCATGTAGGGTACGATGTAGGGCATGATAAAGACGAGCGTGTATCTGGACGACGAACAGAAGCACGATCTTGAGCGCGTCGTTGAACTGACCGGGCGTTCACAGGCCGATCTCATCCGCGACGGCATCAACCAGGTCATCCACGACCACCTTGCCAAGCGGCCCAGGATGAAGGCTCGGTTCCACGATGCATCCGCCGTCGGGCGAACTGAAGAGTTGATGGAAGGCTTCGGCGAGTGAGGCTGGTTGCTGATACGGGTGGCATCGTGGCCGCCATGAACAGCGCCGAGCCGGACCACGAGCTGTACCGCGCAACTCTTGAGTCGGCCTCGCTGGCGGTGATCTCCCCGTTGGTGGTGGCTGAGGTTCACTACTTGCTGAGCAGCGTCGGCGCTCACGCGGCAGCTCATGATTTCCTGGAAGACCTCGCAGGCGGTTTCTACGAACTCGCGCCAATTGCGCCCGAAGATTACGCAGCCGCTGGTGATCTCATCAGGCGATATGAGGGCCGGATGGAGCGAAAGCGGCGCAAGCCTGGCTCGGTCGATCTCGCGGACGCCGTGAACATCGTGATCGCGAAGCGTTACGCAACAAACATGATCCTCGCGACAGACCAGGACTATCGCGTCGCGACGCCGTTGACCGGCCACCCTTACTTCATTCTCGTACCGACAGATCTGCCCGCTTCCTAAGAGGGCTTATATACGCACAGCTCCCGGCTTGGCCGGGAGCTGGAGCCCTATGCGTACGTCTGGTCTAGCTTGTAGCGGTGGCGGTGCCATCCGTCGCGATCAGGCCCGTGGGGCAGGAGCCCCAGGCGTCTTCGCCGGGGTCACTTATCTTGACGCCGGTGCCGCCGAGCCGTTCCTGCCCGCTTCCCCCAATGCGGTTCTCAGACTGTGCCTGCGGGTACGACCCACTGGGTCGGCTGCTCGGTGAAGGCGGCGATGGTGTCGAAGTCATTGTCGTAGTGCAGCGCTGTGAGTCTTGCGGCACGTGCAGTTGCGGCAACGATGAGATCGGGGACGGAAGCAGAGCGATGCTGGCCCTTCTCGGTCAACGCCTCCTGGATCTCCGCTGCCAGGGCCCACAAGTTCTCGGGCTCGGCGGCGCGATTGAGGGAGGCTTCGAGCTGGTCGCGCATCCGCGCGCGTTCGTCGATGTTGCGGGCCGAGTAGAGCATTTCGAGCTCGGTGACGCCACAGATCCAGACCAGGCCGCGCTCCATGAGCGGGACGAGCACGTCCCTGACCGGCGGCAGGTGCAGCCTGGCCAGGGCACTCTTGTCGGCGAGGTAGCCGGTCAGCCCCACAGCTTGTCCTCGGCGTCCGGCTCCAACAGCGCGCTGAACGCTCCATCCTCGGCCAGGGCGACGAGATCGCGGACTGCGGCGACTCTGATGACCTCACGGAAGGCCGCCTCGATCGTGTCGCGGATGGATGTGGTGCCAAGAATTTCGCGCGCGCGGTTCAGTCTGTCCTGGTCGATCTCCACGCTGGTCTTCGCCATGGCCGCCTCCAAGCATCGGCGAATTCAATCCCAGGATAGCGGTTTCTGCTGTAGGTGGATATCGCTTCGATAGCGTGAGGGATATCTGGCTCCGGTCGAATCGTGTCAGACCGACGTGACCGCCTCGCCATCGGTGGTGACCAAGCCGGTAGGGCAGGAGCCCCAGACATCCTCACCAGGGTCACTTATGTTGACGCCGGTGCCGCCTAGGCCGCAGCGGCTAGAGGGCGCGGCACTGGTCTACTCGTCGTGCTCAACGAGCTTGCCGAGCATGGCGATGAGTGGTTCGAGGTCGCCCCTGAAGCCGGCGATGCTGGCTCTCTCGTTCTCCGCGGCGTTGAGATCGGCCCATGTCAGCGGGTGACCGGCATCGTGTGCGAGCTGCTGCAAGAAAGCGCGCTGCGCTCGGCCGTTTCCTTCTCGGAAGGGATGCAGGGCATTGATGTCTGCGTAGGTCTCGGCGAGGGCCGTGACGAAGTCGACCCGCTCTCGGTCGCGAAGCCACCGCGCCCGCGCGAGCTTCCCGAAGATCTCAGAGCCGTATGTGTGTAGGTGGATCCACCTACAGAACGTGTCGAACTTCGTGATGTCCACACGGCGCAGGTGCCCGGCCCAGTCGTAGATGTCGCCGAAGATAAACCGGTGGAATGCGCACAAGTGGTCGAGGTCGTAGGACCCGGGTAGTGAGTACAGGTCAAGGGCTACAAGCCTGGCGGCCGTGATGTCGGCTTCGGCTGATTCCAGAGCCTTCGGATCTTCGATGCCCAGGAGGTTGCGCAACGTGCCGCCGGGAAGCGTGTAAGGGTCGTCCATGACGCTGGTGCGCTGTCCTACCGGCGGTGCCTGGACACGGCGCGGCGGACTAGTTCATCGGTGTCGATCTGGCCACTGGTGAACTCGTCTGCGTCTCCGACGAACTTCGCTGACGGCTCCAGGCTTTCAGCCCGGAGGCTGCCCCATGCGGATGCGACTGCCGTGCCTCGACGGAAGCGCTCGCGGAGCGCGGCGAGTTCTCGGTAGGCCTCGATCGATAGCAGAACACCCTCAGGCTTACGATGCGCACCGATGAAGATTGGCTCGGCCTCGGAGCCAGCCACCTGAAGGTCCGACAGCATGCGTGAGATGTTTCTGCGGGCGTCACGTACCGTCACGACTTCGGGCTGCTGCATGAAGCCATACTAGCACATTTGTGTACACAAATGTGTACGGCTTGTGCTGGCCGCTCCCTGCTGTATGTATACAGCGGGGAGCGGTGCTTCGTACGCGGGTGACCGAATCAGTCAGCGGTGGTGGTGGCGCCGTCGGCCACGACCAGACCCGTCGGGCAGGAGCCCCATGCGTCCTCGCCGGGGTCACTTAGGTTGACGCCGGTGCCGCCCAGGCCGCAGTAGCCGTCGGGGTTCTTGGCGTCGGAGAGGTACTGCTGGTGGTAGTCCTCGGCGAAGTAGAACTCCGTCGCGGGCTCGATCGTGGTGGTGATCTTGCGGTGGCCGGCGGCGGTGAGGACCTTCTGGTACGCGTCGCGGCTGGCTTCGGCGGCTCGGCGCTGCTCGTCGGTGAAGTACTGGATGACGGAGCGGTACTGCGTGCCTACGTCGTTGCCTTGGCGGTTGCCTTGCGTGGGGTCGTGGGACTCCCAGAAGAGCTTGAGTAGCGACTCGTACGACACGACTCGCGGGTCGTAGACGACGCGGACTGCCTCGGTGTGGCCGGTTAGGCCGGAGCAGACTTCCTCGTACGTCGGGTTGGGCGTCTGACCGCCCGCGTAGCCGACGGCCGTCGAGTAGACGTCGTCGTGCCACCAGAACTTCCGCTCGGCGCCCCAGAAACAGCCGAGACCGAAGACGGCCTGCTCGTAGCCCTCGGGCAAGCCCTCGATCGAGGTGCCTAGGACGGTGTGCTTGCCGTCCAGGTGGAACGGACGGGTCGACCTGCCGGGCAACGCCTCACCGGGGCCGGGGAGGCGGTCCTTGAAGGGGTTGTTGAAGCGGAACACGGCTTGTGGCCTCCTTCTTTCTTCTCCGGTTGCTTAACGTGTGGGGAGGTCGGGGGATTCCGGAAGAAGTCCTTACGAAATGCGGTAGGGGGGAGGGCGGGTGAGGATGGGGCGGACGGATCTTGGATCGTGGATCTTGGGATTTCGGGATCTTGCCGCGTGTGGTTTAGGGGCTGTGATGGTCTGGATTGGGACGGGCGCACGGGGCGGATTGGAGTCGGCGCTGCCGGGGGAGTGGGCGGCGTTCTTGCTTGTGCTCGGGGGGATCGCGGTGATTGGCGTGGTGATATTGGTGGCTGCGTGTCTGCAGCATGAGCGGGTGGTCTCGCGGCGGCGGGCGCGGCGACGGGGATAGAGCGGGGAGGCGACGGGGGTGAGGGGCTGGGACTGGCGGCGTCTTGGGCGTCGATCGGGCTAGCCTGTCGCCATGACTGAGTCGAAACATGATGAGTCGGGGCGCGACGCGGGGCCGGAGGCCGACCGCTGGGGGTTCTCGTCGCTTGCCATCCATGCGGGTCAGGAACCGGACGCGCTGACCGGCGCGGTGGTTCCGCCGATCTACCAAGTATCCACGTATAAGCAGGACGGCGTCGGCGGGCTGCGCGGCGGCTACGAGTACTCGCGATCCGCGAACCCGACACGCACCGCGCTCGAGGAGTGCCTTGCGGCGATCGAGGGTGGCGCGCGCGGGCTGGCGTTTGCTTCTGGGCTCGCGGCGGAGGACTGCTTGCTGCGGACGGTCACCGTGCCCGGCGATCACGTCGTGATCCCGAATGACGCTTACGGCGGCACGTACCGGCTCTTCTCGACGGTCTACGAGCGGTGGGGCGTGAAGGCGGACCCGGCGCATTTGGGCGATTTGGATGAAGTGCGGGCTGCGGTGCGGCCGGGGCAGACGAAGGTGATTTGGGTCGAGACGCCGTCGAATCCGCTGCTGGGGGTCTCGGACATCGCGGGGCTGGCTGCCATTGCTCGGGAGGCGGGGGCGCTGCTGGTTGTGGACAACACGTTCGCGACGCCGTACTTGCAGCAGCCGCTGGCGCTTGGCGCGGACGTGGTCGTGCACTCGACGACTAAGTACATCGGCGGGCACTCGGATGTTGTCGGCGGCGCGCTCATCGCGGCCGACGCCGGGTTGGGGGAGCGGCTGGCGTTCCATCAGAACGCGCTCGGCGCCGTCGCAGGGCCCTTCGACGCTTGGCTCACGCTACGCGGTATTAAGACGTTGGCGGTGCGGATGGACCGGCACTGCGAGAACGCCACTGCGGTGGCGGCGATGCTGCGGTCGCATCCCAAGGTGAGTGAGGTGCGTTACCCGGGACTGCCGGGGCATCCAGGTCATGACATCGCGGTGAAACAGATGCGCGGGTTCGGCGGCATGGTCTCGTTCCGGCACGTCGACGGCGAGGCGGCGGCGGTGGAGATGTGCGGCCGGACCAAGCTGTTCACGCTTGGCGAGTCGCTTGGCGGCGTCGAGTCGCTGATCGAGCACCCGGGACGGATGACGCACATGTCCGTGGTCGGCTCGGAGTTGGAGGTGCCGGGCGATCTCGTGCGGCTGTCGGTGGGCATCGAGGACCGCGCGGACCTGCTCGCGGATCTCCTGCGGGCGCTTGGCTGATAGCCGGGGCTGACGGGTCGTCACCGCGACGCCAATAGCCGAGCGGACCTGCATAATCACGGTCCGAACACGGCGGGATCAAGGCTTGTGGATCCCGCCGTGTTCTGGTGTACAGTGCGGCGCGTGGTGGGGATATCCGGTATCCGGCAAGGACAAATCGTCGCCGAGCGCTATCGCGTGGTCGAGCGGCTGACCCGTTTCGCGGTCGCGGACAGCGCGCTGACCGGGGTCGAATACGAGTACTGGTTGGCGCTCGACGAGACCCGCGGGGTCGAGGTCTGGCTCCAGGTCGCCGAGTCGCGCGGCGTGTTCGCGTCGGGCGCGCAATTGGCGGGTGTCATCTCCTCGCTGCGGCGGTTGAACCACCCGGCGGTGCCGGCGGTGCTGGACTTCGGCGAGTTCGAAGTCGGCGTCGCGGAAATCGCGGACGATGGTGAGCTTGAGGACGAGGTAGCGGACGAAGGCGACGAGGAAGACGACGTCGTCGCGAGCGTCGGGTACGTCGTGCTCGAGCCGGTTGAGGCGGAGAGCCTTGCCACGGTGTTGCTGCGCAGTGCGCTCACCGAGGCGGAGATCCTGGCGGTGCTGATTGGCATCGCGGACGTACTCAAGGTGCTGCACGAGGTCGAACTCGTACATGGACACCTATCGGCGTATTCGTTCCTGTTGGGGGAACGCAGCGTTCTGCTGATCGATCTCGCGGCCGCGCTCGCGTTGGAAGCGGCGTCGCAGAGCGAACTGACGCCGGCTGCGGACGTGTACGCGCTCGCCTGGCTTGCGTGCATCGCGCTGGCTGGGGTCGACGCGGTCGAGGCGGAGTTCGGGGTCGGATACGACGCAGGTTCGAGCCCTGAGAGTCTGGCCGCGCCGCAGTTGCTGACGATTGATTCGATCGAGCGGCGCCGGGCTTGGGCCGAGGCGAATCTCGTTGCCACGTATGGGCTGCGGGCTGAGCTCGCGGCGTTGCTGGTCGCGGCGCTTGGTGAGGCGGGCGGACGGCCGACGGTCAGCGAGTTGGGGGCGGCGCTGCGTCGGCGCGAGGACGTGACGGCTGCGGGCGCGGCGGTGGGTGTGGGCGCTGCGGCGGCGGTTGGGGCGGTCGCGGCTGCGGGGGTGGCCGAGGCGATCGAGGTCGCTGAGGTGGGGGAGGAAATCGCGGCTGCGGAAGCGGTTGAGGTTGAGGCTGCTGAGATAGTCGCGGCGGAAGAAGAGGTTGCGGCTGCGGAGGCGATTGAAGTCGCCGGGGCAGCTGAGGCCGCGGCGGTAGTCGGGTCCGTTGGCGTTGCTGAGGTTGCTGAGACTGAAGTAGTCGAGACGGTTCTGACGGCCCCGGTG
>CAVQPP010000315.1:0-5464 GCA_963714445.1 uncultured Actinomycetota bacterium
CACCCTTTCAAGGATGAGGTTCGGGGGTTCAACAGGTCAGAAGAGTGTTGGCGGGCCGGTGGGGACCGGCTCGGGGAGCGGGTCGAGTTCGGGGACGCGGCGCTCGCACGTCGGCGCGGAATCGACGCGCCAGGTCGAGGGCGTCGGCGTTGTCGGGCGTGTGGATGAACACAGTCGGGGAGCGACCTTCGCGCAGCCAGCCGACGACGGTCTCAAGCCAGGGCTGCCAGCCCTCGACCGTTCGAGTGGGGTCATCGCGGCCGATATAGCGGACGATCGGATAGTCGGTCAGGGCTCGTGAGCGACGCGGTACGCGCGGCTTCTTAGGCCACGATTCACGCTCGGCCTCGGTCTCCGGCGGGTTGTCGAACAGTACGGTCGTATCGAAAGTCACCCATTCGGCGTTCACCTCACCGAGGACGGCTTCGAGCCGCTGCTCCCATCTTGGGTCTTCGAAGAACGCGCGATGACGGACCTCGACGGCGCACCTGTGCTCACGCGGAAGGCGACGGAGGAGTTCGGCGAGCGCGTCGAGGTCGGCGGGGATGAACGACGGCGGGAGTTGGACCCACAGCGCGTGGATTCGCGAGCCGAGTGGTTCGACTGCAGCTAGGAACGCGCGTAGTGCCTGGTCGCTGCCTGGGCCGATGAGGTGGCGCTCGTGGGTTATCGGCCTCGGTAGCTTGAGCACGAACCGGAAGTCGGGCGGCGTCTGCTCGGCCCACGACTTAACCGTCTCGACGGACGGTGTCGCGTAGAACGTCGTGTTGCCCTCGACGGCGTTGCACCAACTCGAGTAAGCGCGCAGCCGGCCGCGCGCCGGCAGTGGATCGGGCAGGTAGCGGCCCTGCCAGGCTGCGTGCGTCCACATCGCGCATCCGACGTGGAGTTTCATGCGACGAGCCTATCGGGGCGCGGAGACAGAAGTGACGAACGTGGCCAGCGGTCAGGGGCGGCCGGTTGTGAGGGAGAGCAGGTATCTGCGATAGCGGACGGCTTTGTACGCGTCGAGCACACGCTGTTCGGCTCGCAGTCTGCCTTGCGCGTCCGCGACGCCATCACGGTAGATCGCGCAGTCACGATCGATAGCTGCGACGGCCGCGGCGTGGGACGAGCGCGTGCTCTGCTCCTCCGCGATCAGGGATTCGCGTTGCGTCTGGGTCTGGTTGAGCGCGGTGCGGCGCTGGACGTCCGCGGCTGCCTTCACCGAACCTTCGCGTGCTGTGATACCGGCCTGCCGCTGCGCTGCTTCGGCGTCGACTTGCGCTCGGATCGGCGCCGTCAGCTGCGTCGGCATTTGGCTGCGTGCGCGGCCGACAAGGCCGACGCGCCACGTATCAAGGTTCTTCGCCCGGGACTCGCCGATCATCGCGATCTTCAGCGCGCGGCCGTCGCGGTGCAGGACGTGGACCGTCTTGCTCTGGCCGAAGCCGCCATGAACCTGGATGCCGTGGAAGTCGGCGGCCGTACGAATGCCGACCGCGTCCAGCTCGGCGACTACCGCGCGGCCGATGCCGCGGATCTGCGCTGAGTCGATGCGGTGGCGGGCCAGTTCGTCGCCGATGTGTCGCGCTTCGACGAACGCGGTCCGGCGACTGAGCTCAGTGTTCTTCCACGACTGGAGGTTTGTGCGTTCGCGTACGAGTTTCGCCAACTCCTGGTCACGCCAACGATCGATCCGCGCGTACTCCTCGGTCGATTCGCGGTCGATCTGTGCTCTGCGATCGGAGAGAACGCTCAGTTCGCGCTGATAGGACTCGATGCTCTCCTCGCGCGCGGCGATCTGCCAGCGCAGTTGTGCGGCTAGATGCTTCTCTTCCATCCGGACGGCGCGCATTGATTTACGTTGAGCTCGCCGCGCCCTCGCTTCTGGAAGCAGTGCGAACCTGGCTCGCCACGTCAATGTCACGAGTGCGAGGACCGCGACGGCGCCCGGAATCGCCAGCGGTACGAAAACCGCTACGACCGCCCAGATGCAGATGGCAAGAGTGCTGATGTACCACGCCGTGCGCGCGAACCACGACGGTCGCCGCAGTCGTACCGGCGGTGGCGGGGGACGGTGGTCGTCGAGCCAGCTGCCTGACGTGCCGGGAAGGGTGACGCCGCCGGGCGGGTCCTGGTCTGTCGGTGTGGGAATGAGGCTCGTGGTGGTGGCGGAGAAGGAAGCGGAATCGTGCGCGGATGGCGTTAGCGGCGCAATCGCGTCGAGCGGCTTGCGGGCCATCTCGGTCAGCTCGACGGCTTGGGCGTGCAATGCCTCGTTTACTGAGGCGAGGGACGCGAGATTCGGCGACGTGAGGAGGTCTTCGAGGTCGTACTTCTGCAACAGCAGATATTCGCCGCCGGGCTTGTGCAGGCGGTGCCACAGCGCCGGATCGGTGGCCAGCGCGGTCAGCGAGAGGTGGATGACGCGCGCCGAGAAGCGGTCGAGCCAGGGTCCGTAATCACCAACAGTCCGCCGTGGGTGCTGGTAGTTCGGCTGACCGAGCTCCATCGCGGGACGGTCATGCAGCGCGGGCACGTACATGCCGTCGTAGTCGATGAGCTTGAGTTCGCCGCGCGCGGTCACGAGCAGATTGCCGTGCTGCAGGTCCCCGTGTGCGATTCCGGCGGCTTCGAGTCCTGCGACGAGGTCGATGAAGTTGTCGGCTAGGCGGCCCATCGCGGCGCGGTCGCCGATGCGCAGCCGGTCCTCGATCCACGAGATCAGCTGCCGTGCCTCGATCCACTCCATCACCAGCACGGGATAGAGCCGGCCGCTTACTCGCACGCCGGATTCGACGTACCGGAAGTCGACCTTCCAGCGCGCTGGCACGTCGCGCAGCGCGGCGCCGATCTCGCGGAATCGGGCCTGCTGGTCTGGGACGTCGCGCGTGAAGCACTTGACGGCGAGTCTGCGTCCTGACGTCGTATCGGCGGTGAAGACGCTGGCGAAGTTCCCCGAGATCGGGCGGGGCAGGCCGAATTTGTCAGTGCGGATAAGGCATCCGGCGAGTTCGGGGTCTGGGAAGCAGCGCTTTGTGTCCTGCAACGCGTCGACATACGCGCCGCTGGTTGGGAAGGTCACGGTCTGCGTCACGAGGCCCCCGCTCCATCCCCCGGCCCCGCGTCTGCCTCCGCCTCCAGCAGGCAGCGCACGATCGTCACATCATCGTTGCGGATGCGCCGGTCCGCGCGCAGTTCGTGGAGCCACGCGCCGGGGGCGTCGAAGGCCTCATCGATCTGCCGCCACGGCTGACGGTTGGCCTCAACCTCCCTAAGGAACCATTGCGCCGCCGCATCCGTTGCCAGGTAAAACACGTCGCCGGGCAGCCAGGTTCCCCATCGGGTGACGGTGCGGGCGCGGATCAGCTCCTCGTCCGGATCTCGCGTGCACGCGAGGTGTGGCGTGATGTCGAACTGCTCCGCCGACTCCAGCGGGAACGCCGCTGCCAGCCGCGAGCCGCGCACCTGGAAGCCGCACGAGTCGCCGAGCGCCGCCGCGCTCCACGTCCCGCCGCCGGAGTAGACGGGCCCCGAGTCTCGCCGGAACGAGACGCCGAGCACCGTCGCATAAGCACCCTGCTCGAGCTTCGGCTCCTCGTACCACGCGACCGGACGCCCCAACCGCTCGCGCCGCCGCACGTACCGGCCGACGTACGCCGGCCACCTCGCGGCGGCCGCGCAGACGCGCTCGGCGAACGTCTCCGCGTCCAGCTCACGCCCCTCCGCCGCGCTCACCGACCGCGCCAGCATCCCCGCCCACGCACCCGCGAGCATGCTCTCCGACGCGCCGTCGGCCACGGCGACCGTGCAGCCGACGACCGCCGAAGCCGGCGCACCGCCGCCCGGGACCGCGTAGGCGTCTTCGTACTCGGATTTGGTCGACCCGGCCTTCGGCTCGCGCAGCACGGCGCAGCGCAGCCGAACGTCTTCAACGAAAGTCGGTCTCAACGTCTCGAGGTCCCGCGTCTCAACGCAGGTCGGTCGCGCGAGTGCCGATGTCGAGGAACTGGACGACGGACGTGATGTCGGCGTTGAACACGAAGCCGCGGCTGCCTTCCGAGACCGCAACACCCTGACTCGTCGCGTACGCGAGCATGTGCGGCGGCAGCGGGGACGACATGCTGAACAGCAGCCGTGCGAACTCGTCCGACAGGCCGGTCTCGCCGACCTCGGCCGACGGGAACACCACCGCAGTCGCGCTGGCCGCCCGTGACGTGCAGGTTGAACAGCAGCACCGGGCCGTCCGCCGTCGCGAGCGCACGCAGCCGCGACGCGGGCTCGGACGGGTCGCCGTCGGTGGACTCACCGTCCGTCAGGTTGATCACGATCGGCGGGAAGCAGCCCGGCCGATCCGAGACCCAGCGCTCCACGAGCGCGACGGCCTCCCGAAGCGCCTGCGACATCGGCGTGCCGCCGTTGGCCACCGGGTCGACCCACACCGGGAAGCGCGCGGTGGTCTCCACCAAGCCGCCCGCGCCGTCCGGCACCTTCTTCGCGCGTTCCTCGACGCGCAGCGGATTGTCGGCAACCTGGCTGAGCGGCACGAGATCGCGTCCGGCCAACGCGCCGCCGAATGCCGAGCCGACGCGCGCACCGTAGCCGATCACCGCGACGTGGAAGTAGTCGCGGACGCCCTCTTCCTTGGCGCACTTGAGCGACAGCTCGAACAGCAGCCGGTTGAGCGCATCGGCGACCGCGTCGGCCTTGCGCTTCGGCCCGTCACCGGCCGCGATCGGGTCGGTCATCGAAGTTGACTGGTCGAGCAGGAAGACGAAGCAGGTCGGATTGGCCCGGCTAATCTCCACGGAATACGCCATCCGGCGCCCCCTCGCTGGTCAGGAGTCTGACGAGGTCACTCGATCGTAACCCCCCGACGGCGGGGCCGTCGAAGAAACCGCCACAACTGACGCTTTCTCCGGCGGCCCCACGCGCAAACCCAACCGCGTTAACGCTGCCTGGCAGTGCTTAGGCCCTCACGCCTAGCGGTCGACGATGGGCTCGAACGCGTCCGCGATCTGCTCGTATCCGGCCTTGTTCGCGTGAATGTCGGGTCCAGCCGGACCGTTGCACATCCACGTCCACTCACACACCCGCGCGACGTTCAGCGGAACCTGAAGCGTCGGCGTGAGCGGGACGAGCGGCGTGAACTTCGTGGTGTCGAAGGCCGACGCGACGTCAACTACCGGGACGTCGAACGCCTTGAACGCCGTGCCCAGGATTCCGTTGAGCTGCGCGAGCAACTGCACCGACTGGACCGCCTGCTGCTGCCCGGCGGGACCGGTGAGCCAGGACGCGAGGAACGGATCGTAGTAGTTCATCGCGGCGAACTCGACGTGGCGCCCGGCAGCCGACTTCAGCGCGCCGAGGATCTTCGGCAGATCGCCCGCCATGGTCTGGAGTCCGGCCTGGACGCAGGCCAGGTCGATGCCCGACGCGGAGATGCAGCCGTCGACGTTGTTCGAACCGATGTCGAGGGTGG
>CAVQPP010000316.1:0-37032 GCA_963714445.1 uncultured Actinomycetota bacterium
GGTAGAAATGCGGGAGACGCTCGATAGCCGCTATGACGATCTCAAGAACGGCTTGGTGAAGCCCATCGGTGGGGACGAGGTGCAAAGGCGTCTGCGCGCAAGAAGCGCGGCACGACGAGCGATGCTATAGGAAATGGCAAGTCCCTTGCCATTACTCCCCGCGCATCGCCGTAGTCGGATCGACTCGAACCGCCCGCATCGCCGGCACTGATTCCCGATCAGCGTCATCACCAGGCACAACCCCACCGCGCTAGAAAAAGTAGCCAAATCTCCCGGCTCAACCCCGGCAAGTAATGCCCGCAACTCCCATCCCGCTCCATATGCGAGCGCCACTCCACATCCGATTCCGATCAGCGCCAACACCAATCCATCCCGCATGATCATTCCTAAAATGTCGCCCGACCGGGCTCCCAGCGCGATCCTCACGCCGATCTCCTGCGTCCGCGCCGATACCGCGAATGACAACAGGCCGTGTATCCCCACCGCTGCCAGCAGAAACGCGATCAGCGCGAAGGACCCCAGTACCGTCACTTAACGCGCCGCGGCCCGGTTTGCTGCTCGACGATATCCGACAAGGTGCGCACATCGGAAACCGGCTGTTGCGGGTCTGCCTCGCGAATGATCCGGCGCAGCGCCGGCGCGAGCGTCGCCGGATCCACCGTCGACCGAACCGCCAGGTCCTTCGGCGCATAGGACATCGGCCCGCCGTCTGGCAATTGCTGATAGGGCATGTAGACCTGCGGCTCCGCGACGCGTTCCAGGCCGCGGACGCGTATGTCTCCGGCGACGCCCACGATCACGCGGTCGCTGGGTCCGAACCTGATATGACGTCCGATGGGATTCTGATTGGGCCAGTAATATTGCACGAACGATCGGCTGACGACCGCGACGAACTGCGAGTCCGCGCGATCCGATTCCGCGACGTCCCGCCCGGCCAGGAGCGGGATGCCCATAGTCGAAAAATATCCCGGCGTGACAAACCGCGAGCTAGCGTTCTTGCGCTCGGAGGCCGGTTGCGGATGCCCCTCCACCTCCACCGGCCACAGCCCGCCGCCTTGCACCATCGGCAAATAAGTGACGTACGCCGCCCCGATGACTCCCGGCAGCTCGCGAGCTCCCGTGAGCACACGCGTGTAAAACGGTTCCCGCGAAGCCGAGCGTTCATATCGCGGCATAGGCAATGAGGTCCGCAGCGTCAGGACATTTTCCGGGCGAAATCCTGGGTCGACGGCCTCCACTCGCCACAGCGCGCGAATCAGCAACCCGCAGGACACCAGCAGCACCACCGATAGAGTCACTTCGGAGACCACCAGCATCCACCTTAGCCGCTCTTTTCTTCCCCCCACGCCGGATCGCGAGCCTTCCCGCAATCCCCCGCTATCGCTGCCGCGGCACACCCGTAGAGCCGGGACAACGCCGAACAAAATTCCGGTCCCGCAGGTCACCAGTGCAGCAAACAGCAGCACTCGCAGATCGATTTGCGGGACCTCCGCGATGGGCGAATACACCGGCACCAGCTTCGCGAGCATCGGAAGTGCGGAGTACGCCAGGATCACTCCCAGGGCCCCGCCGATCGCCGATAGCAGCAGGCTTTCGGTCAGCATTTGCCGGACTAACCTTTCCCGGCCCGCTCCCATCGCCGCGCGTACCGCCAATTCCTTTCGACGCGACAAAGCGCGCGCCAGCAGCAAGTTCGCCAGGTTGGTGCACGCCACCAGCAGGACGCACAGCGCCGCACCCAGCAGCACATACAGCATCATTCGCGCGCGATCGGGAATATTATCGTCGCGCAGCTTCTCGAGCGTGACACCGATGTGCGCCAATTCCTTAGGATAGGCCTGCTCCAGTTGCTTCCCGATGGTATGCATTTCGGCAGAGGCTTGTTCGAACGATACGCCGCGCTTCAGCCTGCCGACGCCGTAAAACCACGTGTTCGTGCGATCCGAATAATCCATTGGCCCGAACCGCGCCGCAGTCCACAGCAGCACATCGCGCGTTGGAAATTTAAAATACTCCGGCATAACGCCGATCACCACGTAGGGTTCGCCGTCGAGCACGATTTTTCGCCCCAGCACAGACGCGTCTCCGGCGAACGTTCCGCGCCATAGAGTTTCGCTCAACACCACGGCTTCCGCAGAGTCTTCCCGATCGTCTTCGGCAGTGAAAAATCTCCCGATCACGGGCTTCACCCCGAGTGTCGAAAACAAATCTCCCGTCACCACAGCGCCGGCCAATTGCCGAGGCTCGCCCTCGCCCACCAGGTTGACCATCGAACCGCGATACGCCCCCATCGATTCAAAGGAAGTGTTCATGCGCTTCCAATCGCGAAAATTCGCGGGCGCGACGTCGTAATCCTTGCAGCAGCTAAGCGAGTGGTCTTCGTACAGCTTCACCAATCGATCCTGATCCGGGAACGGCAGCGGCCGCAGCAGGACGTGATCGACCATCGTAAACGCCGCCGTAGTCGCGCCGATACCCAACGCGGACACCACGATGGCGGTCAGCGCAAACCCCTTGGCTCGCCCGAGCGTGCGTCCCGCGTAGCGCAGATCGTGAAGCAGAATATCGATGTGTACCAGGAACGCGTTCCACAGGACTTCGAAAACCATCTCCATCCACAACAGCGCACCCTCATCGCGCCGCCGCTGCGCGAAGATTGCCGACATTTCTTCTCCATATTCGGCGCGAAACGACGCGGGATAAAGATGCAGCAGCGCCCGGTAGAATCGCATCATGCCCTCCCCGGCGCGAACCCGCTGGCCCTCGCCAGTTTTATCAGCTCCGTCAGCCGCCGAGCTTCCGCCCGAGCCACCGAAGCCCCCAGCGGAGTGATCCGGTAATAGCGCCGCCGCTCGTCGTCCTCCTCCGGACGCTCCCGCGTTTCCGTCAGCAACCCCTGTTCCAGCATCCGCTGAATGGACCGGTACAGCGTCCCCGCGCTCAGCTTCAGCTCGCCCCGGGTGCG
Source organism: uncultured Actinomycetota bacterium (assembly GCA_963714445.1). Classification (GTDB taxonomy): domain Bacteria; phylum Actinomycetota; class Actinomycetes; order Streptomycetales; family Catenulisporaceae; genus Actinocrinis. The sequence goes on from CAVQPP010000316.1 coordinate 2,966, forward strand.
CGCCGCCACGTCCTGGATGATGGCGTAGCCATGCCGATCCTCTTCCGCCACCGCCATCAGAATATGGAATGTCGCCAACGGAAGCGGATCGCTCATACGGCAAGTATACCCACTGTGGATATATTGTCAATGGTTATATAAAAGATTCATCGAATCGAAGGTGGCAGCCCTTCCCGCCATTGCATAATGAAGGAGATGCAATCTGAGCGCGTAGCGATCTTCGGCAGTGGCGGGCAGCTTGGGGTGGAACTGGTGGCGGAGTTCACGTCTCGCGGTTACCAGGTTTCAGCCTTTGAGCGGACCACTGTCGATATCACCGATCACGCGCAGGTGGAAGCATGCATCTCCCGAGTGGACCCATCCCTGGTAATCAACGCCGCTGCCTACAATCAGGTCGACATCGCCGAACAAGAGCCGCAAGCCGCGTTTTTAGTGAATGCCCTGGCCGTCCGAAACCTGGCCTTGCGTGAGGCCGGGTACATCGGCGCGGGCACGTGCGAGTTCCTGGTGGGTGCGGATGGGACGGTCTCGTTCCTGGAGGTCAACACCCGGCTGCAGGTGGAGCACCCGGTCTCCGAGGAGGTCACCGGCCTGGACCTGGTCGTGGAGCAGTTGCGCATCGCCGCCGGGGAGCGCCTCGGCTACGACGACCCGCAGGTGCGGGGGCACAGCATCGAGTTTCGGATCAACGGTGAGGACGCCGGTCGCGGGTTCCTGCCCGCCCCCGGCACCGTGACCACCTGGCGCGCCCCCTCCGGCCCCGGCGTACGTCTCGACGCGGGGGTGGAGGCTGGCAGTGTGATCGGGACGGGGTTTGATTCGCTGCTGGCGAAGTTGATCGTCACCGGCCAAGACCGGCAACACGCCCTGGCCCGCGCCCGCCGCGCCCTGGCCGAATTCGAGATCGGCGGCCTGGCCACGGTCCTGCCGTTCCATCGCGCGGTGCTCGATGATCCGGCGTTCGCCCCGGCCGACCCGACTCAGCCGTTCAGCGTGCATACCCGGTGGATCGAGACCGAGTTCGCGACCGTGATCCCGCCGTTCGACGGCCCGGCCGGTGAGACCGCCGAGGCCGAGGCGCGCGAGCGGGTCGTGGTGGAGGTCGGCGGCCGCCGCCTGGAGGTCGTGCTACCCGCCGGCCTGGCCGCGAACGCCCCCGCCGCAGCATCGTCGGTGCGCGGCGTGCGGCGCCGCGGCGTGCCGGTGCTCGGGCTGCGGCGGCGGTGACCGGGGACGCGCTCACCTCGCCGATGCAGGGCACGATCGTGAAGGTCGCCGTCACCGAAGGCCAGACCGTCGCGGCCGGGGACCTGGTGGTGGTGCTCGAGGCGATGAAGATGGAACAGCCGCTGACCGCGCACAAGGGCGGCACCATCGTCTCGCTGACCGCGCAGGTCGGCGCCAGCGTCACATCCGGCGCCGTCCTGCTGTGAGATCAAAGACTGATTAACCCGAGGATCAGATCATTCCTCGTCTTTGTGCAGGCGACGGGCCGCTTCGGCGACCGACCCCGACAATGACGGGTACACAGTGAACACCGACGCGACCTGATCCACTGTCAGGTGCAGGTCCACGGCCAGTGCGACCGGGTGGATCAGCTCGCTCGCTCGCGGCGAGACGATGACGCCGCCGAGGATGGTGCCCGAGCCCGGCCGCGCGTACAGCTTCACGAAGCCGTCGTGGAAGCCGAGCATCTTCGCGCGCGGGTTGGTGTCCAGCGGCAGCTTGACCACGTCGAACTTCGGGTCATCGCTCTCCGCGTTGAAGCTGGTCCGGCCGACCGTCGCGATCTCCGGAGCGGTGAAGATGTTCGACGAGACCCGCTTCAGATTTATCGGCCACACCGCCTCGCCCATCGCGTGATACACCGCGATGCGTCCCTGCATCGCGGCGACGGAGGCCAGCTGCAGGACGCCTGTGCAGTCCCCCGCCGCGTATACGCCTGCTGCCGTCGTACGCGAGACACGATCGACGACGATGTGGCCTGAGGGCGTCGTCTGCACGCCCGCCTCCGCCAAGCCGAGGTCTTCGGTGTTAGGCAGCGATCCGACCGCCATCAGGCAGTGCGTGCCCTGCACCGTACGGCCGTCTTCAAGCGTCACCGTGACGCGATCACCGTCACGCACCACCGAGGCCGCTCGCGAACGGCTTAGCACGCGCATGCCGCGCCGCTGGAAGACGTCCTCAAGCACGGCTGCCGCGTCCTGATCCTCGCCGGGCAGAACACGGTCGCGCGAGGAGACCAACGTCACTTGCGAGCCGAGCGCCTGGTACGCGCCGGCGAACTCTGCACCGGTGACCCCCGAGCCGACGACAATCAGGTCCTCGGGCAGTTCCTCGAGGTCGTAGACCTGAGTCCACGTCAGAATCCGCTCGCCGTCCGGCTTTGCCGTGGGCAGCTCGCGCGGCCGCGCCCCGGTCGCGACGATCACCGCGTCAGCGGCGACTTTCTCCGTCTTCGCCCCGGTCCCCGACTTCGCGCCGCCGACTGCTGTCACCTCGACCGTCGCGCCGCCGTCGGCCAGCCGGCCGGCCCCGCGCAGGACGGTGACGCCCGCCTTGGCCAAGCCCTCGGCGATGTCCTCGGACTGCTTGGCAGCCAGCGCCTTCACTCGTGCGTTGACGCGCGCCAGGTTCACGCCGGTTACGCAGTCCTCGCCGCGCTCACCCACCTGGACGCCGAGTTCGGGCGCGTCCTCGAACGTGGTCATCACGTCCGCGGTGGCGATCAGCGTCTTGGACGGCACGCAGTCGGTCAGTACCGCCGCCCCGCCGATGCCGTCGCGATCGACGATGGTCACCTCCGCGCCGAGCCGAGCAGCCACCAATGCCGCCTCGTAGCCGCCGGGTCCACCACCGATTATCGCGATACGTGTCACGGAACCCAGTCTAGTTGTCCCAGGTACCAGCCATGTTGCCCGCCTCATCACGGCGGCTCGGCGGCGGCATGCCAACCGCCTGCCAGCGGGATGATCGCTGGAAGGAAATACGTTGGCGATCTGTCAGAGGGCTCGGTTACCTTCGAAGACACAGCCACTTGGGGAGCGGGATAGCCATGTCAACGTCGACGTCGACTCTCCTCGGCGTGCTCCGGTACCGAGACTTCCGGCTGCTGCTCATCGACCGCTTCCTGGCGCCGTCCGCGTTCGCGTTATCCATCGTCGGCGTGTCCTTCGCCGTGCTCGCGCGCACCGGCTCCACCACGGACCTCTCGTACGTGCTCGCCGCGCAGATCGCGCCGAACCTGGTGTTCGCGCCGCTCGGCGGCGTGATCGCGGACCGGATTCCGCCGCAGTACGTAATCGCCTTCGCCAACTTCCTGGTCGCCGTCTGCGAAGGCACGCTGGGGCTGCTGGTGCTCACGCATCACGCACAGCTTTGGCAGATGATCGCATTAGAGGCCGGAACGGGTACCGCTATTGCGATCTTCTACCCGGCCTCGCAGGCGCTGCTGCCCAAGCTGGTGCCCGACTCGGAACTCCAGCAGGCGAACGCGGTCAGCCGGCTCGTGATGAACGGCGCGATGATGGGCGGCGCCGCGGTCGGCGGCTTCCTCGTCGCGGCCGTCGGGTCGGGCTGGGCCCTGGTCGCCGACGCGATCGGTATGGCCGCCGCCGTGACACCCAACCTGCTGATCCGCGCCGCCGCGACCGAGCGCGAGCACACTCCCGGCATCTTCAGCGAGCTTCGCGAGGGCTGGGAAGAGTTCCGCTCGCACACGTGGCTGTGGGGCATCGTCCTGCAGTACTCGATCGTGCTGATGTGCTGGTACGGCTCGTTCAGCGTGCTCGGCCCGGCCGTCGCCGCCGCACACCTCGGCGGCCCGGCGGCCTGGGGCACGATCATGGCGTTCGAGTCGATCGGGCTGATCGTCGGCGGGTTCATCGCGCTGCGGTACTCGCCGAGGCGGCCGATGCTGTTCGTCGCGTCGATCGGCGCGACGATCGCGGTGCCGTCGCTCGCGCTGGCGATGCTGTGGCCGGTGTGGCTGATCTGCGTCGCCAGCCTCGGCGTCGGGATCGCGATCGAGACGATGATGGTGCAGTGGAACGTGGTGATGGCGCGTTACATCCCCGCGGACAAGCTGGCCCGCGTCTCCGCGTACGACGTCCTCGGCTCGGTGATGTCGATGCCGATGGGCGCGCTGCTGGCCGGACCGATCGCGTCGGCGATCGGCGTGTCCGAAACGCAGTACGCGGCCGTCGTCATCATCCTCGCGACGAGCGCGTTAACGCTGCTGTCGCGCGACATCCGCACTCGCCACGCCGATGACACACCGGTCGCCGCGACGGCCGACGCGGCCGTGCCGACGACCACCGTCGTCGACCTGTCGGGCACACCGAGCCCCGCTCTGCCGGGAGCGCAGGGCGTCCTGCCTGCCGCAGCTATATCGTCTGATGCGTGACGACGACTGAGACGATCGCTGGCTCTGGACCGAGCAGAGACCCGTACGAGGCTGCGCAGGACGCGGCGAAGGCGCTGACCGCGCGGATCGGCGGGACGCCCGACGTCGCGCTGGTCCTCGGCTCCGGCTGGGTGCCCGCCGCCGACGCGCTCGGTGAGCCGGAGCACGAGTTCTCGGTCACCGAACTGCCCGGGTTCACCGCGGCGGAGGCGATCGGACACGCCGGGAAGATCAGGTCCGTGGTGCTGGCCGAGTCCGGCAAGCGGATCCTGGTCTTCCTCGGCCGCACGCACTTCTACGAAGGGCACGGCGTCGCGCGCGTCGTGCACGGAGTACGCACGGCGGTCGCCGCAGGGTGCTCGACGGTTGTGCTCACGAACGGCTGCGGCGGCGTCAACGCCGTTTACACGGTCGGTCAGCCGGTACTGATCGCCGACCACATCAACATGACGGCGACCTCGCCGATCGTCGGCGCGAACTTCGTGGACCTGACGGACCTTTACTCCTCGCGGCTGCGCGCGCTGTGCAAGGAAGTCGATCCCACGCCTCGCCGAGGGCGTGTACGTCCAGCTGACCGGCCCGCACTTCGAGACCCCGGCCGAAATCCGGATGGTGCGTACGCTCGGCGCGGATCTGGTGGGCATGTCCACGGCACTTGAGGCCATCGCGGTGCGTGAGGCCGGAGCCGAGCTGCTAGGCATCTCCTTGGTGACCAACATGGCTGCCGGGATGACAGGGCAGCCGCTCAGCGCGCAGGAGGTCATCGAGACGGGTAACGCGTCGGCGGCGCGTATGGGAGTCCTGCTGCGCGACGTGCTCAGCCGTCTCTAGCCATTGACGGGAATAGCGGCCTCGAACACTCCCTAGAGAACCGACGAGAGGAACTGCCGTGGAACGCCTGCTCTCCGTCGCGCGCGCCTGGTTGGAAGAGGACCCCGACCCCGAGACGCGCGAGGAACTGACCGCGCTGATCGAGGAGTGCGCGGATGCGGACGAGGGCGCCTGCGACAGCTGCGCGCAGCTGACCGACCGCTTCTCCGGCACGCTCCAGTTCGGCACCGCCGGGCTGCGCGGCGAGCTCGGCGCAGGCCCGAACCGGATGAACCGGGTCGTGGTCAGCCGGGCCGCCGCCGGGCTGGCCAGCTACCTCCAAGACACCGGCCACGCCGAAGAGGCGGTGGTCATCGGGTACGACGCGCGGAAGAACTCCGACGTGTTCGCGCGTGACACCGCCGAGGTGTTGAGCGGCGCGGGCTTCCACGCGCTGGTGCTGCCTAGGCCGCTGCCGACGCCAGTACTCGCGTTCGCGATCCGGTACCTCGGCGCGCGCGCAGGCGTGATGGTGACGGCGAGCCACAACCCGCCGCGGGACAACGGTTACAAGGTGTACCTCGGCGACGGTTCGCAGATCACTCCCCCGGCCGACGAGCAGATCGCCGCAGCAATCGCAGCGGTCGGCGTGTTCAGCTCGATCCCGCGCGACACCGAGTGGGAGACGCTGGACAACTCGGTGCTCGATGCGTATATCGATCGCGCGGTGCGTGTACTCAACCCCGTCGGGCCACGGGATCTGCGCGTCGTGTCGACGGCGCTGCACGGCGTCGGCGGTGCGGTACTCGCGGAGGCGTTCCAGCGAGCTGGTTTCGCCGCGCCGATCGCCGTTCCCGAGCAGCAAGACCCGGACCCGACCTTCCGCACCGTCGCGTTCCCCAACCCGGAGGAGCCCGGCGCGATCGATCTCGCGCTCGCGCTAGCCAGGACCTCAAACGCGGACCTGGTCATCGCCAACGACCCCGACGCGGACCGCTGCGCGGTAGCCATCCCGGTCGCGACCGAGGCCGGCTGGCGGATGCTGCGCGGCGATGAGGTCGGTGCACTGTTGGGCATGTACGTGGCCGAGCGCGGTGGCGCGCGCACCTTCGCCACGACGATCGTCTCCTCGACCCTGCTCGGCAAGATCGCGAAGCGGCACGGCATCGACTACCGGGAGACGCTGACCGGGTTCAAGTGGCTCACGAAGGTCGAAGACCTCTCCTACGCCTACGAGGAGGCGCTGGGCTACTGCGTCGACCCGGAAGGCGTGCGCGATAAGGACGGCATCACCGCGGCGCTGCTGATCGCCGAGCTGGCCGCGACGCTCAAGGCGGACGGCCGTACGTTCGAGGGCGAATTGGAACGCCTGGCCGCCGAGTACGGCCGGCACGCCACCGACCAGCTCTCTATCCGCGTCGACGACCTCGAACAGATCACCCGGATGATGGCCTCGCTGCGCTCCGCACCGCCGAAGGAGCTGGCCGGACTCGCGGTGACGCTGCTGGATGACCTGTCGCTCGGCTCACCCGGCCTGCCGCCGACCGACGGCCTGCGTCTCTCACTCGAGAACGACACACGCGTCGTCGTGCGTCCTTCAGGCACCGAACCGAAGCTCAAGTGCTACCTCGAGGTCGTTACGCACGGTTCGGCGTCTGACGCCGCCGCGCTGCTCGAATCACTCAAGGCCGCGCTGCGGGAACGCCTCAGCGCTGAATAAGCGCGGCAACGAGGAAGGCGATCGACGCGGCGAGCAGGACGATCGAGACCCACGTCCAACGGACGGTGCCCAAGAACACCGGCGGCGCAGCCTCTTCGCCCTCCGCTCGCACGACGGGGGCAGCTGCCTCCGTAGCCGGGGCACTCCCGCCCGCGGCCTGAGCCTCGCGCGCCTTCGCGGCCTTGAGCATGACCAGGTAGGTCTCGCGCTTCACGTTCATCTCGCTGATCGCCTGATCGGCGAACGAGAGACTCGCGATCGGGTCGTACGGCCGACGGCTGGTGCTGGACCCGAACAGATCGGGCGAGAGCCCGCGCCTTGCCATGCGCTGAGCCTGCGACGACTCCCGCATCTTGTGCCGCTCAGATCTGCGCCGCTCGCGCAGCGAGACCGGGATCGCCCACACCGTGAAGCGCTTGGTCTCCGTGTGAGCCATGAACGACAGTCGCGCGTTCAGGTCGACAACGATGTGCCAAGGCAAGTCGATCGTGCGGAACGGGTTACGCACGACGAGCCGGTCGCTCCACGAGAACGCGGCCGGGTAGACCCCGAACAGCCACGCGAGCACCGCGACGAACATCAAGATCGCGGCACCGACCAGGTCCTTGGTGCCGGACACGGCCATCAGGTCGATCGCGAGGACCGCGCACAGCACCGCAACGATCGCGCCGCCGATGAGTGCGGCCGCGCCGCGATACACGGTCGGCTTCTCGTTCGGCGGTCGGGAGTCGGCTGCGGGCGAAGTCATGAACCTGGATTCTGCCCCACTCGCCGAGGCCGGTCCACGCGGGACCAGGTCCCCGACGCGGTCGGTGCCGAAGTTATCCACAGGTTGGAAAACGAACCCGGCGACAGTTGCGGCGGCCGATTACTGTGGATTACGTGACCAGCACTACCGAAGCGGCCGAGCTGCCGCACACAGAACCGCTCCCCGAGATAGGCCAGGGCAGGGCCCCGGCGTTCCGGGCCGCTGGCGGGCGCCTTGAGCTGGGCGCGGCCACCAGCAGCGAGGCCGCGCTGCGCGGCTTCCTGCACGGGCTGCCGGGCGTGGACAAGGTCGGTGCGGAGGCGCGGGTCGCGAGGCTCGGCACCCGCTCGATCAAGAACACCGCCAAGGGCTTCGCGATCGACCTGGCGATCCGGATGATCGACCTGACCACGCTCGAGGGCGCGGACACCCCCGGCAAGGTCCGCTCGCTGGCGGCGAAGGCGCGTCGACCGGACCCATCCGACCGGAGCTGCCCGCAGGTCGCCGCCCTGTGCGTCTACCCCGACATGGTCGCGGTCGCCAAGCACGAGTTGCGTGGCACCGGGATCCACGTCGCGTCGGTCGCCACCGCGTTCCCATCCGGCCGCGCCTCGCTCGAGGTCAAGCTCGCCGACACCCGGTTCGCGGTGGAAGCCGGCGCCGACGAGATCGACATGGTGATCGATCGAGGCGCCTTCCTCGCCGGGCACTACGCGGAGGTCTTCGAGCAGATCACGGCAGTGAAGGCAGCCTGCGGCAGCGCGCACCTCAAGGTGATCCTCGAAACCGGCGAACTGGTCACCTACGACAACGTCCGCCGCGCCTCGTGGCTGGCGATGCTGGCCGGGGCCGACTTCATCAAGACCTCGACCGGCAAGGTCTCCCCCGCCGCGACGCTGCCGGTGACGCTGGTCATGCTCGAGGCGGTACGCGACTTCCGGGCGGCGAGCGGCCGGATGGTCGGGATGAAGCCGGCCGGTGGTATCCGCACCTCAAAGGACGCGATCAAGTACCTGGTGGTGGTCAACGAGACATGCGGCCCGGACTGGCTGGATCCGGCCTATTTCCGGTTCGGCGCCTCTTCGCTGCTCAACGACCTGCTGATGCAGCGCCAGAAGCTGGCCTCAGGCCACTACTCCGGGCCCAACTACGTGACGGTGGACTGACGGCATGTCACAGAAGAACGAGCAAGCACGCGACCACGCCTCGGCGAGCGCTCCGGCGCAGCCGACACAGGCACACGCGCAGTCGCCGCGCCACGGCACGTCCACTCCACCGGCCGCGTCACTGTTCGAGTACGCCCCGGCGCCCGAGTCACGCGCCCTCGTCGAGATCAAGCCGAGCTATGACCTCTTCATCGGCGGCAAGTTCGTCCCGGCCACCGGCGGCTCGCTCAAGACGGTGAATCCGGCCACCGAGGAAGTGCTCGCCGAGATCGGCGTGGCCTCCGCCGCGGACATCGACCGCGCGGTCGCCGCAGCACGCACGGCCTACGACCGAATCTGGTCACGTATGCCCGGCTCCGAGCGAGCCAAGTACCTGTACCGGATCGCCCGCATCATCCAAGAGCGCTCGCGCGAACTCGCCGTCCTCGAATCAATCGACAACGGTAAGCCGATCCGCGAGACCAGGGATGTGGACCTGCCGCTAGTCGCAGCGCACTTCTTCCACTACGCCGGTTGGGCCGACAAGCTCTCGTACGCCGGTTACGGCCCGAACCCGCAGCCACTAGGCGTAGCAGCGCAAGTAATCCCCTGGAACTTCCCGCTCCTGATGCTGGCCTGGAAGATCGCCCCAGCCCTCGCCTGCGGCAACACCGTCGTCCTAAAGCCAGCCGAGACAACGCCACTAACCGCCCTAGCCTTCGCAGAGATCTGCGAGCAGGCCGAGTTGCCGCCCGGCGTCGTCAACATCGTGACCGGCGCAGGCGAAACCGGCGCGGCGCTGGTCTCGCACCCGGACGCGAACAAGGTCGCGTTCACCGGCTCGACCGACGTCGGGCGCGGCATCGCGCGCGCCGTCGCCGGAACGAACAAGAAGGTGACGCTGGAACTCGGCGGCAAGGCAGCGAACATCGTGTTCGACGACGCGCCGATCGACCAAGCGGTCGAAGGCATCGTCGACTCGATCTTCTTCAACCAGGGCCAAGTCTGCTGCGCCGGCTCGCGCCTGCTAGTCCAGGAATCCATCGAAGACGAACTCCTAGACGCACTGCGCCGCCGGATGGAAACCCTCCGCGTAGGTGATCCGCTCGACAAGAACACTGACGTCGGCGCGATCAACTCCGCCGCGCAGCTCGCCAAGATCACCGAGCTAGCCGCGGCAGGCGAAGCCGAGGGCGCCGAACGCTGGGCGCCGGCCTGCGAATTGCCGTCGACCGGCTACTGGTTCGTGCCGACGATCTTCACCAACGTCTCGGCGACGCACCGGATCGCACGTGAGGAGATCTTCGGACCCGTGCTGTCGGTCCTGACCTTCCGCACGCCCGAAGAGGCTGTCGCAAAGGCCAACAACACGCCTTACGGCCTGTCGGCGGGCGTGTGGACGGAGAAGGGCTCGCGCATCCTCGCCATCTCGAAGAAGCTGCGCGCCGGCGTGGTGTGGGGAAACACGTTCAATAAGTTCGATCCGTCGTCGCCGTTCGGCGGCTACCGCGAATCCGGCTACGGCCGGGAAGGCGGAGCGCACGGTCTGGAGGCGTACCTCGATGTCTGAGAAGAAGAGCTCGCCAAAGAAGACCGCGCTCACTGAGTCAGCAAAGAGTGAGACTGAGACCGACGCCGTGAAGACCGAAGCCGCGACGACCGAGCCCGCGACGACTGCCGACGACGAGTTGATCGACGGTGAGACATCCGGTGCGCGGAACCGCCTGGCCGTGCGCAAGACCTACAAGCTCTACATCGGCGGAGCGTTCCCACGCTCGGAGAGCGGACGGAGCTATCAGGTGACCTCTGCGCACGGCGCGTTCCTAGCGAACGCCGCGCTGGCGTCTCGAAAGGACGCGCGCGACGCGGTAAAGGCGGCACGTTCCGCGTTCAGCGGCTGGTCCGGGGCAACCGCGTACAACCGCGGCCAGATCCTGTACCGGATCGCCGAGATGCTGGAAGGGCGGTGCGAACAGTTCGCCGCCGAGGTCGCCTCGGTCGAGGGCGTCACGCAGACCTCTGCGCTCGCTCAGGTGGACGCCGCGATCGACCGGTGGGTCTGGTACGCGGGCTGGTCGGACAAGCTCAGTCAGGTGCGTGGCACGGTCAACCCGGTGGCGGGGCCGTATTGGAACGTTTCGTCTCCGGAGCCGACCGGCGTGGTGGCGGTATTCGCGCCACAGCGACCGACGCTGTTCGGATTGGTGTCGGTGCTCGCGCCGGTCATCGTCTCCGGGAACACCGCTGTGCTCGTCGCGCCCGAAGCGTCCGCGCTGTCCGCGATCACGCTCGCTGAGGTGCTGGCTACGTCCGACCTGCCTGGCGGCGTGGTCAACATCCTCACCGGACGCGTCACGGAGTTGGGCAAGCCGCTGGCCGAGCACATGGACGTGGACGCGCTGGATCTGGCCGGAATCGAGGACCTGGGCTTCGCGACGGAGTTGGAGCGTGCGGCGGCGGAGAATCTCAAGCGGCTGCGTCGTCCGGAGCCGGATCCGGATTGGACGGCTGATCCGGGGCTTGACCGGATCACGTCGTTCCTTGAGATCAAGACCGTGTGGCACCCGGTCGGCGTCTGATCGTCAGACGACGGCTAGCCGTGACGCGGAAGTAGCTAGTGCCCCGGCTGTCGACCTTCGCCCGCAAGCGAGGCGTCATGGGACGGCGAGCGGGGCGAAGGTCAACAGCCGGGGCACTAGGTTCAGCAACGGGGCCGGCCCGGAGACCCGTGGGGAATCTCCGGACCGGCACCGAGGGTACGCGCGAACCGCCGTGGTACGCGCAGGATTTTTGTTAGACGTTGCTTAGTCCTGTGGCGTTCCAAAGAGTGCGCCTACAACCGGGAGATCGGCGACCGGGAGGCCGTCGGCCATCATCTGGCTGACCGGGGCGGTAGAGAGCGGGATTCCGCTGAGGTCAGTGGAGACCATGTTCGACAGTGGATCAATTCCGGAGCCGGCAAAGGGGTAGAGCTTCAGGTGGCCGAGGTGCGACCAGTTGGCATTGGCGCCGGAGAGTGCGGCCGTGGAGAGGGTCAAGGCACTGTCGGCGAGTCCCGTCGTGGACGAAGCGAGCGGAGCGGACGCGGCGACCGGAGCGGAAGCGGCGAGCGGGGCCTCGTCGGCGATGGTCGCGGCGGAGGCCATTGGGGCTGCCACGCCGACTACCAAACCGGCGCCCAGTGAGGTGAGCGCCACTCGGCGCGCGCCTCCGACGGTTCGGCCCACTGCCTTCGACTGACGCATCTCGAAACGCCCCTCACAGAAGTCTGTTGTCCGTGGACGGACTGGTACCCGGGGAAACCTCAGGCACCAGTCCGAAGTAACGGACCGTCACTCTGCTGGAGCAAGTGGGTGATTAGTAGATCTAATGGTGGAACGGTGATTAGAACTTGGAGTCCGCGTCACTGGATCACTGGGGTCTGCGGGTTACTCGGAGCGCCAGTCGCCGATTTGGAAGGGGCTGGGACGCTCCTCGTCCTCGGGACGGGGCGGCGGGACCTGCTGGCCGGGCTGCGGTGCTCCCTGCCCCTGCTGCTGCGGAGCGCCATGCTGGCCACCGGCACCCGGGCCGCCTGGCGACCAGGGCGAGGATTCCGCCGCGTAGCCCTGCATCGAGGGCGGGAGCGGGGGCTGCTGACCCTGGTGCGCGCCGCTGCCAGAGAGCGAGGTGCCGGGCGCGAGCGTGGCCTGGCCGATCTGCTGACCGATCTGGGGCGGCTGCGGAGGCTGGCCGTAGCCGGACTGACCATGCTGACCGGACTGGTCGAACGGGCTGGGCTGGCCGGACTGGTCGAACGGGCTGGGCTGACCGGACTGGTCGAACGGGCTGGGTTGACCGTGCTGGCCGGACTGGTCGAACGGACTGGGCTGGCCGAACTGGCCGGGCTGGGGCGGCTGGCCGTAGGCCTGCTGACCGGGCGTCACACCCTGCTGCGGGTCTCCTGGCTGCCCCGGCTGTCCGGACTGGACCGGCGGGAGCATCTGCGTACGGTCCGCGCCGAACGGCTGCGGAGCGCCTGTCGCGCCCTGCGACTGCTGCTGGCCGTAGCCTGCTGCCTGGCCGGGCGCCTGGCCCACCTGCTGGCCGAACGCGGTGGGGCTGGACTGGCCGGGCCCCTGCGCGCTCTGCTGCGGCGTCCAGCCGAAGCCGCCGGGGGGCGGCGCGGGCTGACCGTACTGCTGACCGCCTGCGCCGGTGGCTCCCGCGCCTGTACCGCCACCGGCTCCGCCTTGGCGGTTCGGCCAGTTGCCGCCGATGAACGCGCCTACGGACTGGCCCGCGGGGCGTGAGGCGGTGGCGAACGTCTGCCAGGTCAGCCAGGTGAACAGTCCGGCGACTGCGACTACCGCCGCGCCGCCGGCTGCTACGAGGAACTTGAGCAGCTTGCTCTCGCCGTCTACGCCGCTCGCGCCGAACTGGGCCAGTGCCGTTATCACGCCGAAGAGGGCTGCTAGGCCGACCTCGATCAGCGCGGCCAGCGTGATCACGCGCGCCTTGGCCACAGCCGGACCAGCGTAGTTGGCCAGGTAGACCGCGAAGGCCACCGCGGCCGCCACCTCGATGCTGAGGAAGACGGTCGTTTCGTCGTACGCGCGGTCCGAGAACGGCACGGACGCCGCGCCAGGCGGGGCGAGCAGATCGATGATTCCGACCAGGATCACCACACCCGCCAACACGACAGCGGCCAGCGCCGCCGGTTCCCGCAGCTTCTTCAACGTCTCAGGCATGGCGGTGGAACGCTCCCGTATCGGTCCGGCTTCTCTTTCGGCGCAAGACTTCCACATTACCGAGCGTGGCTGAAGTGGCAGCCCCGGCCGATCGTGGAAAACCGGGCCATTGCCGGCGGACTGTGTGTGACTGTGGAAGCGGGAATCGCCGTGGTTAGGCGGCTTGCGGGGTCAGCCACTCGGTCTTCTGTGAGACGTAGCCGGCCAGCGGGCGCAGCGCCGGGTCGTCGCGCAGCTTGCGCAGTGCACGCCAGAGAGCCGACTTGACCGTGCCGACCGAGACGCCCATTCGCTCGGCGATCTCAGTGTCCGTGTACGAGCCGTAGTAACGCAGCGAGAGCGCCTCGCGGTCCCGGGCGGAGAGCCGCATGAGGGCGCGGGCTACCGCGACGCGCATCTCGACCTGGGACATCGACTCGCCGTCGTAGCCGTGCTCGGGCAGCTCGTCGGTCGGGTACTCCTCGACGCGGCGCTTGCGCCACTGGGAGATCTGGTGGTTGGTCATCGTCCGGCGCAGGTACGAGCCGACGACGGCCTTGTCCTCGATCCGGTGCCAGGCCTGGTACGTCTTGAGCAGGCCCTCCTGCAGCAAGTCCTCGGCCTCGGTGCGGTCTCCGGCGACCTGGTGCGCGGTACGGAGCAGTGACGAGCGGCGCTCGGCGACGTACGCGGCGAAGTCGGCGGGGGTGTCGGAGGGTGACGCGGACGCGCGGCGGCGGTGACGTTGACCTCGTCTGATTCGGAGTCGGCCGCGTCGTCCGAGAGGTCGCTCGACGCGTCGTCCGCGGGGTCGGAAATCTCCGCTGAAGTGGCCGCTATCCGCGCGGAACCGGATTCCGTGTCATCCGCGTCCAAAGACCAGGTGGGGGTCGGGAAAGATGCCAGAGTCTGGAAGCTCATGGTGTCCAGCCTGGCCCCCGCACTTCATCGTCCCGTACTCCTCGCGTCACAGCTTTGCCACAGGGCCGGGTAACCCGCGCATCCGGTGCGTAAGTATGTGATTACACGGAGCTGTCGCCGTACTGCCGTGGTCAGGCGGCCGTCGCGGGATAGTCACGATTTGCCCTGCTGATCGTAACGCGCAGTGACGGATCGCCTGAAGGTCTGCTAAAAGGCCCCCATGACTCGACCACGAACGTGTGACTTTTGTAAGAATGGGTAAGTGCCCAGCCTTCTCCTCGTCGAAGACGACCCATCCATCCGGATGGCCATCGAGCTCGCGCTGACCCGCCAGGGTCACCAGGTCGCGACCGCCGCCACCGGCGAGGAAGCCCTCGAGCTGTGGCAGTCCCAGCGCCCGGAACTCGTGGTGCTCGACGTGATGCTGCCGGGGCTCGACGGATTCGAGATCTGCCGGCGAATCCGGCGTACCGATCAGGTTCCGATCATCTTGCTTACCGCGCGCAGCGATGACATCGATGTGGTTGTCGGTCTGGAGTCCGGGGCCGACGACTACGTGGTCAAGCCGGTACAGCCGCGCGTGCTTGACGCACGTATCCGCGCGGTGCTGCGGCGGCAGGGCAACGGCGTGCCCGATGCCGGGGACACGGCCGTGTTCGGCGACCTGGTCGTTGACCGCGCGGCGATGACGGTTATGCGGGGCGGGATTCCGATCTCGTTGACGCCTACCGAACTGAAACTGCTCGTTGAGCTGTCGCGTCGGCCCGGGCAGGCCTTGTCCCGGCAGCAGCTGCTGCGGCTGGTGTGGGACCACGACTATCTCGGCGACTCGCGGCTGGTGGACGCGTGCGTACAGCGGCTGCGGGCGAAGGTCGAGCAGGTGCCGTCCGACCCCCGGCTGATAAGGACCGTGCGCGGAATCGGCTACCGGCTAGATCCGCCGAGGTGACCCTCCGGTGAGGCCCACGTCATGAGTCGCAGATCCCTCGCGCCGTACGGCGCGTCCCCGCCGTCCCCTTCTCGCAACGGGAGTGGGCCTGGGGAGATCGTTAGCGCGCGGGAGATTGTCAGTGCGCGCGAACGCGAGTCGCGGCGCCGGCGTGCTGGGGTGCACCGGCGGCGGTGGCGGCTCTCCGGGATGCGCACCCGACTGTTCGCGGGCTTCGCGGCAGTCGCGTTGATCACAGCGGCGATCATCACCGCCGCGTCGTACTTCCTGATCCGCGACGCACTGATCAGCCGAGTCTCCACTAACGCGAACAACCAGCTGATCGCGGACGTGCAGCAGAACGGCCAGTCGCTTCAGCAGTCCCCCTCCGGTCAGACCGACTCGCTGATCGCCAACTCGATGGCGCGCAACGGCGGCGTCGTCGTCGTGCTGATCACGCCGCGCGGCACCTCGGCGAGCAACGCGCAGTTCAGCGCGCAGGACATTCCGAAGTCCTTCCAGGACGCCGCGCAGTTCAGCGTCGCGCAGCAACGCACTGTCATCAACGGCACGCCTTATGTGCTGACCGGGACGCGGATCCAGCCGAACGGCCCCGAGGTCTACCTGTTCACCTCGCTCGACTCCGAGCAGGCGATCCTCACCGAGCTGATGACCATCGGATTGGTATCGGGTGGCCTAGCACTGCTCGGCGCGGGCGCAGTCGGCCTGATCGCCACGCGCAACGTGCTCGTGCCGATTCGCCGGCTCGGTCACGCCGCGCGGATGCTCGGGCAGGGCGACCTGGACGTGCGCGTCGACGTGAAGGGCAACGACGAGATCGCGGACGTCTCGCAGACCTTCAACGAGACAGCCGAGGCGCTGGCCCGCTCGATGGCCGAACTGCGCGCGATGGACGCTTCGTCGCGTCGGTTCGTCGCCGACGTCTCGCATGAGCTGCGCACTCCGCTGACCGCGATGACCGCGGTGACCGAGGTGCTGGAGGACGTGGAGAGCGCCGATCCGACCACCATCTCGGCCGCGCACCTGATCGCCAACGAGACCAAGCGGCTGGCCCGGCTGGTCGAGGATCTGATGGAGATCTCCCGGTTCGACGCGGGCACCGCCTCGATGCGGATCGAGGACATCAACCTGCCGGAACTGATCGAGGCGACGCTGGCGACGCGCGGCTGGACCAGCAAGGTGAACGTGAGCGGCCCGGCGCTGCTGCCCACGCAAATCGACGCGCGGCGGATGGACGTGGTGATCGCCAACCTCGTCGGCAATGCGCTCAAGCACGGCGGCGAGCCGGTAGCGCTTAGCGTCTTCGACCAGGGTTCACACATTGTGGTGAACGTGGCCGACTCGGGTCCGGGCATCCCGGCCGAGGCGTTGCCGCACATCTTCGACCGATTCTTCAAGGCAGATAAGGCGCGCGGCCGGTCTGAGGGCAGCGGTCTGGGTCTGTCGATCGCGTTCGAGAACGCTCGGATGCACGGCGGCGAACTGTCGGCGCGCAACCGTCCCGAAGGCGGAGCCGTCTTCACACTCAGGTTCCCGAAGGGCGTGCCCGGCGAGATGCCCGGCGACGCCGACTCGGTCGGCGGCAGCAGGTTCGAGGGCTCGGCATATTCGGGAGCGCCGGGCAACTTCGGCCGCCTGGGAGCGAAGACGTGAGGCCCGAACGGTCGATCGGGCGCAGAGGGATGACCTTGAGGAGCAGGACGCTAAGGAGCAAGAGGCTGCGTTACGCCGCGCTGCTCGCGGCGGTGCTGCTGCCGATGGCCGCTGCCTGTGGCATCCAGCCGACCGGGATCACCGCGCTCGGTCCCGCGCCCGCGGCGGTCGGCGCGTCTGCGGCGCAGTCGCCCAACACCTCGCCCGGCGAGACGCAGTTCCAGGTGTTCTTCTACTCGGGCAACCGGCTCGCCACCGGCTACCGATCCGTGAAGGGCGAGGTCAGCGAGTCGGCAGTACTCGCCGCGCTGATCAGCGGGCCAGACACGAACGAGCAGGCGGCCGGCTTCACCTCGGCGATCCCCACCGACCTGATCGCCAAGCCGCGCGCTAACAACGAGCTTGGCGCCTACTACCTCAGCGAGGCGCTCAGCCAGCGGGCCAAGGCGCAGTTCATCTGCACCATGCAGTACTACGACCAGATCGACTCGATCGGGATACAGCTCACCGGCCAGTCGAGGCCGTTCTGGAACCAGTGCTCGGATACGACGAGCCAGTACATCCCGATGCGCAGCGACGGATCGTCGTCGATCCCGAGCCCCAGCGCGAGCGACTGAGCGCCGCCAAGCGCTGGGGCTGGGCCGTCCGTCCCCAATGCTGCGGTCAGTCCGTGCGGGGCGTCAGTCCTCGTCGTATTCGTCGTCGCGCAGGTTCGCGTAGCCGTTGATGATCTGGTCGGCGATCGCGTCACGCACGTCGTGCGCCAGGAACGCGGCGTCGATCGCGTTGAGCGCCACCAGTTCCAGGTCCGACAGGTCCCAGCCGAAGTTCTCGGCGAGCAGGGTGAACTCGCGGGT
The DNA here is from genome assembly GCA_963714445.1 of uncultured Actinomycetota bacterium. Lineage (GTDB taxonomy): Bacteria > Actinomycetota > Actinomycetes > Streptomycetales > Catenulisporaceae > Actinocrinis. The sequence goes on from CAVQPP010000316.1 coordinate 20,883, forward strand.
CATCGAGGTGCCACTCATCAGCCGGTTGTCGCAGCTGACGGTGATGTTGAAGTCGAGCTCGTAGAGCCGCTGGATCGGGTGCGCGTCGAGCTCGGTGGCGATGCCCGTCTGCAGGTTCGAGGAGGGGCAAACCTCCAGCGCGACGCGCTTGTCGCGCACGTAGGCGGCGATCCGGCCGAGGTGCGCCTCGTCCTCGCCGAACTCGATGTCCTCGATGATCCGCACGCCGTGGCCGAGCCGGTCCGCGCCGTTGAGCAGCGCCGCGGCGATCGACGACGGGCCGTCCGCCTCGCCGGCGTGGATGGTGAAGCGGAAGAACTGCTCGCGCAGGTACTTGAACGCGTCGGCGTGCAGGTCCGGGCCGAAGCCGAGCTCCGGTCCGGCGATGTCGAAGCCGGCCACGCCGCTGTCCCGGTGACGCACCGCCAGCTCGGCGATCTGCAGGCTGTGGCCGGCGGTCGGTGTTCTGCCGCATCGCGGTGACCAGCGAGCCGGCCTTGATGAAGTGTCCCGCCGCGGCGGCGCGCTCCTCGCCCTCGCGGCAGCCGGCATTGACCGCCTCGACGACCTCGTCGAGGCTCAGGCCGCGCCGCAGGTGCTGCTCGGGAGCCCAGCGGGTCTCGGCGTAGACGACGCCGTCGGCGGCCAGGTCCTCGACGGTCTCGGCGGCGACGCGCTGTAGCGCCTCGGCGGTCTGCATGACCGCGATCGTGTGGTCGAAGGTCTCCAGGTAGCGCGGGAGCGAGCCGGAGTCGGCCGCGTCACGGAACCAGTCGCCGAGCTTCGCCGCGTCCCGGGTCGGCAGGCCGGTGTAGCCCGCGACGTCGGCGAGTTCGATGACGGTCTGCGGACGCAGGCCGCCGTCGAGGTGGTCGTGCAGGGCCACCTTGGGCGCCTGCTTGATCTCATCCGCAGTAAGGGAAGTCGTTTCAGTCACCGCAGTACCTTATGCGCTAACCCGCTCCAGGATGAGCGAACGTGGCGCGAAGTCCTCTCGCGGACCGGCACTGCTGTTCGAACTGGCGCTGTTGTTCGAGCCAGGACTGTCGGGGTCAGCGGCGTCAACGATCGTGTACGCGCCCTGCAGCGCGTCTAGCGCCGCCTCGAAACGCTCAGGGGTGTCCGTGTGCAGCGTGAGTAACGGCGTCCCGGCGACGACTGTGTCGCCCGGCTTGGCGTGCAGCTCGATGCCAGCGCCTGCCTGTACCGGATCCTCTTTACGTGCACGGCCCGCGCCGAGCTGCCAGGCCGCAACGCCCACGGCGAGCGCGTCGAGTCGGGTGAGCGTGCCGGACGCGGGTGCGGCCAGCACCTGCGTCTCCTTCGCGGTCGGCAGTTCGGCCTCCGGATCGCCGCCCTGTGCGCGGATCATCCGCTTCCACACGTCCATCGCCGAGCCGTCGGCCAGCTTCTCCGCCGGGTCGACGCCTTCGATTCCGGCGGCAGACAGCATTTCCCGGGCGAGCGCTAGCGTGAGCTCGACGACGTCCGCCGGGCCTCCCCCGGCCAGCACCTCCAGCGACTCGCGCACCTCGAGTGCGTTGCCAGCCGTCAGGCCGAGCGGCGTGTCCATTCCGGTGAGCAGCGCGACGGTATTCACCCCGTGGTCGTTGCCGAGCGCGACCATCGTCGCGGCGAGCTGACGCGCCTGATCGCGGTCCTTCATGAACGCGCCGGAGCCGACCTTCACGTCGAGTACCAGCGCGCCGGTGCCCTCGGCGATCTTCTTCGACATGATCGAGGAGGCGATCAGCGGGATGGACTCGACGGTGCCGGTCACGTCGCGCAGCGCGTAGAGCTTGCGGTCCGCTGGAGCGAGGCCGTCGCCAGCCGCGCAGACGACCGCGCCCGCGTCGCGCAGTACGCCGAGCATCTGATCGTTGGTCAGTTGCGCGCGCCAGCCGGGGATCGACTCGAGCTTGTCGAGCGTGCCGCCGGTGTGGCCGAGGCCGCGACCGGACAGCTGTGGCACGGCCGCGCCGCATGCGGCGACGAGCGGCGCCAGCGGGAGGGTGATCTTGTCGCCGACGCCGCCGGTCGAGTGCTTGTCGGCGGTCGGTCGGTCCAGGCTCGAGAAGTCCATCCGCTCGCCGGTGGCGATCATCGCGTCGGTCCACCGGCCGATCTCGCGGCGGTTCATCCCGTTGAGCAGGATCGCCATCGCCAGCGCGGACATCTGCTCGTCGGCGACCTCGCCGTCGGTGTAGGCGCGGATGACCCAGTCGATCTGCGGGTCCGTCAGTTCGCCGCCGTCCCGCTTGGCGCGAATGACATCGATCACGTTCATGAAGCTTGCTGCTTTCCGGTCGACGCGGACAGGTGCTCGGGGCCGAAAGGTTGCGGCAGCACCTCGGACATCCGCTGCACGCCAGCGGGAGTCGCGACGAGTAGGTTCGGGCCGCCGTGTTCGTACAGCAGCTGCCGGCAGCGGCCACACGGCATCAGCGGTTTGCCGTTGCTGTCTACGCACGCGAAGGCGACCAGGCGTCCGCCGCCGGTCGAGTGCAGCGTGGAGACCAAGCCGCACTCGGCGCACAACGTCAGGCCGTACGACGCGTTCTCGACGTTGCAGCCGGTGATGATGCGCCCGTCGTCGACCAGCGCCGCCGCGCCGACGGGGAACTTCGAGTAGGGCGCGTACGCGTTGCCCATCGCGATGATCGCCTCGTCACGCAGCGCGGGCCAGTCGACATCGGCTTCAGGCATCGGGTGCTTATCCCTTCACGTAAGGCTGGTTCTCTGCGGCCGGAGCACGCACGATCCCGCCGAGCGACGCGACGACGAACACCGTGGCCAGGTAAGGCGCCATCGAGAGCACCTGGCCGGGGATCGGCGTGCCGAGCGGCGCGAGCGAGTTGTTCAGTCCACCGGCGAAGCCGAACAGCAGCGCGGCGCCGAGTGCGCCGACCGGTGACCAGCGTCCGACGATCAGCGCGGCCAGCGCGATGAAGCCCTTGCCCGAAGACATGTTCGTGGTGAACGAACCGACCTGACCGATCGTCAGCCAGACGCCGCCGAGGCCGGAGATCAGTCCGGCCAGGATCACGTTGCGGTACCGGATGCCGAGCACCTTGATACCGACGGTGTCCGCCGCGCGCGGGTGCTCGCCGACCGCGCGCGTGCGCAGGCCCCAACGAGTGCGGAACAGACCGATCTGCACGACCACGAGGATCACGAACGTCGCGTAGAACAGGATGTTCTGGTCGAACAGCACCGGACCGACCACCGGGATGCTCGCCAACCCCGCGATGCGGATCGGCTGGAAGATCGGCGGCTGGTTGAACTCGGCGGCGTTCGCCGAGAGCACCTTGTTGTACAGGAACGTGGTCAGGCCGAGAGCGAAGACGTTGAGCACGACGCCGAGGACGACCTGCTCGATGTGGTACCGGTTGGCCAGCACCGCGAGCAGCGAGCCGAGCAGCGATCCGGCCAGGCAGCCGACGATCAGCCCGACCCACACCGAGCCGGACATCGACGCGGCCATCGCCGAGGAGAACGCGCCGAACAGGAACTGCCCCTCGATCGCGACGTTCACCACGCCGGAGCGTTCGCAGATGATGCCGCACACCGCGCCGAGGATCAGCGGGATGGAGACGATCAGGGTGTTGTTGAGCACGCCGGGCAGGCTGACGCCGCCGAGCGCGCTGGTGCCGGCCGAGGCCCAGACCAGGAACGCGATGATGAACGAGGCGACGTAACCGACCGTCAGCCAGCGCCGCGCGACCACGCCGGTCGGCACGAAGGTGCGTACCAGGCCGCAAACGACGCAGACCACCGAGAAGGCGATGGCGACGGGGCTGGCCGCGAACTGCTTCATGCCGATCGCGCCGGGCGCGTTCGGGTTCAGGGCCATGCCGATCGCGGCCTGCGCGCTGTGCGCGGTGCGCGAGCCGAGCCCGAAAGCCCACAGGCCGTAGACGCCGACGACGATCTGCGCGACGCCCGGAATGACCCGGGCGCGATCGATGCGCCGAACCGCCGGGGCGGTGATCTCGGCGGTGGTGGCGGTCACGCTTGGGCTCCCGTCGTCGAGGGCGGCGTCGCGGCGGCGGCGCGGCGGGCGCGCAGCCGGAAGATCTCCTGCACCAGGCGCGGCGCCGCGACGAAGATCACGATGACGGCCTTGATCACGGTCACGATGTCCACCGGCAGTCCCGCGCTGGCCTGCATCACCGAGGAGCCCGCGTTGAATCCGCCGAACAGCAACGCGGCCGCGACGATGCCCCACGGTCTATTGCGGCCGAGCAGCGCGACGGTGATCGCGTCGAAGCCGAGCCCGGCGTCGATGTTCGGGCTCAGCGAGTTGTTGTTCGGGTTCGTCGTGCCCAGCGCCTGCACGACGCCGACGAGTCCGAACAGCAGGCCGGACAAGCCCATCGCGAAGATCTGCGTGCGCCCGACGTTGACTCCGGCGACGCGGGCCGCGCGCGGGTTGATGCCCAGCGCGCGCACCTCGAAGCCGAGCTTGGAGCGCTTGAAGAACCAGGCGGCGCCGAACGTGGCGGCCAGCGCGATCAGCAGGCTGATGTCGGTGCTGACGGAATCGCCGAACAGGTGCGGCAGCCGGGCGTTCGCGTCGGCGGGCTTTGAGACGGCCTGGCCGAGCTTTGTCGGGTCGTGGAAGCCGTTGGCGTTGAGCAGGTAGCCGAGGAAGTAGAAGGCTACGTAGTTGAGCATGATCGTGACGATGACTTCGTGCGCGCCACGCCAGGCTTTCAGCCAGCCGACGAGCGCTCCGTAGAGCATGCCGCCGAGCGCCCCGGCGAGGATCGCGACGACCACGTGCAGCCCGGCCGGCAGGTGCCAGGCGAAGCTGACGTACGCGGCGAAGATCGCGCCCATGAGCAGCTGGCCCTGGCCGCCGATGTTGAACAGCCCGCCGCGAAACGCGATCGAGACGGCCAGTCCGCCGAAGATCAGCGGCGTGGCGCTCAGCAGGGTGTTGGTGATCGGGCCGAAGAACTGCGCCGGCGTGCCGGAGAACGTGGACGGATCGAAGACCGCGCCCTTGAACAGGGCCGAGTAGCCACTGCTGATGTCGTGCCAGGCGGAGGAGAAGAAGTCGCCGGGCGAGGCGAAGAAGTAGTTCGTCTTGCTCAGCGTGCCGGTGTCCGAGACGACCATCAGGATCGCGCCGACGATCAGCGCGAGCAGGACCGCGAGCAGCGTCACCAGCAACGAGTTCTCGGCGGCGAAGACATTGCGCGCGGCCGCGCCCAATCCGCCGAACGGTTCTCGGGCCTGCGGTTCCTGCTGTTCGGTGGTGGTGTCGGTGGTCATGAGGTTTCCACACCCCCTGTGTCCGCTTCGGCGTCAGCGTCGGCGCTCGGCGTGCTTTCCGCAGCAGTGCCCGCGGTGTCCGCTTCGTTTTCCGAAGCGGCCGGCGCGGCGCCGTTGCCGTCACCCTCGTCCGTGATTCCGGCCATCAGCAGACCGATTCGCTCGCGCGACGTATCCGGCGTAACCACGCCGACGATCTTTCCGCGATACATGACCGCGATCTTGTCAGCGAGAGCGACCACCTCGTCCAGCTCAGTCGACACGATGACGACCGGCCGGCCCTGATCCCGCTCGGCCACGATGCGCCGGTGGATGAACTCCTGCGCGCCGACGTCCACGCCGCGCGTCGGCTGCGAGGCGACCAGCAGTTGCAGCGGCCGGGACATCTCGCGGGCGACGACGACCTTCTGCTGGTTACCGCCGGACAGCTGTCCGGCCAGGTGCCCTGGGTCGGTCGGGCGGATGTCGAACTCGTCGATGCGCGCCTTGGCGTTGCTCTCGATCGCGGCGAGGTCGAGGGAGAAGGTCCCGGCGAAGTCTTCGCCCTTGTACAGGTCCAGGACGAGGTTCTCGGCGACGGTGAAGCCGCCGACGAGGCCGTCGCGCGACCGGTCCTCAGGTACGAAGCCGACTGCAGCGTCCAGGATCTGCCGTGTGCTGCGGCCGACCAGTTCGTTGCCGTCCAGGGTGATCGAGCCTGCGTACACCGGCGTCAGCCCGAGAATGGCCTGCGCGAGTTCTGACTGGCCGTTGCCGTCGACGCCCGCGACGCCGAGGATTTCCCCCGCGTGCACGGTGAACGAGATGTCGTCCACGGCCCGGTTGCCGTGCTGGTCGAGGACCGTCAGGCCCTTGACGTCGAGCGCTGCGGCGCCGGGCGTGGCGGGCTCCTTGTCGACGGTCAACTGCACCGCGCGGCCGACCATCATCGAGGCCAGCTCCTGCTCGGTCATCGACGGGGTCGCGGTGCCGACCACCCGGCCGCGCCGGATCACGGTGATCCGGTCCGCGATCGCCCGGACTTCCTTGAGCTTGTGGGTGATGAAGACGATCGACTTGCCCGCCTCGCGCAGCGTGTTCATGACGGTGAACAGCTCGTCGATCTCCTGCGGGGTGAGCACCGCGGTGGGCTCGTCCAGGATCAACACCTGGGCGTCGCGTACCAGGGCCTTGACGATCTCGACCCGCTGCTGCACGCCGACCGGCAGGTCCTCGATCCGCGCGTCCGGATTCACCGGCAGGCCGTAGCGCTCGGAGACCTCACGCACCTGGCGGCGCGCTCGCCGCCGGTCCAGCCAGCCAAACGCGGCGCCGCCGCCGACGACGGACAACGGTTCGTCGCCGAGCACCACGTTCTCCGCGACGGTGAACACCGGCACCAGCATGAAGTGCTGGTGCACCATGCCGATCCCGGCGCCGATCGCGTCGCGCGGGCCGTGGAAGTCGCGCGCCTCGCCGTCCACCAGGATCTCGCCCTCGTCCGGGTGGTAGAGCCCGTACAGGACGTTCATCAGGGTGGACTTGCCGGCGCCGTTCTCGCCGAGCAGGCAGTGGATCTCGCCCGGTTCGACGACCAGATCGATGCGATCGTTGGCGACCAGCGATCCGAACCGCTTGGTGATTCCGCGCAGTTCCAGACGCACCCTCCCACCCGACCCTTCCGTGCGTAGTCGTTGCATGCGTACCAGGCCGCTAACACTACGGACGCGTCCGGCGGGAGTCACCGGTGCTCTTCGAAACGGCCGGGCTTCTTATGACGGCTGTAGAGCGGCGTCGGGCAGGAAATGCGCCTGCCCGCCACCGCTCTTTCGCCGCCAGCCCGGCCGTTTCGAAGAGGCGTCACCGGCTGCCGGACGCGCCCCGTGCTGCTGCAGGGATTACGCCCCGTCAGGTCAGCCGGTCGGCTGCGCCTTCGACTTGATCGTGATGGTGCCGCTGATGATGTCCTGCTTCACCTGGGCCAGCTCGCTGACCAGCGCGGCCGGGACCTTGCCCGCGAAGTTGTGGAAGGGCGCCAGGCCGGTGCCGCCGTTGGCCAGCGTGCCGATGTACGACGTCGAGTCGAAGTTGCCGGTCGACGAGTCCGAGACCGCCTTGGTCACCGCGTCGGCGATGCCCTTGAGCACCGAGGTCAGTAGTACGTTCTGGTACTGCGGCGCGGCGGTGAAGCCGTCCGTGTCGACCCAGATCCCGTTCATCGCGCCATTGGACTGCTGCGCCTCGGCCAGCGCGCCGAGGCCGGTGCCGCCGGCGACCGGGAAGACGATGTCGGCGCCCTGGGACAGGAAGCCCTGGGTGATCTGCTTGCCCGCGTTCTGGTCGGTGAAGGACTGCGCGAACGAACCCTGCTGGGTCTGCTCGTTCCAGCCGAGCACCTGCACCTTGGTGTTGTGCTTGCTGTTGTAGTACTGCACGCCCTCCCAGAAGCCGTCCATGTAGACGGTCACCGGGGCGATCGGCAGGCCGCCGAAGGTGGCCACCTTGCCGGACTTGCTGTAGCCGGCCGCCAGGTAGCCGCCGAGGAAGGCGCCCTGCGCGGTGTTGAACTGCAGGCCCTTGATGTTCGGCGGCACCGAGGCGGAGTCCACGATGGCGAACTTCTGGCTGGTATGCGCCTTCGACGACGCGGTGGTGGCGTCGGCCATCAGGCCGCCGACCGTGACGATCAGCTGGCAGTTCTCGGTGACCAGCGAGCCGATGTTGGTGGAGTACTGGTTCTCCGTCGTGGACTGCACGTAGGAGACCTTCGCCTTGCCGGCCGTCTGCGCGGCCTGCATGCCGGCCCACGCGGCGGTGTTGAACGAGTGGTCGTCAATGCCGCCGGTGTCGGTGACCATGCACGCCTTGTAGCTGGCCGCGGCGCCACCGCTGCCGCTCGCGCTCGGTCCCGAACTCGAGCTCGTGCTGACGGGCTTTGACCCACAGGCCGCGGCGGCAAGGCCGACCACCGCGAGTGCAGCCAGCAACTTGGTCTGCTTCACCGATACCTCCTGAGAGAAGAACTGCGGCGACACGGCCGATCCAGCGAGAATAGATCGCGCAGACCGGCGTTCCGGACCAAGTCTTTCCCAGTGTGCGGAACGCAACGGCTCCGGTTGGAACCCGAGATGAAACCGTGATACGCGGGGGTCGCGGCCATGTCGCCAGCTTTGCGGAAAGTCAGACCTGTAGCACGTCAGGTGACTGTAAATGGGCTAATGATCATGTCGCTCAGATTGATCGTCCCCACGCCCCCGCGATCGGGAATAGTCACGCGGTGTGAGATGCTGAGCCCCACGAGAGTTGTTGAAACTTAAACTACCTGGGAGAGTGGGCCGAAGTGGGGTCGATGCAGTTCGGGATCTTCAGCGTAGGGGACGTGACCCCGGATCCGACCACCGGCCGCGAGCCGACCGAGCACGAGCGGATCAAGTCGATGGTCACCCTCGCGCTGAAGGCTGAAGAGGTTGGCCTGGACGTCTTCGCGACCGGCGAGCACCACAACCCTCCGTTCGTCCCGTCGTCCCCGACGACAATGCTCGGCTGGATCGCCGCGCGCACGCAGCGGCTGATCCTCTCCACCTCGACCACGCTGATCACGACGAACGACCCGGTGAAAATCGCCGAGGACTTCGCGATGCTCCAGCACCTCGCCGACGGACGCGTGGACCTGATGCTCGGCCGAGGCAACACCGGCCCGGTGTACCCGTGGTTCGGGCAGGACATCCGGCAGGGCATCCCGCTGGCCGTCGAGAACTACGCGCTGCTGCACAAGCTCTGGCGCGAGGACGTCGTGGACTGGGCAGGCAAGTTCCGCACGCCGCTGCAGGGCTTCACGTCCACCCCGCGCCCGCTCGACGGCGTGCCGCCGTTCGTCTGGCACGGCTCGATCCGCAGCGCGGAGATCGCCGAGCAGGCCGCGTACTACGGTGACGGCTTCTTCGCGAACAACATCTTCTGGCCGAAGGACCACTTCCAGAAGCTGATCAACCTCTACCGGAACCGTTATGCGCACTACGGTCACGGCACGCCCGAGCAGGCGATCGTCGGCCTCGGCGGCCAGGTCTTCATGCGCGAGAACTCGCAGGACGCCGTGCGCGAGTTCCGGCCGTACTTCGACAACGCTCCGGTCTACGGCCACGGTCCGTCGCTGGAGGACTTCACCCGCGAGACGCCACTGACCGTCGGCAGTCCGCAGCAGGTCATCGACAAGACCCTGACGTTCCGCGAGTACTTCGGCGATTACCAGCGACAGCTGTTCCTGGTCGACCACGCCGGCTTGCCGCTCAAGACCGTGCTGGAACAGATGGACATGCTCGGCGAGGTCGTGCAGGTGCTGCGCGCGGAGTTCGACAAGGGGCGGCCCGCGGACGTTCCGGACGCGCCGACGCACGCTTCGCTCGTCGCGCGGCGTGAATCCCTTGCGGAGGCGACCAAGTGACGACTGAGAACGCGACCACTCTTCAGCCGCTGCGGCTCGCAGTCGTGTCGGCGGGACTGAGCGTGCCCTCGTCGACGCGCCTCCTCGCCGACCGGCTCACTGAGGCGGTCCGGCGCCAACTGGCCGACGACCAGCCTGACGTCGAGCTCGAAGTACACGTCATCGAGTTGCGCGAACTAGCCGTCGACATCGCCAACAACCTGGTGACCGGTTTCCCGTCGCCTGCACTGGCGCGCGTGCTCAAGGCAGTCACCGACGCGGACGGCCTGATCGCCGTCACGCCCGTCTTCTCCGCCTCCTACAGCGGACTGTTCAAGTCGTTCTTCGACGTACTCGACCCCGACGCGCTCACCGGCCTGCCGGTGGTGGCCGCAGCAACCGGCGGATCGGTCCGGCACTCGCTGATGCTGGAGCACGCGCTGCGTCCGCTCTTCACGTACCTGCGCGCCATCGTCGTCCCGACGTCGGTATACGCAGCGTCGGAAGACTGGGGCGCCAGCGGCGACGCCGTTACCGACACGCTTCCGACGCGTATTGCCCGCGCAGCCGGTGAACTCGCCGAGTTGATGCGAGCACGGCCTGGCCGTCGTACGCAGTCTGCCGATGACCCGTTCGACGAGACGGCAGTCGTGCCGTTCGAACAGCAGCTGTCGGCGCTACGGAACCAGCCCTAGCGCTAAGACGACGCGCGGCCGCGCGTCACGCCCTCGCGTGATCCGCGGCGAGCGCCGCCTCGGCGAACAGCCGCACACCGACCGCGATAGCGGCTTCGTCGGCCAGGAACGTCGGCTGGTGCAGGTCACGCGGCGTCGGGTCGCCCGGAGTGCGCACGCCGAGCCGGGCCATCGCGCCGGGCACGTGCTGCAGGTACCAGGAGAAGTCTTCGCCACCCATCGACTGGTCGACGGGAACGATGCCGTCGGGGCCAGCGCCGCCCGGCACGGCGAGCGCGCGGTGCGCGGCCTCGCGCAGCAGGTCCACGACAGACTCGACATTGACCACCGGCGGCACGCCGCGCACGTACTCCAGCTCGGTCTTGGCGCCGTACGCCGCAGCTATCGTGTCCACGAGCTCAAGGATCACGTCCGGTGCCTGCGACCAAGCCCGCTGGTCGATGGCGCGCAGCGTGCCGTACGCCTCGCCGAACTGTGGGATGGCGTTCGATGCGTTACCGGCATTGATCGAGCCCCAGACCAGCGAGACCCCGGCGCGCGGGTCCATCCGGCGAGAGAGCGCGTTCGGCAGTTCGGTGACCAGAGTGGCCAGCGCGTGCACGATGTCGACCGTCAGGTGCGGCCGGGCAGTGTGACCGCCGGGGCCGGACAGCCGCAGCTTGACCGTGTCGCAGGCGGCAGTGAGCGGGCCGGATCGCAAGCCGATCTGCCCGGCGTCCACCTTGGGGTCGCAGTGCACGCCGATGATCGAGCCGACGCCCTCAAGTCCGCCGGCCTCGACGACGTCGATCGCGCCGCCGGGCAGCAGCTCCTCGGCCGGCTGGAACAGCAGCCGCACGCCGCGCGCTAGCCGCCCGTTGCGGGCCTCCTCGGCCAGGAACAGCCCGGCGCCGAGCGCGGCAGTCGTATGCACATCGTGCCCACAGGCGTGCGAAACGCCTTCGACAGTGGACCGAAAGGGAAGCTCGTCGGCCTCCTGGATCGGCAGCGCGTCGATGTCGGCGCGGATGGCCAGGCGGCCGTGCGGGTGCGGGTGAGGGTGAGGGTGAGCGTGCTCGACGCCATCGGCCGGTTCCGGCCGGTTCGCCGGGTCGATGTCGCAGATGACGCCGGAACCGTACGGCAGAACCTTCGGCGTGAGACCCGCCGACTCCAGCACCTCGACGATGCTGCCGGTGGTGCGCCGCTCCTGCCGTCCGAGCTCGGGGTGGGCGTGCATGTCGCGCCGGAAGCTGATCAGCTCCGGTCCGCGCTCGGCCAGAAACGCCGAGAGCCGCGAGGACGCGGTGTGGCTAGCGTCGTCGGCGGCTCGGGCCTCAGTGCCTGGCGGCAGCGGACTCACATTCATTCCCCCACCGTAGTCTCTTGAATCCTGCAAATCCCAGAGGTTTCGCTGCACGGAGACTTGAAGGCAGAAAGGATAGCCCTAAAGGGTCACCCGCCAGCGGTTATTCCGGACTACTCCGTTGGAGGAGAGTCAGCGGCACGTCAGCATTTCATCAGCTGACGCCCTCGGGGCGCTTCCTCCATCGTGCCGTCATCCTGTCAGAAGGCATCCGTCGGCACGTAAGTGCCCCAGACGTCGCGTAGCGCGTGCGAGACTTCGCCGACCGTCGCGCGGGCTCGCAGCGCCTCGCGCATCGGGTACAGCACGTTGTCGGTGCCCGCAGCCGCGCGCTTCACCTCATCGATCGCACGGTCCACGTCGTCCTGGGATCGGTCCGCGCGCAGCTTCGCCAGCCGGTCGGCCTGCTGCATCTCGATCGTCGGGTCCACACGCAGCGGCTCATACGGTTCTTCGGCGTCGAGGGCGAATCGGTTGACGCCGACCACGACTCGCTCGCCGCCGTCGATCTCCTGCGCGACCTGGTAGGCGGAACGCTCGATCTCGGACTTCTGGAAGCCGTGTTCGATCGCGTGCACCGCGCCGCCGAGGTCCTCGACGCGCGCCATCAGCGTGCTGATCTCGGCTTCGAGCTCGTCGGTCAGCTTCTCCATCAGGTACGAGCCGGCGAACGGATCGACCGTCTTCGTCACGTCCGTCTCGTACGCGATCACCTGCTGCGTACGCAGCGCGAGCCGCGCGGCCTTCTCGGTGGGCAGCGCGATGGCCTCGTCGAACGAGTTGGTGTGCAGCGACTGCGTGCCGCCGAGTACCGCGCCGAGCGCCTGTAGCGCGACGCGGACCATGTTCACCTCGGGCTGCTGCGCAGTCAGCTGCACACCAGCGGTCTGCGTGTGGAAGCGCAGCATCTGCGACTTCGGGTCCTTCGCGCCGAACTCGTCACGCATCACCCGCGCCCAGATCCGGCGCGCCGCGCGGAACTTGGCGATTTCCTCGAGCAGCGTGGTGCGCGCGACGAAGAAGAACGAGAGCCGTGGCGCGAACTTGTCCACGTCCAGCCCGGACTCGACCGCGGCGCGCACGTAGGCGATGCCGTCGGCGAGGGTGAACGCGATCTCCTGCGCGGGCGTCGCCCCGGCCTCGGCCATGTGGTAGCCGGAGATGGAGATGGTGTTCCAGCGAGGGATCTCGCGGTTGCAGTACGCGAACACGTCGGAGACCAACCGCAGCGACGGCGCCGGCGGGAAGATGTACGTCCCGCGCGCGATGTACTCCTTGAGGATGTCGTTCTGCACGGTGCCGTTCAGCGCCGAGGGCGCGACGCCCTGCTCCTCGCCGACCAGCTGGTAAAGCAGCAGCAGCATCGAGGCGGGGGCGTTGATAGTCATCGATGTGGAGACGCGGTCCAGCGGGATACCGCCGAACAGGGTCCGCATGTCCTCGATCGAGTCGATCGCGACGCCGACCTTGCCGACCTCGCCATGCGCGATCGGCTCGTCGGAGTCGTAGCCCATCTGCGTCGGCAGGTCGAAGGCGACCGACAGACCGGTCGAGCCTGCGGCGATCAGCTGCCGGTAGCGCTTGTTCGACTCGGCGGCGGTGCCGAAGCCCGCGTACTGACGCATGGTCCACGGCCGACCGGTGTACATAGTCGGATAAACGCCGCGAGTGAAGGGGTACGCGCCGGGCTCGCCGAGCTGCTGCTCGGGATTCCAGTCCGCGAGGTCGGACGGACGGTACACCGGCTGAATCGGCAGACCCGACTCGCTCGATGCTCCGCTCTCGGACGCATGCTCGCCAGACACTGCCTTGTGCGGCTCGGACGCCATGAATAGACCTCGCGGTAGGAAATGACGGGTCGGCACCCCGGTCGGGGTTGCTGCCTCAGGACCGAGTATTGCCGACGGCCCGTCACCCGCACACCCCTACTGTCGTGCTTATCACACCCCTATCCCGTCCAGTAGTGACGCGGATTGTCCGTATTGCCGGATGCGACGTCGCTCACAGTATCCCCGTTCGCGGTCAATCGAGGCTTTACCCGCGCTTGTGACCGGCGACGGTCGGACAATCTATGACTCGATGATCGGCGTCACCGGGGTACCGGTCTCAACCGTGCGGGAGACCGTGCAGAGCTTGTCGTGAGACAGCTTCACAGCGCGCGGGAGGATCTTGCGAGCGGCATCGCCGTCGGCGCCCTCGGGGAAACTGACGCGGAATGAGACCGTCAGGTCGGTAACCCGATTGCCCGCTTCGTCGCTGATCTTGTGGCCTCGCACGGTAACGGTGAAGTCGGTCGCGTCGGCGTGGCGATTGGTCGCATAGTCGACGTCCATCGCGGTGCAGCCGCCGATCGCCGCTAGCAGCAGTTCGACCGGGGAGAACTCGTCATCCCCGTTGCCGAAGTTGATCGTCGCGCCCTGCGGGTTGGTCGCGGTGAACTGTTGCGGGCCGACACGGTCGAGGCGGACCTTGCGAAGCGAGTCGTCAGTCATAGTGCCGACCTTAAGTGATGGGCACCCGCCGGACGACGGGTGCCCACCGTGTTAATCAGAGTGCGGTGTTACTCACGACACGCTGATGCTCAGGAGGGTGAGAGTCACGATCTGGCCGACGGCATGTTGGCGAAGTCGGCGAAGAGGCGGCCGCCGTTCAGATGACAAGCCGACGATCAAGCGGCGATGCGGACCGCCGTCGGGAACGGGAAGGAGCGCACGGTGCGCCACTCCCCCGCGGGCTCCAGTTCGTAGAGGCCGAAGCCGTCGATATCGAACTGCGCGCTGTAGTCGGCGAGGTCCTTCTGCGCGGTGTCGAGGGCCGCGTCGCCGAGGTCGTGCGCGATGGTCACGTGCGGGTGGTACGGGAACTGCAGTTCGCGGTCCAGCACTCCGGCGCGCACCTGCTCCTCGAGTTCCACGCACTCGAGCAGGCCCTGCACGACGCGTACGAAGACGACCTGCGAGATCGGGCGGAAGGTGCCGGTACCGGACAGGCGCATCGTGAACGGACGGCCTCGTGCGGCTATGGCGGCGAGGTGCCCCTCGATCTCGGGCACCGCCGCCGGGTCGACCTCGGTGGGCGGCAAAAGCGTGACGTGCGTCGGCACGACCGACGCCTGCGGGTCGCCATAGGCGGCACGACGAGCGCGCAGCTCACCGCCGTATGGTTCCGGTATCGCCAGCAGTATGCCGATCGTACTCATTTAGCCAGCACAGTAGCCGATCGTGCGGCTGCCGGTGTGCCGGGGAGAAAACCGATCGCGTCGTAGGTCGCCGCGAGGGTGGGGGCGGAGACGGCGCGGGCGCGCTCGGCGCCCTCAGCCAGGATGGCGTCGAGCCTGTCGGGGTCGGCCAGCACTTTCTCGGTACGTTCCTTGAACGCGCCGAAGGTGGTGGCGACGATCTCGGCGAGGTCCGTCTTCAGGTCGCCGTAGCCGCGGCCCTGGTAGGCCTTCGTCAGCTCGTCGATCGAGCGGCCGTCCAGCGCGGAGTAAACGCGCAGCAGGTTGGAGACGCCGGGCTTGTTCTCCTCGTCGAAGCGGATCTCCCGCTCGGCGTCGGTGACCGCCGACTTGATCTTCTTCACGTTGACCTTGGGATCGGCCAGCAGCTCGATCAGGCCGTTCTGCGACTCGGCCGACTTCGACATCTTCGCGGTCGGGTCCTGCAGGTCCATGATCTTGGCCGTGTCCCGCAGGATGTACGGGTTCGGGACCGTGAACGTGTCCCCGTAGCGGCTGTTGAACCGCTGCGCGAGGTCGCGGGTCAGCTCCAGGTGCTGGCGCTGGTCCTCGCCGACCGGCACGTAGTCCGCCTGGTACACCAGGATGTCCGCCGCCATCAGGACCGGATACGTGAACAGGCCGACGGTGGTCGCGCCGACGCCGTGCCGGGTCGACTTGTCCTTGAACTGCGTCATCCGGGAGGCCTCGCCGAAGCCGGTGATGCAGTCCAGCACCCAGGCCAGCTGCGCGTGCTCGGGCACGTGGCTCTGCACGAACAACGAGCAGCGCTGCGGGTCCAGACCGGCCGCGAGCAGCTGTGCGGCGGCGATGCGGCAGCGGCGGCGAAGCGTTGCCGGGTCCTGCTCGACCGTGATCGCGTGCAGATCGACTACGCAGTAGAACGCGTCGTAGTCATCCTGCAGCGCCACCCAGTTGCGCACCGCGCCCAGATAGTTGCCGAGGTGGAACGAGTCGGCGGTGGGCTGGATGCCGCTGAGCACCCGCGGTTTGGCGGGCGGGGCAGCATTCGGCTGGGCGTTCGGCTGGTCGGCGGACATGTCTCCCATTGTCGCAGACACCGAGCACGGACTTCATCCGGCTAATTCTGACGAGCACCGCTATTCGGCGTCGTTATCCGGGCGCCATCCGGGTCGTCGGGCAAGCCCTGCTGAGGCTCGGCGGGCTGCGCCGGAGCAGCGACTGAGCCAGCC
>CAVQPP010000317.1:0-5083 GCA_963714445.1 uncultured Actinomycetota bacterium
AGAAACACAAAGAAGCCGCACCCCGAAACCACGGGGCGCGGCCTCTTTGCGTTTTCGGGCTCTTCGCGGTTGCAGAACTGCGCGCTTATAGGCGGCCGGCCGCTTTCAGTGCGAGGTACCTGTCCGCTAGGGCCGGGGCGAAGCGGTCAGGGACTGCGTCGACCACGTGGACGCCATAACGTCCCAACTCATCGGCCGTCTGGCGCCTTGTCGTTAGTGCGAGCTCCGCGGAGGCCGCCGCGAATACTGCGTCCGCATCGCCACGCGCACCCGAGAGCTCCGCGATACGTGGATCGGCGACCGAGGCTACGACTACGTTGTGGCGATTCGTCAGACGCTTCATTTGCGGAAGCAAGCCTTGGTCGATGGCAGCTGCGTCGATGCTGGTGAGCAGAACTATCAGCGACGGTCGACGCAGCTTCGTCAGGTGCGTGACCAGGCCCTCGGCGTTCAGCTCGATCAGCGACGGTTCGAGTCCTGCCATTGCGTCGCTGAATAGCGCCAGCGTGCGACCCGGCAATGCTCCAGTGACTGACGCCCTCAGCTGTTGGTCGTAGGCGAGTAGGTCCACGCGGTCGCCAGCCCTTGTCGCCAGTGCCGCTAGGAGCAGGGCTGCATCGATCGCTGAGTCCAGGCGCGGAATGTCGCCTACTCGACCGGCCGAAGTGCGGCTGATGTCCAGGACGATGACGACGTGACGGTCACGCTCCGGTCGCCACGTCCGCACGACCACGTCGTTGCGGCGCGCCGTTGCTCGCCAGTCGATCGAACGCACGTCGTCGCCGATCACGTACTCGCGAAGGGAGTCGAATTCGCTGCCCTGGCCTCGGATCAGGACCGGCGTGCGGCCGTCCGTCTCGTGCAGCCGCGCTAGGCGCGACGGGAGGTGCTTGCGGCTCTCGAACGGTGGCAGCACGCGCAGACGCCACGGGATCTCGTACGAGGTCTGCCTGCCGGCGAGACCGAGGGGACCTAGCGAGCGCACCGTGATGCGATCAGGGGTTCGGTCGCCGCGTCGGGTCGGGACAAGGAATGTGTCGATGTGCTGGGTGTTGGCGGGCTGAATGGAGAGCGCGTGACGCGGCTCCTTGGGCAGCTCCGAGACCTGGCGCGGCGTCGTGGACTGCGGTGCGTTACCCGCGCTCGGCGTCCACGCATCGCGGAGGATGCCGCGTAGAGGGCGCGTGCCATTGTTCGTGACGTCCAGGTGGACGCTCGTGCTCTCGCCTAGACGCACCGTCGTGTTGCCTGAGCGGTTGAGAACGAGGTCACGCAGCGAGCCAGCTTGGACTGCGTCGGCGGCTACTCCGCAGCCGAGCGCCGCTTCGAAGGCTGCGATCCCGATCCAGCCGGGCACATGAAAGACGCCAGCGACGACGCCGACCAGTGCCGAGCCCACCGCCGCGACAGCGCCGGTTCGGCCGGTGAGCACCAGGCTGCCGCGGCTGTTGCTACCGCTGCGGTCAGCCCTGGAGAGGGGGGATCTCATGCTCGCGTCTCTGCTCTGCTTGTTCTCTTCGGTGGCTTAACGCGGGACGGCGACGCTGCCGAGCACGCCGTCGATGACTGCGTCGGTGGACACGCCCTCAAGCTCGCTCTCGGGACGTAGCCGCACTCGGTGACGCAGAACCGGTCGAGCCAGTGCCTTTACGTCGTCCGGGCTCACGTAATCGCGGCCGGACAGCCAAGCCCACGCGCGTGACGCGGCGAGGAGTGCGGTACCCCCACGGGGTGACACGCCGATAGATAGCGCTGGCGCACTGCGCGTTGCCCTTACGACGTCAGCGATGTAGCCGAGCACTTCTGGCGTGACTGTGACCGTGCGGACGGCGTTACGTGCGGTCTCGATCTCCGCCTGCCCCGCGACCGGTCGCACGCCGGCTGCCGTGAGCTGGCGTGGGTCGAAGCCGTCCGCGTGCCGACGCAGCACGGCGATCTCCTCGTCGCGGTTGGGCAGCGGAAGGTACAGCTTGAGCATGAAACGGTCGAGCTGTGCTTCGGGCAGTGGATACGTGCCCTCGAACTCCAGCGGGTTCTGCGTCGCCGCGACGACGAACGGGACCGGCAGGTGACGCGGCTTGCCGTCCACGGTGACCTGCCGCTCCTCCATGCTCTCCAGCAGCGAGGCTTGGGTCTTCGGCGGCGTGCGGTTGATCTCGTCGGCGAGTAGGAGGTTGGTGAAGACCGGTCCCTCGCGGAAGGAGAACTCGGCCGTACGCGCGTCGAAGACCAGCGAACCGGTCACGTCGCCGGGCATCAGGTCCGGCGTGAACTGGACGCGCTTCGAGTCGAGCGACAACGCTGCGGCGAGCGAGCGCACCAGCAGGGTCTTCGCGACGCCGGGCACGCCCTCGAGCAGCACATGGCCCTGGCACAGCAGCGCGATCACCATGCCGGTGACGGCTGCGTCCTGGCCCGACGACGGCCTTCGCAACCTCTGTTCGCACGGCCTGCAGCGACCGGCGTGCGTCGTCCGCCTGGGATAGCGCTGCGTTAGACGGCGGTGCGTCGGATACCGCCGTGTCAGATGCCGCTGTCTCAGATAGTGCGGTCTCAGACACTGCGGTGTCGTATTCGGTCACGATGACCGGACCTCCTGTTCCAGTTGGTCGAGGTGGTCCGCGAGCAGGACCAGTTCGGCTTCGGACTGCGGGGCCTGCCCGGTGAGCAGGTCGGCGACCAGGTCGTCGGTGACGCCCAGTCGCGCCGACACCGGGGCGACCAGCAAGGACGGATCCGCGTGCGCGCGTGCCGCCGGGATGCCGAAGTATCCAGCCAATCGGCTCGCAGTCGCCTTCCGCAACAGCTCGGCCGCGCGGCCGTGGGCGTTGGCACGTCGATATAGCCGCGCGTGTCCTTCGACGGTCTCCGCCGCGCGTACGGTGACCGGCAGCTGCTCAGTGACGACGGCGCCGAGTCGGCGGCCTCGCCAGTAGGCGACCAGCAGCACGGCGACCAGCAGCTGAAGCAGCGCCCACCAGATCCAGGTCGGCATCAGGCTGGTCAGCGTCGGCTGGTTCGCGCTCGAACCGCCGCCGCCTCCCCCCCGCCACCGCCGCCAGCCGGAATCGTCGTCGTGCTTCCCGGTGCGGGCGTGCCCCCGGTGCAGACCATGCCACCGCAGTTGTTCAGCGATGGATCGGGCACGAATTGCGGGGCGAACCAGACCAGCTTCGGGTTCGCGCCGAAGATCCGCAGCGCCAGCGCCGCGTTACCGGCCGACGCGAGCCGATCGTTCTCGAAGAACGTCGTCGAGCCGATGGCGACGATGTCGGTCGCGCCGAGGATGCCGTTGATCATCGTGGGTGCGCCGCCGACGAGGTAACAGGCGTCCACGGTGTCGTCAGTCGCGCTGAGGTCGAACGTCGCCGTACTCGAATGCAGGTCGATCGTCCCGGCCGCGGCGGCGTCGGGCTGTGCGCACGATGGATCTACTGGTGCGGCAACGCTGATGCGTTTGCCGACGCGCGCTCCAACCATGAACGCGCTGATCGTGGCAGTGTCGTTGTTCAGGATCACGACCCTGCCGAAGCCGCTCGTGGGAAGTTCCTTGAGTATCGTCGCGTCTGGGCGCTCATCGTCGCTGATCACGAGCGTCGTGCGGGGATCCGCGTCCTCGAGAACGGCGTCGATGTCAGTCTCCGGGAAGTAGGCGACGCCTTGCTGCCCGAGCAGATTTAGCAGCGCGGAATCGCTTGTGGGGTCGAGGAGTGTGGACGTGTCGACTGGCGCGCTCGGACTCGGTGTCACATCGGCGTGGGCTGGCGCGGCGCTCGCAATGCCGAGGACGACCGCGCAGATGGCAGGGGTGATGGACGTCGTTACGGATCGAGCATTCGGCGGACGATTACGCCTTACGCGCCTCATTGCGGGCCGCCCGGCACGCCGCCTGGAATCGTCGGCGCGATGGCCGTGGGCAGTTGGAGCGTGCCCGGCTGCTCGGTTCTCACCAGCTCGTCGACATTACTGATTACGGCGTACGCGTCGGGGGTGCCTACGTACTCGCCGTATTCAACCTCGTCGAAGGCACGTGCGGCTGCTGCGAGGGGTGCGACGTGTGCGGGGAGGAGCACGCCGGCATCGCGTGCCGCCTCATCCGCGGTCCGGTCGGCGCGCTCGGGCAGCAGGCCGCGTTCGTCGAGCGTGGCGATGACGGCGCGGAATCGCTCGCGGATCGCCTCGGCCCAATTGGCTGCGTCGGCTGCGCGTTCGGCGTTCCGGCGGTGGAGTGCTGCGCCGGTGAGTATCTCGTCGAGTGTGCTGGCTGCCGCGCTCTGCTTGTCCTTGTCCGACTTGCGTTTCTTCGTCTTGCGCGGGTGGCCGAGCCAGCGCAAGAACAACACCAGCGCGATGACGAGAACGATGATCGCAACAACGATCAGTGCGATCGTCAGAGCATGGTTCGACGAGTCTGTGTGCGTAGGCGGCGGTGACGGAATGGCCGTGGACGGCGACGGGCTCGGTGCGAGGTTCGTGCGGTGATACTCAGGCTTCGACAGCTCACGGATCGCCAGCTGCCTTGCCTCATCGCTGTTCACGGTAACCGGCGTGTCGTAATGCGCCACGGTCACCGTCCCTTTCCGTTACCCATGCTGCGGGCTACACGCGCCCACGCGATGCGAATGTCGAGCCCCTCGCGGCGGAAACGCCGGTCCACGTACAGCATGGCTGCGGTAGCGGCGCGGAACGGGGCCGTCAGCACCTGCGTCAGCGCGACCAGTGTGACGTAGCCAGCCAGCCACCAATACGTCGCGGTGGAGACGGCTTCCCCGTTCAGCAGATCGCTGACGCCGTGAACGGAGCCAATGTAGTACTGGCAGATAACCAGCGGCGCGACGACGACTATTGCGATGATCAGCGTGAAGAGCGTCACCCACATGGTGCGCCACCGCCCGCGCGACGCGAGTCGGCGGGCTCGGCCGAGCGCACGGAAGCTACGGCTGCGTTCGAGGGCGGCGACGGGAGCCGCCACGGCCCAATCGGCGGTGAGCCAGGCGCAAATCGGAACGCCGATCAGTGTCAGGAACGTCATCGCGACGCCCACGTCGCCCTGTGGATCGTTGACGATCGCGAGCTCGGTCAG
>CAVQPP010000318.1:0-19771 GCA_963714445.1 uncultured Actinomycetota bacterium
AAAGACGGGGAGCCGGAAGCCCATAGGGCGGCCGGCTCCCCGTCTTTTGTGCACACGTTGTCTCATGAGTAGAGCCCCCGGCGCACATGGGGCGCACGCACATGATCAGACCGTCGCTCGATTCGCCAGGGCGTCAGCGCGTGGGGGAGAATAGGCCGATGCGCGCGTCGCTGGGCGTTCGTGCGCTCTGACTTGCACGCGTACCTTTGCTGAAGAACCACGACAGGAGCCCTGAGCCGCATGTCCACCTCCTCATCCGGCCGTCCCCGCCGCCCGTCCACGGGCCGACCCACGGGGAACAAGCGCGTCGCCGGGCATGGGCGGAAGGCGCGCGACGAGCAGCAGAGCGGTGGTTCTTTCGGCGGCGGCAAGGGCGGCGGTGGCGGACGCGACCGCGGCAATTCCGGTAACGCGGGCCGGTCTGGCGCAGATCGCGACCGCGACCGAGACTCTAACCGGGACCGCGACCGCGATCGTGGCGCAGACTCCGATTCGCGCGGCCGGTACGGCGATCGTCCTTCGTACGGGGACCGTCGCGCTGGATACGAGAACCGGGACCGTGGTGGCGCCCCGGATCGTGGCGGTTTCCAGCGTCGTGATGACCGCGGTGACCGTGGTAGTGGTGGTTTTGAGCGTCGTGACGACCGTCCCCGTTTTGGGGATCGGGATCGCGAGCGCGGCGGGGACCGCGGCTTTGAGCGTCGTGACGACCGGCCGCGATTCAACGATCGCGACCGGGATCGCGATCGCGGCGGCGACCGTGGTGGGGATCGTGGCTTCCAGCGTCGTGACGACCGGCCTCGGTACGAGAACCGGGACCGTGGTGGCGCCCGGATCGTGGCGGTTTCCAGCGTCGTGATGACCGCGGTGACCGTGGTAGTGGTGGTTTTGAGCGTCGTGACGACCGTCCCCGTTTTGGGGATCGGGACCGCGAGCGCGGCGGGGACCGCGGCTTTGAGCGTCGTGACGACCGGCCTCGGTACGAGAACCGGGACCGTGGTGGCGCCCCGGATCGTGGCGGTTTCCAGCGTCGTGATGACCGCGGTGACCGTGGTAGTGGTGGTTTTGAGCGTCGTGACGACCGTCCCCGTTTTGGGGATCGGGACCGCGAGCGCGGCGGGGATCGCGGCTTTGAGCGTCGAGACGACCGCCCCCGCTTTGGGGATCGGGACCGCGAGCGCGGCGGGGACCGCGGGTTCGAGCGTCGGGACGACCGGCCTCGGTACGAGAACCGCGGACCGTGGTGGCGCCCCGGATCGTGGCGGATTCCAGCGTCGCGACGACCGGCCTCGCCCTGGCGGGGACCGGGACCGTGGCTTCCAGCGCCGCGATGACCGCAGCGGTTTTCAGCGCCGAGACGACCGGCCTTGGCACAACGATCGGGACCGCGATCGTGGCGGCGCCCCGGATCGTGGTGGCTTCCAGCGTCGTGATGACCGGCCTCGCTTCGACGATCGCGATCGGGACCGTGGTCGTGGCGGCTTCGACCGCGATCGGGATCGTGGTGGCGACCGTGGTTTCCAGCGTCGGGATGACCGGCCTCGCTTCGACGACCGTGACCGGGATCGTGGACCGCGCGGGTTCGATCGGGACCGGGACCGCGAGCACCTCGGCGACCGCGCGGAACGGTCCGCGCCGACTGAGAGCGTTCGCGAGGAGCACGGCGTCGCGAGCATCGACGAGCTCGAGCTGCCCGACGACATCGACACCTCGGATCTGGATGCTGACATCCGCGCCGAGCTGCGCACCCTCGTGCGGATGAAGGCGGAGCTCGTTGGCGGTCACCTGGTGATGGCCGGCCGGCTCGTCGACGAGGACCCCGAGAAGGCTTACGCCCATGCCCGCGCGGCGCAGCAGCTTGCCCCGCGCCTGGCCGCGACTCGCGAAGCGCTTGGGCTCGCCGCGTATCTGTCGGACCGTTACGCCGAAGCGCTTTCGGAGCTGCGGGCCGCGCGTCGTATCACCGGTTCGAATCACCAGTGGGCCGTGATGGCCGACTGCGAGCGCGGGCTCGGGCGGCCGGAGAAGGCGCTCGAGATGGCGCAGGCGCCCGAGGTGAAGGAACTGGACAAGGCCACGCAGATAGAGCTGCGGATCGTCGCGGCGGGTGCACGGCGCGACCTCGGGCAGCCCGAGGCGGCCGTGGTACTGCTGCAGGGCATGGACCTGACGCCGACTCAGACCGAGCCGTGGACCGCTCGTCTGCGCTACGCCTTTGCGGAGGCTCTGCTTGAGAGCAACCGTGAGGACGAGGCGCGGGATTGGTTCGCGCGTGCGAGCGAGGTGGACCCGGAAGGGCTCACCGGCGCCGGCGAGCGGCTGGCCGAGCTTGATGGGCTCAGCTTCGAGGACGTCGAGGAAGAGCTCGACGAGGACGACGAAGAAGAGTTCGATGACGATGAACTCGACGACGAGCTCGATGAAGACGGCGAGCTGGATGATGAGCTCGACGACGAAGAAGAAGACGGTGACGACGAAGACGACGAGTTCGATGACGAGCTCGATGAAGACGAAGACGAAGATGAGCATGACGACGAAGAGGACGAGCATGAGGGCGACGTCCTGAAGGGCGAGGCTTCCGATGACAAGAAGAAGCCGGTTGAGCCTGACCTCGAGAACGACGAAGAGCAATAGTTGTAGCGAGTGAGCGTTGCGGCGGGCGGACTCCGATTGGGGTCCGCCCGTTTGCGTTATCGGCGAGGAAGAGGCGGCGGGTTAGTGCTCGTCTAGCAGGCGCAGAACTAGGCCGGTCGCCGGCTTTGGGGCGAACGCGGTCGACTTGCGGGGCATGCGCACGCCGGCTGCGGCGAGGTCGAGCACGGTGGATTCCGCGACTGGCCGCAGGAGGAGCGCTAGGCCGTCGTGACGGTGCGCCTCCACGACCGCGTTCTTCGGGTCGTGGTCGAACCTGAGGTGCTCGGCCGTGTCGGGCACGCCCCAGACCTTCTGCGCGAGGGCCGAGTGCAGAACCGTGGCATCGAGCGTGCGCCACGCTTCGGGGCGGTCGTGGGGGACCGCGTCTTCTAGGAGCGTGGGCTGCGGGTCGGAGATGATCCAGGCACGCTGACGATCGACTGCGGCGAACGCGATGCGGTCGGACGGGATCTGGGCTAGCGCGGCTAGGGCTGCTTTGTAACCGCCCTCGATCGGTTCGACGGCGAACCACTTGCCGGCCGCCTCGATCGCCGAGTCCGCCGGGAGATCGGGGATCCAGCGGTGGATGCCTTTGACGTGGAGTGGATGCCGCTTCGAGTCGACGAGCAGTGCTAGGCCGTATTCGCTGCCCGGTCTGCCTAGAGCGGCCAAGCGCTGGTAGGCCGCGTAGCGATGGTGGCCGTCGGCGATTAGGGAGCGGCGGTCGAATAGGTCCGCTGCGATGGCGGCGTGCTCGTCGGGTGACGTGATGGGCCAGAGGCGGTGGTGGGTGCCGTCGGCGGTCGCTGCGTCAACGATGAGGTCGGCCGGGTTGGGGCCGGAGCCGGATGCGTAGCGTTCGACTAGCTCGGAGGCTTGGCCGCCGCCCTCGTACGTGAGCAGGATCGGCTCGGGGTTCGCGCCCAGGGCGTGCATGAGTGCTTGACGGTCTGCGACGACGGCGTCCACCACGTCCTCGTGCGGGAGGACTGGGCCCGAGTCGTCTGCGGGGAGCTTAAGAGCGCCGATCAGGCCGCGCTGGAGGCCCGCCGGGCCGGTCTGCTCGTAGACGTAGAGCGCGGGCTGCGGGTCCAGGACCAGGGCTTCTTCGTCGCGCCACTCGCGCAGCGTGCGGGCGGCACGGCGGTAGCGCAGCCGAGCGTCGGGCTCGTCGAGCTCGGGGAGGATGAGCCGAACGATGTTATGTGCGCCGCTTCTGGCAAGTCGATGTGCCTGAATTGGGTCGATCATGTCGTACGGTGGCGATATGACTGCCGCCGGGTCGCCGACCCTGGCGCGTGCGAACCGCAGCCCGCGGAAGGGGACGAGCGCAAGCCGACCCTCGGCGCGGGTGCGCGGGGCGTCGACTTCCGGGGCAGAGTTCATATGCAAATGCTATGGGGTGCCGCCAACTGGCCGGACACCATGACGGCCGAGCGGGCGCAACCGTTCGGGAAAGACGGGTACACGGTACGAGGCGGACAGACGCAGCTCCGGGAGGCGCGAAGTGACTGAGGAAGCGCAGTGGCACGGGGATGAATCGGACGAGCAGGGGGCCGGCTACGGCGAGCCGCTCGACGACTCCGCCCTCTCCGGTGAGGCCTACGACTGGTACCAGCGCGGCGTGCAGATGCTCGAGAGCGGTAATCCGGCGGCGGCAACGCAGCTGTTGGTGCGCGCGGCGGACCGTGTGCCCCGCTCGCGGTCGGTGCTTGAGGCGCTGGCGCGGGCGCAGTTCGACGCTGAGCAGTATCGCGAGGCGGCGGATGCGTTCCGGACGTTGGCCGAGTCCAACCCTGAGGACGATTACGCACAGTTCGGGTGGGGACTGGCTGCCGCGCGGTTGGGCGATTATGAACTTGCCGTGGAGCACCTGGCGCGGGCTGCGGCGATGCGGCCGGATGTGCGTTACTACACGCAGGCTCTGCGTGGGGCGCGGGCGACGGTGCGGTCGAAGTCGGCTGGCGGGAGCAAGGGGCGTTCGTAGGGCGTACGTGGGACGTTCGTGCGTTCGCAGGGCGGACGCCCGGACTGCCGGCGCGGTAGTCCGTGAGAAAATCACCCATTGTGACGAACATCGAGAACGTGGCGGGCGGATCGGAAGCTTCGGAAGCCACTGAGGCGGACCGGCGAGCGGCAGACAAGCCGCTCGCCGAGTTGTATGACACGGCGCTGCTCGACCTCGACGGAGTCGTGTACCGCGGCGTGGATGCCGTACCGCACGCGGTGTCGTCGCTGATGGCCGCCGCTAAGGTGGGAATGCGGCTGGCTTACGTCACGAACAATGCGTCACGCACTCCGGGGGCCGTCGCCGAGCATTTGCGGGAATTGGGGCTTCCGGTCGAAGCGGAGGACGTCGTCACGGCGGCGCAGGCGGTCGCCCGGCTGATCGCGGAGCAGGTGCCTGCGGGTGCGCGGGTACTGGTCATCGGCGGCGATGGAATGCGGCAGGCGCTGCTGGACCACGGCCTGACGATCGGTCGAGTAGTGCGGACGACGATCCAGCGGCGGTCGTGCAGGGGTACCGGCCGGACACGTCGTGGCAGGACCTCGCGGAGGCTGCGTACGCGGTCGAGCGCGGGGTGCCGTGGTTCGCGGCGAACACGGACCGGACGATGCCGACCGCACGCGGGATCGCGCCGGGCAACGGCGCGCTGGTCGGCGCGGTCGCGGCGGCGACCGGGACGTGGCCGACCGTCGCCGGTAAGCCGGAGCCCGCGCTGCATCGCGAGACGATGCTGCGTACCGAGGCACGGCGGCCGTTGGTCGTCGGCGATCGGCTGGACACGGACATTGAGGGCGCGAACCGGGCCGGAGTTGCCTCGCTGCTAGTGCTCACGGGTGTCACGCGTTTGGAGCAGTTGCGGGACGCGCCGAAGGAGCAGCAGCCGACGTACGTGGCTCAGGACCTGCGCGGATTGCTCGAACCGGAGCAGCTGCTCGACTGGCGTTCGTGAGAGCAGAAGATCGTCAGAAGATCTTGCGCAGCTTGAACAGGTCGCCGAAGGACGCGTTGACCTTGATCCGGCCCGAGGTCCACGCCTGAGATGAAGTTCAGTCGGCCGTCGACCAGCTTCAGCAGGTCGTCGCTCGGGATGGTCAGCCGGATCTGCGCATGCGGCGCGGCCGCGCCGTTGTCGTAGGACTTCACGTCCAGCAGCCGCGCGTCCTTGAGCATGCCGCGGAAGGT
The DNA here is from genome assembly GCA_963714445.1 of uncultured Actinomycetota bacterium. GTDB lineage: Bacteria > Actinomycetota > Actinomycetes > Streptomycetales > Catenulisporaceae > Actinocrinis. Next base: position 5,825 of record CAVQPP010000318.1, read on the forward strand.
CACGTCGAGGTCGGGGATCCGGCAGCTGACGGTGCGTTCCAGCTGGTGCTGGGAGCGATGCTCGTCGTCCATCCGGCCGAGCTTCTCGGCCAGCCGGTCCAGGGCCTCGGCGCATTCGTTCTTGGTCGCCATCCTCGGCACCTTACCGCCGACGAGGCGCGCGGCGCGGTACGGTCGGGTTTGACGAACGCACGGATCGACGTGCGGAGAGAGGAAGAGGGCGGCAGGACATGGACGCCGAGGACGCGGACTTCGACGCGTACGTGGCCGAGGACGCAGTCGACGCGGACGCGATCGACGTGGTCGACGACGACGCGATCGAGGCTGAGCGGCTGCCCGAGGAGTCTGCGGGGTCCGTGGAGGCGCGCCAGTCGGTTGGAGTCGCGGCGGGGGAGCAGGTCGCGATGGTCGTGCCGGAGCCAGAGCCGACTGGTCACGCCGACGTTGACGCGGCGGTGGAGCGGCTGCGGGAGCTGACCGAGCGGCCGACGAGCGCGCATCCGGACCTGTACGACGGCGTGCATCAGCGGCTGCAGGAAGTGTTGGCTCAGATCGACCACCAGGACGCGGGACGGTAGTCGTTGGCCGGGCAGGCGCGGCGGCGGCTCGACGCCGAACTGGTCCGGCGCGGCCTGGCGCGCTCGCGGGAGCAGGCGGTCGAGCTGATCGCGGCCGGGCGCGTGACTGTCGGCGGTCAGGCCGCGGGCAAACCGGCTACGCAGGTTGAGACTTCGGCGGCGATTGTCGTGACTGCGTCGGCGGATGGGGACGGCGCCGACGATTACGCATCGCGTGGTGGGCACAAGCTCGCGGGGGCGCTCGCTGTGTTCGGGCCGCGCGGGTTACGCGTCGAGGGTCGTCGTTGCCTTGACGCGGGGGCATCGACCGGCGGATTTACCGACGTGCTGCTGCGGGCTGGGGCACGGCAGGTCGTCGCGGTGGACGTGGGTTACGGACAACTGGCGTGGCGGCTGCAAACTGATTCGCGCGTTGTGGTCGTCGATCGAACCAATGTCCGCGATTTGACGTTAGAGCAGATCGGCGGTGATCCGGCGGAACTCATCGTCGGCGATCTTTCGTTCATCTCGCTGACGTTGGTGCTGCCGGCGCTGGTGCGTTGTGCGGCGCCCGGGGCCGACCTCGCGCTGATGGTGAAGCCACAGTTCGAGGTCGGCCGCGAACGCCTCGGCTCCGGCGGCGTCGTGCGCGATACGGCGTTACATGCCGAGGCCGTGCGTACGGTCGCCGCTGCCGCGTGGACGCTCGGCGTCGGCCTGCTCGGGGTCACTGCGAGCCCGCTGCCTGGGCCGAGCGGCAACGTGGAGTACTTCGTGTGGCTGCGCGCGGGAGCGCCGCCGCTTGACGAGGAGGAACTGGCACGTGCGATCGCGGAAGGGCCTGCCGGAGATGCGGCCGCGAGAGCACGTCGACCGGCAGAGCGCGATGAACGAGTATAGAGACAGTACTGAGCAACGCGAACACGAGGAGCGTGCGTGACGGACGAGGACAGGGCCAACGAACGCCCAAAGCGAAGCGTCCTGCTGGTCACGCACACCGGACGGCTTGAGGCCAAAGACGCCGCCCGTAAGGTCGCGCACTGGGTGTCTGCTGCGGGCATCGAGGTGCGGGTGCTCGCGGGCGACGTGAACGGCGCGGATTTCGGGCCGGGGACTCGGATCGTTCCGGACGACCGGCATGCCGTGGATGAGTGCGAACTCGTGGTCGTGCTTGGCGGCGATGGCACGTTACTGCGCGGCGCCGAGGTGGCTCGATCCGGCGACGTGCCGCTGCTCGGGGTCAATCTCGGGCGGGTCGGCTTCCTGGCCGAGGCGGAGCTCGAGGACCTGCACGAGGTGGTCGAGCGGATCGTCGAGCAGCGCTACGAGGTCGAGGAGCGGATGACGCTCGACGCCACGGTGCTGCAGGACGGCCGCGTGGTCTGGCGGACGTGGGCGCTGAATGAAGCCAGCGTCGAGAAGCGCTCGCGGGAGCGGATGATCGAGGTCCTGATCGAGATCGACGGCCGGCCGTTGTCGCGTTGGGGCTGCGATGGCGTGGTCTGCGCGACGCCGACTGGTTCGACTGCGTACGCGTTCTCCGGCGGCGGGCCGGTCGTGTGGCCGGATGTCGAGGCGTTGCTGTTGGTGCCGGTCTCGGCGCATGCGTTGTTCGCGCGGCCGCTCGTGGCGGCGCCTACCTCGCTGCTCGCCATCGAGATCGAGGACGGCTGGGGATCGAGCCCTGAGGGCAGCGCGGTGCTGTGGTGCGACGGACGGCGGATGCTCGACCTACCGCAGCGTTCGCGTGTTGAGGTGCGGCGTGGGGAGCGGCCGGTGCGGCTTGCTCGGCTGCATGACGCGCCGTTCACGGACCGGCTTGTCGCGAAGTTCGCGTTGCCGGTGGATGGCTGGCGGGCACGTTAGCGGGCTCGTGGGTGCGGTAGGTCGGGCGGCTCATACCATCTGATCGCTCGTCAGAGGGGGCAATGGGTAAGCAAGAGCCCGTTGTCCGGCAGTACCGCTAATCTGACGAGTGTGCTGGAGCAGATGCGCATCCGCGGCCTCGGGGTCATCGAGGATGCCGTATTGGAGCTGTCGCCGGGTTTCACCGTAGTCACTGGTGAGACCGGCGCGGGCAAGACCATGGTCGTCAGCGGGCTGGATCTGCTGTTCGGCGGACGAGCCGAGACCACTCGGATCAGGCCGGGCACGGATCGCGCCACCGTCGAGGGGCGTGTTCTGATCGCCGCTGACGGCTCTGTCGCGCGCCGTGCGGTGGAGGCGGGCGCGGCGATAGATCCGGTCGAGGCGGGGCCGGACGGTACTGAGCGGGTCGAGCTTTTGCTCGCGCGGGTGGTTGGCAGCCAGGGGCAGGGCGCCTGGGGGCGTTGGGGGTTCGAACTCGGGGGGATCCAACTCTGGCGGGTCTCCAGTGCGTTCGCGGGCGCATTTGGGCGGGCAGGCGGTGCCGGTTTCAGTGCTCGCCGACCTCGGCGAAGACCTGATCGCGATGCACGGACAGTCCGCGCAGCAACGGCTGCTGCAGCCGGCCCGGCAGCGCGCATCGCTCGACCGATACGCAGGCGACGCCGTAAGGCGTCCGTTGGCGGATTACCGCGCCACGTATCAGCAGTACCGCAGCGCTGCTGCAGAACTCGACGAACTGACGACGCAAGCGCGTGAACGTGCCCAGGAAGCCGACGCGCTGCGCTACGGCCTCGCCGAGATCGAGAAGGTGGAACCAGTCGCCGGCGAGCTTGAGCAGCTGACCGCGGAGTCGCAGCGGCTGGGTAACGCGGAGTCGCTGCGTGCGGCGGCGGCGACGGCGCATGAGGCGCTGCTCGCCGCGGACGACGGCATCGGGAGTGGTGACGCGTCGTCGTTGGTGAACACGGCGCGGCGCGCGATCGAGCAGGTGCGCGGTGACGATCCCGCGTTGGCACCGATCGCGGCGCGTCTGGAGGAGCTGTATTGGCAGCTCACCGAGACCGCGACGGATTTGGCGGGGTACCTCGCCGGGATTGAGGCGGACCCGGTGCGGCTGGAGGTCGTGAACGAGCGGATCGCCGACCTGGAGAACCTGTGCCGGCGGCATGGGCCAACGCTTGAGGACGTGTTGGCGTGGGCCGAGCAAGGCGCGCTGCGGCTGGCCGAGCTGGATAACGACGACGACCGCATCGAGCAGCTTCGGGCACACCGCGACGACCTACGCACCCGGTTGGCAGGTTACGCCGCCGAGGTCTCCGCTGCACGTCGCGCGGCGGCCGAGAAGTTTGCCGCTGCGGTAAGTACCGAACTCGCGGAGCTTGCCATGCCGCACGCGCGGATCGCGGTGCACGTGGCGCAGCGTGAGTTGTCGGGTGACGCGGATGGCGCATCCGGTGCGTCGGCTGCCAACGCGCTGCCGGTGCCCGATCCGGATACCGGAGCTGAGCGTCTGGTCGCGTTCGGTCCCAACGGGATCGATGACGTCGAACTGCGGCTCGCACCGCACCCGGGCGCGCCGTTTCTGCCGATCGCCAAGGGTGCGTCCGGGGGTGAGCTGTCCCGGGTGATGCTCGCTGTCGAGGTGGTCTTCGCCGGCGCGGATCCAGTGCCGACCTTCGTGTTCGACGAGGTGGACGCTGGGGTCGGCGGCAAGGCCGCGGTCGAGGTCGGGCGGCGGCTCGCCCGGTTGGCACGGACCGCGCAGGTCATCGTCGTTACGCACCTGCCTCAGGTCGCTGCCTTCGCCGATAGGCAGCTGTTGGTGCGTAAGGAGAGCGACGGCTCCATTACCTCTTCCGGAGTCACCGTACTCAACGAGGCGGAGCGTAGACGCGAGTTGGCGCGTATGCTCTCCGGCTTGGAGGATTCCGAAAGTGGCCAGGCGCACGCAGACGAGTTGTTGGCGACTGCGCACGCCGAGCGACGGTAATACATGAGGCGGTTGACGGTAATGCGTTCGGCAGTTGACCGTCCTGACCGGCTGAAGTCTCGTTGAGAAGTGGCGCCGTGGGACGTGCGTGGCTGCGCGGGCCTGGCAGGATTGTCCCGATGAGGATCTCCGCGCGCATTATCGACCGCTCGGCGGAGCCCGTACCGCTGCCCGGGCCCACCGCCGGCGGAATCGCGCGCGTCGACAAGCGCACCAAGAACCTCACCAAACGGCTGCGCGCCGGCGAGATAGCGGTCATCGACCACCAGGACATCGACCGCGTCGCCGCCGAGGGGCTGGTCGCCTGCCGACCGGCCGCCGTGGTGAACGCCGCCGCGTCGATCAGCGGACGCTACCCGAACCTCGGCCCGCAGATCATCGTGGCGGCCGGGATCCCGCTGATCGACCAGGTCGGCGAGCAGGTGATGACGCTGGCCAAGGAAGGCGAGCGGCTGCGCGTCCAGGGCAACGTGCTCTTCCGCGGCGATACGCCGCTGGCCGCCGGGCGCCTACTCGACGCCGAGGCCGTGCTCACCGCGATGGAGGAAGCGCGCTCCGGGTTGTCCGAGCAGCTCGACTCGTTCGTCGAGAACACCCTCGAGTACCTACACAAGGAACGCGACCTGCTGCTCGACGGCGTCGTCGTGCCCGAGATGCGCACCGATCTCGACGATCGGCACGTCCTTATCGTCGTGCGCGGCTACCACTTCCTCGAAGACCTTCGGACGCTGCGGCCGTACATCCGCGAGTACCGGCCGGTCATGATCGGTGTGGACGGCGGCGCGGACGCCATCATCGAGGCCGGGTACAAGCCGCACCTGATCGTCGGCGACATGGACTCGGTCTCGGACGAGGCGCTGGCCAGCGGCGCCGAGCTGGTCGTGCACGCCTACCCGGACGGCCGCGCCCCCGGCCTGGAGCGGCTGCGCGAGCTGGGCCGCCAGTGCGTCGTGTTCCCCTCGGCCGGCACCAGCGAGGACGTGGCGATGCTGCTGGCCGACGACAAGGGCGCCAAGCTGATCGTCGCGGTCGGCACACACGCCAACCTGGTCGAGTTCCTGGACAAGGGCCGCGGCGGCATGGCCTCCACCTTCCTGACCCGGCTGCGCGTCGGCGGCAAGCTCGTGGACGCCAAGGGCGTCTCGCGGCTCTACCGCAGCCAGATCTCCACGTCCTCGCTGCTGCTGCTGATCGGCGCGGCGGTAATCACGATCGCGGTCACCGTGTTCGTCTCGCCGCTGGCCGGGCTCTACTGGGAGGTCCTGCGCGGATACTGGGACTCCTTCGTCTTCTGGGTGCAGGGGTTCTTCTCGTGATCGACTTCCGGTACCACGTGGTGTCGATCGTCGCGGTCTTCCTCGCGCTGGCGGTCGGCCTGGTGCTCGGCGCCTCGTTCCTCAGCAGCGCGCAGATCGACATCCTCAAGGGCCAGATCACCAGCGCCAACAACGCCAAGAGCAGCCTGGAGAACGACAACCGGGCGATGCAGAACACGAACAAGCAGCTGCAGGACTACATCAACGGGACCAAGGAGAACCTGGTCGACAACCAGCTCTTCAACGGCTACGTCGTCGTCGTGCGCGCGGCGGGGTCCGATGACGGCTCCACCGATTCCGTGGTCGCCTTGGCGAAGCGCGCCGCCGCGACGATCACCGCGGATATTACGATCAACGGCACCTTCACCGATCCCACCGACGCCGACCAGCTCGCGACCGTGGTGCTCGACTACGAGCCGACCGGGCAGACGCTCCCCGGCGACGACGTCGTCAGCCAGGCGATGAACCTGCTCGCCGAGGCGCTTACCGCGCAGGCCACCGCAGGTACCGGCGCCCCGCCGACGCCGACCACGCCGCCGAAGACGATGACCGCCGACTGGTCCGTAAAGACGCTCAAGGCGTTTCGGGACATAGGCGTGATCACCGTCAACACAATGCCTAACGCCGCCACGATGACTAAGCCCACCGCCGCGTTCATCGCCGCGCCGAACAAGGCGGCGACGGCTGAGGTGCAGAACGCTCCGTATCTGACGCTCGCTCAGACACTGCACGGGGTGAGCGTGGGACCCGTGGTCGGCGGCATGTCGGTCGCGGCGGGACCCGGTGGCTTGATCGCGTCGGTATTGAAGAACGCGTCCGCGGCGAGGACCGTATCCACCGTCGACGACTTGGATCAGACGACCGGGCAGGTCGCCGTCGTGTTCGCGCTCTACCAGGAAATCGCGAATTCCCAGGGCGCGGCGGGGCATTACGGAACGACCGGCTCGACCGACGGCTTGCTGCCCAAGCTGCCCAGCCTGCCCGCGGTACCTACGCCGAGCGCCGGGTAAGAGCACCCAAGCCGCTAGCTACGCGAGTTGCACGGATCAACGAGCTCGACAGAGATAGAACGGACGACCTCATGGGAATCGCTGCCCGGGCGTTGACAGAGGGCGCGGTCGCGGCAGTGCTCGGCGCCGCGGCGGCTCGTCTCGCCTTCGCGGCGGCACGCGGCGCGGTCACCGAGGGCGGCCCGTCAGGCCGCGACGCGAAGCTGTGGAACCGGGTCAACCACCGCGGCGAACCGGTCACGTTACTCGAAGGTCCGGCTTACGCGGCCGGCGCTGCGGCAGCCTTGGCCATAGTTCCGGGCGTGCCGCACGCGCTGCGTACCGCAGCTGTCGGTGCGGCTGCGGGGGCTGGAGCGTTCGGTGTGTACGACGACTTGTACGGCAGCGGCGATCGACGCGGCCTGCGCGGGCACCTCAAGGCACTGACGAAAGGTGAGCTGACCACCGGCGCGGTCAAGATCCTCGGCATCGGCGGCGCAGGGCTGCTCGCCGGCGCGTTGGTGCGGCAGGGGCCGCGCGACACGCTCGTGGACAAGGTTCTCGCAGGCGTCACGATCGCGGCGGCGGCCAACGCGGTGAACCTTTTCGACCTTCGGCCGGGGCGCGCCATTAAGGCGGCGACGATCGCTGCGGTACCCGCGATGCTGCGCGATAACGCGACACCGGGCGCGTCAGCCGTGCGATGCGCGGGACTCGGCGCGGCGCTCGCATTGCTGCCCGAAGACCTCGACGAGCGGGCAATGCTCGGCGACGCCGGGGCGAACGCGCTCGGCGCGGTCCTGGGCACCGCCGCAGTCGCGTCAGCATCGCGCGCCGGGCTGGCTTGGCGTGCCGCCGCCCTGACGGCAGTCACTCTGGCGAGTGAGAAGGTCTCGTTCACGAAGGTGATCGCGAGCACGCCGCCGCTGCGCGCCCTGGACGGACTCGGCCGTCGTGCTTGATCGCCCCCCTCCGCTGCCCTCCATCGACGATTCGCTGTTACAGCCCGTCGGGCCGGTAGACGCGCGCCGCGTGGCGGTACGCACGATCGCCGGCGGGGCAATTCTGATCGCGGCAGTCACCGTGCTCTCACGCACGGTCGGCTTCCTACGCACGCTCGCGTTCTCGCACACCGTCGGCACCCAGACATTGGCCGACGCGTACAACATCGCGAACCAGGTCCCGAACACGGTCTTCGACATCGTCGCCGGCGGCGCGCTGGCCAGCATCATCGTGCCGCTGCTGGCCGGGCCGCTGGCGCGCGGCGACCGCACGCAGGCGGAGTCGATCATCTCCGCGCTGCTCACCTGGACCGTCGCGATTCTGGTGCCGCTCAGTGTGATCGGTGTCGTGTTCTCCGGCGAGCTCGGCCAACTGCTGGCAGGCGACCACACGCCGCAGCGCGTGTACGCCGCGACGGTCAGCCGCTTCCTGGTGCTGTTCCTGCCGCAGATCCCGCTCTACGGTGTCGCGGTGGTCCTGTCCGCCACGCTGCAATCCGATCGGCGGTTCCTCTCCCCGGCGCTCGCTCCGTTGTGCTCGAGCCTGATCGTCGTCGCCACGTACCTGCTCTTCGGCGCGCTCGACCCGGGAGCGGCGAGCGGCAAGCTACGCGACCAGCGCACCGGCTCGGAGCTACTGCTCGGCCTCGGCACCACGCTGGGCGTCGCGACGCTCGCGCTCAGCCTGCTGCCGGCAGTGCGCGGCAGCGGGCTGACGCTGCGTCCGCGCTTCCGCTTCCCGGCCGGGATCGCCCGGCGCGCACGGCGTCTCGCCGCGGCTGGTATCGCGACGCTGGCCGCGCAGAACCTCGTCGTCCTCGGCGTCGTACTGCTCACCAGCCATACGCACGCGGCAACCGGTTCGCTGACCGTCTACACGTTCAGCTGGGCCGTGTTCGTGCTCCCGTACGCGGTGTTGGCCTTACCGATCGCGACGACAGCCTTCACCGCACTTGCCGCGCACGTGGACAGCGGCGACATCGCCAGGTTTCGCGCAGGCGTCGCGACGACGAGCCGCGCGGTGATGATCGCGGCGTGCGGCGGCGCGGCCGTCCTTGTGGCAATGGCGTGGCCGATGGCGTACCTGTTTATCGCCGCGCCGACCGGACCGCGCCCCGCGATGATGGCCTATGGCTTGTTCACGTTCGCCTTCGGGCTGCCCGGATACGCCGCCATCGCGCACCTCGGCCGCGTCCTCTACGCGAGCGGTCACGGCCGCGACGCCGCTGCGGCGACCGTGACCGGCTGGCTGACGGTGCTGGCAGCGGACTGGATTCTGATCTGGCGGTTCCCGCCGGACGACGCGGTCGCGGCGCTCGGTCTCGGCAACTCCATCGGCATGACCGTGGCCGGGGTCCTACTGCTCGTCGCGACGCGCAGGCACACCGGTCCAGGCACGTTCGCCGGACTGTGGCGCACCGCCGCCGTAGGCACGATAGCGGCTGCGGCGGCTGGCGCGGTCGGCTGGCTGGTCGCCGACTTGATCGGCTCGACCACCTCCGCGCCGGCGTTGGGCGTCGCACTGCTGTGCGCGCTCGTCGCGATCGGCGTATTCGTCGCGGTGCTCTACGCGCTCGACGACGGCGATCTGCGGCCCCTGCTTTCGCGTCGGACGCGTGAACGGAGCGGCATGAACGGCATGGGCAATGCGCGTGATCGGGGGAGTGGTGCATGACCCTGACGATCGCGCTGGTGCTCGGCACGAGTATTGGCGGCATAGGCGCGCACGTACGTGAGCTCGCGGCCGGACTCGTAGCTCGCGGCAATCGTGTGATCGTCGCAGGACCCGCGGAAACCGGCGAGCGTTTCGGATACGCCGACGTCGGCGCGGACTTCAGACCGGTTACGATCACGAGCTCGGTCGACCCAGCCAGGGGCGTCGTGGTCGCCAGAGCCCTGCGCTCCGCGCTCGCCGGGGCCGACGTCGTGCACGCGCACGGCGTACGCGCTGGTGCGTTCACCGGCATAGCGCTCGCGCGCCGCGACACACCAAGCGTCGTCACGCTGCACAACGCGATGCTCGCGTCCGGCGTGCGATCGCGGCTGCTGGCCGGCTTGGAGAAGCTGGCGGTGCTCCGTGCTGACGTGGTGTTAGGCGCCTCCGCCGACCTCGTCGAGCGTGCACGGACCCTCGGTGCCCATGACGCGCGGTTCGGTCCGGTACCGGCGCCGCCGCTGCCCGCGCCGACAAGGGATCGCGCGCACGTGCGCACAGAACTCGGTGCGCACGGTGTCAACCAGCGCGGCGATGATCAGATCCTGGTACTCGCGGTCGGTCGCCTCGCCCCACAGAAGGACTATCCGACACTCCTGCAAGCCGCGCGTATCTGGCAGCAGGACTGGCAGCTCGTTGACTCACCGTCACCCGCTCCCCGGCTCGTAATCGCCGGAGACGGACCACTGCGCGACGCGCTTCAAGCAGAGATCGACGCCCTCCAACTCGACGCGACGCTGCTTGGGCACCGTGACGACGTGGCCGACCTCTTAGCCGCCGCCGACATCCTCGCGCTCTCCTCGACCTGGGAGGCCCGGCCGCTGGCCGTGCAGGAGGCGATGCGCGCCGGGCTGCCAGTGGTAGCCACCGCCGTCGGCGGCACGCCCGAACTCTCCCAAGACGCCGCGGTCCTCGTGCCGCCCGAGGATCCGGACGCCTTCGCGGCAGCCGTCGCCCGGCTCGCGCGCGATCCCGGCGAGCGCGCCCGGCTCGCCGCGGCAGGCCTGGAGCGTGCCCGGACCTGGCCAGACGCCGAGCAGTGCCTGGCGCAGCTCAGCGAGCTTTACGGCGTGCTGACGGCCATACCACGGAAGCGGTGACCGCAGGGCAGCACGGTCTTGCTGCAGACATCCGCGATGGCCTCCAGGTCGCGCACGGCCTCGGCGGTCCGCTCGTCGGCCGGCGTGAAGACCACCATGCGCGCGCCGGGAGAGGAGTGGATGCCCATGCTCATCGACCTGAACTGCAAGCGGCCGACGCCCGGGTGCTCGAAGACCTTGACGCGCGTGCCGTAGCCGCCCACCTCGTGCTGTGCCCACAGCTTCGCGAACCGCGGGCTGTTCTCGATCAGGTCCTCGATGAGGCGTTCCCACGCCGGTTCGCCCACGTGATGCGCGTAGTTGCCGCGGAACGTGGCCACCATCCGCGGCATCTCCTCCTCGCGGTTGATGAAGGGGTGGCAGCAGCCAGGTGAGGTGAACAGGTTCCACATGACGTTGCGGTACTTGCCCGCTTGCTGCTTGACGCCGGGGAAGGCGACCTCGTAGGCGTGGTTCCAGGCGAGCAGGTCGTACCGCTCGTTCATCACCATGGTGATCATGCTGATCGCCTCGAGCACCGCCTGGACCTCGGGCTCCAGCACCTCCGAAACCGCGCGGGCCGGCGCCAGCGAGGTCACGTCGGCGAGCCGGTAGAGGTGGCTGTGCTCGTCGGAGTCGAGCTTGAGCGTGCGCGCGATCGAGTCCAGCACCTGGGTGCTCGCGTTGATCGGCCGTCCCTGCTCGAGCCACGTGTACCAAGTCACGCCGACGCCGGCCAGCTGCGCGACCTCCTCGCGGCGCAGCCCGGGGGTGCGGCGGCGCAGGCTCGGCGGGAGGCCGACGTCCTCAGGCGAGAGCCGTTCGCGGCGGCTGCGCAGGAAAGTGCCCAGCTCAGTGCGGCGCACCTTCGCCGACTGCCCGGCGGTGACCTGACTTGGGGCCGGCGTTGGACGCGGCTGCGCCGACGGGGCCGACTGGACCAACGGGGGCTGTTCAGCGACGGTCACAACTGCCATGCCATCCATCATCACCGAAGCCGCCGATGTGATCCAGGTAGTGCTGGTACCAGGATAACGGGGCTCTTGGTAACAGGATCGGGCTAAAGCCACGCTTGAATCATGTCAACCACGACTTCCACTCAAGTCAGTGGCTATCCCGATAGTCCCACTGTTGGTACTTCGAACTCCAGCGCGGCAACGACGACCGCGACCACCACGTCGAGCGGTAGCGGCACGAGCGGTGCGCTGCTGTGGACGATCCTCATCGCCATGTTCATGGCGGTGCTCGACGTCGCCGTCGTTAACGTCGCGCTGCCGACGATACGCACTGAGCTGCACGCTTCCGGCGCTGCCCTGCAGCTGTCGGTCTCCGGTTACACCATCACCTACGCCGTACTCATCGTCACCGGTGCGCGGCTGGGCGACCTGTGGGGCCACGGCCGGATGTTCCGCGCCGGGCTTGCCCTGTTTACCGTCGCATCGCTGGCTTGCGGTCTGGCCCCGAACACCGGTGCGCTGATCGGATTCCGTGCGCTGCAAGGCGTCGGCGCGGCCGCGATGGTGCCGCAGGTTCTCTCGATCATCCAGCGCACGTTCAACGGCCCGTCTCGGCTGCGGGCCACCAGCATGTACACAGCGGTCATCGCGGGTGGCGCGGCGGTCGGACAGGTCGTCGGCGGCCTGCTGGTCAGCGCGAACCTTTTCGGCTGGACCTGGCGCCCGGCGTTCCTGATCAACGTCCCGGTCGGCCTCGCGGCGCTGGTGATCAGCGGCCGGGTGCTGCCGAAGGACCGCGGCGAGCCGGGACGCGGACTCGACCCGGTCGGCGTCGCGGTGCTGACCCCGACGGTGCTGGCCCTGGTCCTGCCGCTGGTCCTCGGACACGACGAGCACTGGCCGCTCTGGGGCTGGGTGCTGCTGGCCGCCAGCGCGGTCGGCATGGTGGTGTTCGCGGTCGTGGAAACCCGGCTGGGGCGCCGCGGGGGCGTGCCGATCATCCCCGCGCGTACGCTGCGACTGCCCGGCTTCCTGCTCTCCAGCGGCCTGATGTTCATCGTCATGGCCGTCATGACCGGATTCTTCTTCGCGCTGACCCTGCACCTGCAGGGCGCGCTCGGATTCTCCGCTCTCGACGCCGGCTTGGCCGCGCTGCCGGCCGCGGTGGCGATCTTCCTGGTGTCGATGCGCTGGCGCTCATTACCGCCGCGCGCCTACAACTGGCTGATCATCGGCGGGTTCCTGCTCCTCGCCGCGACGTCGTTCGGGCTCGCCGGCGACTTGCACGGCGGCACCACCGGCGGCTTGACCAGGTGGATCCTGTTCGCGCTCAGCGGCGTGGGCCTCGGCCTGGCCTACAGCCCGCTACTCGGCACGATGCTCGCCCGGATTCCGGTGACCGACGCGGCCGACGCCAGCGGCGTGATCTCCACGACGGTGCAACTCAGCCAGGTGATCGGCGTGGCGACCCTCGGCACGCTGTTCCTCAACCTGCTGGCGCGACCCGGCATTCACGCCTCCGCGCACGCCATCACGGTCGTCCTGATCGTCACCGGAGCCATCGCGGTGCTCGGCGCGCTGCTCGCGACGCGCCTGAACCGGGTCCGAGTCGGCGGCCAGCAGCGCTAAGTACGGGGAGCACGGGAACGGAGATCGGGTCGTTGACCCGTCGTCGACTGTCGGATCGTCACATCGCGTGGCGTCACATGTTGACGGCGGAGTACAGTGCCCCGATCTCCTGACTGGTGTCAAGCCACGTACCTTGCCGGGCCGCTGATCGCCGAGCGCGACCGGCCCGAAGTGCGTACGCACGAGCCGGTTGACCGGGAATCCGGCCTCCGCGAGCAGCCTCCGCACGATGTGCTTTCGGCCCTCGTGCAGCACCACTTCAACGAGCGCTTGCTTGCCGACCGCGTCCACCATCTTGAAGCTGTCTACCCGCGCCAGGCCGTCCTCGAGCAGGATGCCCTCACGCAGCCGCTTGCCCAAACCCTTCGGGATGACGCCGTCTACTTGCGCAAGGTACGTCTTCTGCACGCCGTAGGACGGATGCGTCAGCCGGTGCGCCAGTTCGCCGTCGTTCATCAGGAGGATCAGGCCCTCGGTCTCGGCGTCGAGGCGGCCGACGTGGAAGAGCCGCTGCGCCCGACCCTCGACCAGGTCGCCGATGTTCGGGCGGCCCTCCGGGTCCGTCATCGTGGACAGCATGCCCGGGGGTTTGTTCAGCGCCAGATAGGTGGAGTCTGAGGCTGAGGCGATACGCATCCCGTCGACGTGGATGATCGCCTTCTCCGGGTCAACGCGCATGCCCTGCGTGTTGACCCGCTTGCCGTCGACTGATACCCGCCCCTGCTCGATCAGCTCCTCGCAGGTGCGGCGCGAGCCCACCCCGGCGGCAGCCAGGACCTTCTGCAGGCGCACGCCCTCCTCGTTCGGATCGCGTAAGGGTGTCCCACGCCGTTCCATCATCGTCTCC
>CAVQPP010000319.1:0-3575 GCA_963714445.1 uncultured Actinomycetota bacterium
ACAGCTAGGGCCCGTACCGCTCACGTGGTGCGGGCCCTAGCTGTTACTCCGGGCATGCAGTCGGCATTGTGGTGCGGCGTTGCGTGCCTGAAGGTGGTTCATGCGGGTGTAACCCGGTCGCGCGATACTGTGGCCTGGGAAAGGTGAGCGAGCCTAGAGCCAAAGCTGGAGCGTGGATCATGGAACGGCAGCAGGAGTTCGTCCTCAGGACGCTCGAGGAGCGAGACATCCGGTTCGTCCGTCTCTGGTTCACCGACGTGCTGGGCTTCCTCAAGTCCGTCGCCGTCGCGCCGGCCGAGTTGGAGCAGGCGTTCGCGGAAGGCATTGGGTTCGACGGGTCGGCGATCGAGGGCTTCGCGCGGGTGCACGAGTCCGACATGCTGGTGAAGCCGGACCCCTCGACGTTCCAGATCCTGCCGTGGCGCGCGGAGGCTCCTGGGACGGGCCGGATGTACTGCGACATCCTTACGCCTGACGGGACGCCCTCGTACGCCGATCCTCGGTACGTGCTCAAGCGGGCGCTGGCTCGGGCGGCGGAGAAGGGGTTCACGTTCTATACGCACCCCGAGATTGAGTTCTTCCTGTTCAAGGGGCAGCCTGAGTACGGTACCGAGCCGGTGCCGGTGGACTCCTCTGGGTATTTCGATCTGACGCCGCATGGGATCGGGCATGACTTCCGGCGGCAGTCGATCACCCATTTGGAGGCGATGGGGATCTCGGTCGAGTTCAGCCATCACGAGGCCGCGCCGGGGCAGCAAGAGATCGATCTGCGTTACGCGGATGCGCTGACTACCGCTGACAACATCATGACCTTCCGGCTGGTGGTGAAGGAGGTCGCGCTCGAGCAGAACGTGTACGCGTCCTTCATGCCTAAGCCGCTGAACGACCACCCTGGCTCCGGGATGCACACGCACCTGTCTTTGTTCGAGGGCGACCGTAACGCCTTCAACGAGCCGGGGGCTGAGTACCAGCTCTCGAAGGTCGGGCGCTCGTTCATCGCGGGTCTGCTTAGGCACGCGGGGGAGATCACCGCGGTGACTAACCAGTGGGTGAACTCCTACAAGCGGCTGTCGGGGGGCGGCGAAGCGCCAGCGTATATCTGCTGGGGGCACAACAACCGGTCGGCGTTGGTGCGGGTGCCGATGTACAAGCCGGGCAAGAGCCAGTCGACGCGTGTGGAGATTCGGTCGCTGGATAGTGCGTGCAACCCGTACCTGGCTTACGCGGTCCTGCTCGCTGCGGGGATGAAGGGCATCGAGGAAGGGTACGAGCTGCCGCCTGGTGCCGACGACGACGTGTGGACGCTGACTCGGGCTGAGCGGCGTGCGTTGGGTATCCAGCCGCTGCCCACGTCGCTGGACGAGGCGATCCGGGTCATGGAGCGCAGCGAACTGGTCGCCGAGACGCTCGGCGAGCATGTGTTCGATTTCTTCCTGCGCAACAAGCGCGCGGAGTGGGACGAGTACCAGCGGCAGGTTACGCCGTTCGAGCTGAAGAGATATCTTCCGGTTCTGTGATAACACGCTGTTAGCGCACGTGTCAGGTAGTGCGGCCCCCTGAAGTTCACCTGCGGGTCACTTCCACGTGTGCGTCAGGTCCGCACACCAGAGCAAGCTCTTGCCTCGCAGACCCTGAGAATCGCCGAAGATCCCGGATCTCGGCTCCAGCGAAGGTAAGGGGTGGACGTGGCCAGACTTCCACGCACCATTAAGCAGGTCGGCAAGCGCCCGGCCATCGTCGCGGGTACAGCGGCGGCCGCCGCGCTCGGCCTGACATTCGCCCTCGCGCAGCCGAGCTGGGGTAGCCCGAACGCGAACGCCGCCGACGTGCAGCCCGCCGCCGGCGGCGCCGTCGTGCTGGACGGCGCGGCCAACGGGACCGCCACGCCGATCAAGCATGTCGTAGTGATCTTCGACGAGAACATCTCGTTCGACCACTACTTCGGCACCTACCCGAACGCGACCAACACGGACGGCACCAAGTTCCACGCCAAGCCGAACACGCCGGCGGTCAACGGCCTGACCACCGCGCTGCTGAACAACAACCCGAACGGCGTGAACCCGAAGCGCCTAAGTAGCACGCAGCCGCTGACCTGTGACCAGGGCCACGGCTACGCGGCCGAGCAGAAGGCATACGACAACGGCCTGGCCGACAAGTTCCCGCAGTTCACCGGTGTGGAGAGCTGCTCGGCTCCGGACGTCGGCGTGCCCGGTCTGGTCATGGACTACTACGACGGCAACACCGTGACCGGTCTGTGGAACTACGCGCAGAACTACGCGATGAGCGACAACTCGTACGGCACGGTGTACGGCCCGTCGACCCCCGGCGCGATCAACCTGATCACCGGTGAGACCGGCGGCGGCTACGCGGTGACCCCGACCGGCCAGAAGACCACCGACGCGGGCGTCGTGGCCGACGCGAACGCCAACGGCATCGGCACCGTCATCGGCGACCCGGACCCCGCGTTCGACGACTGCGCCAACACCAGCGACCACCTGGCGATGACCGGTAAGAACATCGGCGACCTGCTCAACACCAAGAACGTGAGCTGGGGCTGGTTCCAGGGCGGCTTCGGCGCGAGCACGCCGGCCACGAGCACGAGCAAGGCGGTCTGCGCTACGGCTCACAACAACGTGGGCAACGCGTCGATCCGCGACTACAGCCCGCACCACGACCCGTTCGAGTACTACCAGTCGACGGCCAACGTGCACCACACCGCGCCGGCGTCCGTCACCGAGGTCGGTCACAACGGCCCGGCGAACCACCAGTACGACCTGTCGTACTTCTACAAGGCGATCAACGCGGGCCAGCTGCCGGCGGTCTCCTTCGTGAAGCAGTCCGAGTACCAGGACGGCCACGCGGGCTACTCCGACCCGACCGACGAGCAGCACGGCGTGGTCTCGCTGATCAATGCACTCGAGTCGTCGAAGGACTGGAAGAGCACCGCGGTCGTCATCGCGTACGACGACTCTGACGGTTGGTACGACCACCAGGCGCCGCCGAACGTGAACTCCTCGAACTCGGCGACCAACGACGCGCTCAACGGCGCCGGCCTGTGCAACTCGCAGTCCCGCGCCCCGCTCGGCGGCGAGCTGGACCGCTGCGGTTACGGCCCGCGCCAGCCGCTGCTGGTGCTCTCGCCCTACGCGAAGAGCAACTACGTCGACCACTCGACCACGGACCAGTCCTCGATCCTGAAGTTCATCGAGGACAACTGGAAGACCGGTTCGGTCGGCGCGAACTCCTTCGACAACGTGGCCGGCTCGCTGAACTCGATGTTCGACTTCGGCAAGCGTCACGCGGACCAGGTCATCCTCGACCCGATCACCGGCAAGGTCCTGAAGGACTAGTAGTAGTCGGCGAGCAGATCTAGCGCGGCGCAGCTGATTAGGCGGCGGCCGGTAGTCCGATTCCGGCCGCCTGCCTGATGAGCGAGGCCACGTAATCGCGCAGTTCCTGCGGCGTGCCGTTCCCCTCTGGAACCAGATGGGGGGCGGCACGCCGCAGCAGTTGTAGGCCGAGCAGAACCGAGTAGGCGTACATCATGGACAGCCGAGCCTGCTCGGTGTCCTGGC